>NZ_JAGPYR010000011.1:0-166036 GCF_020312125.1 Pseudomonas sp. P135
GGCGCGCAACACCGGTCGCGTGGTCGATGGCGAAGAGTTCCGCTACGACGCTGCGGCCAACCGCCTCAACTTCAACACCAGCCGCTTCGACCACGTCAAAGACAACCGCCTCAGACAATGGGCGAACCACGAATACAAATACGACGCCTGGGGCAACCTGATCGAAAAAGTCGTCGGCATCGTGCGCTGGCAGACCTTCACCTACGACTGCGAAAACCGTCTGGTCAAAACCGAGACCATGGCTGACACGCAGGTGGAAAGCACCAGCAGCTACCAGTACGACAGTTTGGGCCGAAGAGTTGCCAAACAGTCCGAGATCAAAGGCCACACCGAACACAAACGCTTCCTCTGGCAAGGCTTGCGCATGCTGCGTGAGGAAAATCCAGGACAGAGCAGCCTGTATATCTACGAGCCCGGCAGCTATGCGCCGCTGGCGCGCGTGGATGAAAAAGAAGGCGAGGTAGAGAACAAGGTTTATTACTTCCACACCGACCAGATCGGCACACCGCTGGAAATGACCGACGCCGAAGGGCAGATCGTCTGGCAGGCCAAGTACCGGGCGTGGGGGGCGGTTGAAAAGCTGGTGGTGAACGAGGTTGAGCAGAACCTGCGGTTTCAGGGGCAGTATTTTGATGTCGAGACGGGACTGCATTACAACACGTTTCGGTATTACGACCCGGAGATTGGGCGGTTTATTACGCAGGATCCGATTGGGTTGGAAGGTGGGTTTAATTTATATCAGTATGCACATAATTCAACAGCTTGGATTGATCCATGGGGCTTATCTGAATTACTAGGCCTTGTGAATGAAGCTCATGCTTTGCTTGATCCTACCGCGCAAAAGTTTAAGACTACTGCTTTGGGAATGGATAGCAAAGGGGGATTATTCATTGCATCAAGCGATAAGACCGTGCCTAAAATTCAACGAGAGTGGGCTCAAGGTAAAGGGATTAACGTCGTAAATGGGCAGGGCCATGCAGAGGAAACTATAATAAAAGCAGGTAAAGGCGCGACCAATATAGATGCATCGAGAGGGGTGTGTTTGGACTGTGAACACTTAATGAAGGAGCACGGTGTTAAGACGGACACACATACAACTGGTAAAAAAAGTCGGAAACGGTTAGGAGGAAGCACATGCAGTGGAATTTGATTTTTGAGGACGCCACCGTGTTGTCCTATATCGAGAAACTTAATCATCAACAAAAATGTTTGCTGATAGCAAGCTATTTGTATAGGCAAATACGTCTTATAAAAGCTTTTGATAGTTGCTATTCAGAAAATCTTGAAGGTTTAGTTGTAGAAGCGCTAAAAACCTCGCTGTCCGAAAAGAAAGATTCTATTATAAAAATTGAGCATACTGTAAAGAAAAACATACCAGACACTGAGGAGTTTTCTGAGCAAGAAGGTAGCTATGCACAAAATCTGATGATTGCATTAGATTATTTTTTATTATTTCTTATCGACTCCGACACTTTCAAACTTCATAAATGCGTAGACATGGCTCTGCAGAATATAGACTTATTGAGCTATGAGATTGACGAACTCTATGATGAAAATAAAGTAACCTCAAATGAAATTGCCGTTGTATTAGATCTAGCCACAAAAATCTCAAATACAAAAACCTCTTTCGGCATAAGTATTAGCGATCTAGAAAAATTAGTAACCAGCCATATGCTTTGAATATGCTATAGCATTATACCCCCCAGCTAAAGCCAGCTCTTCCTCCAGATGCGGCAAAGCACATTCAACCTGGTCCTAGAGGAGGTTTCAGTGATAGAAGCCCTCCAAACCATTCTTGGCATCATAATGCTCAAAGCCCTAAAGATATTGAGTTGATGCCTAGAGCGCAACATAAGGCTCCAGGCCCCGTACAGAACAGCCTCCACCCTAACCAGTAGGGTGGATTTAAAAAGTTGCAAAACTCAGCATGTTGAGGTGAAAATGAAGACTTATAGCATTAGAGAAGTTATTTTAAACATATCAGAGATGCCAGACTCATGGTTTTATCTTCCTGACACCCCATGGGCATTGGATACCAAAGGGGCATTTTCACTAGATAGTCGCGATTTTCCGCCCGACTCCACAGACTACTTGCCTCCGCAAGTATTAGGTGAGGGTTGGAAGGAGACCCTAGAAACACCTATTATCGAAGATATAATATCAAATGTTAATGAACAATTACCTCACCCAAGCGTCGAGAACTACTTCGATGCGTTTAAGTTTTATTATGAAAATGATACATTTAAGATCTTTAAAGCCTAGAAAAACCACAAGCAACTTTAAATAAAATAATCTAGCCAGCATTTTATGTATAGCTAGTTATTAGCTCGAAAGGCACAGATACCGCAAGCGTAAAAAATGATTTATTAGTCGTAACGATGCATTTGCTACCTACTCCACATATACCAAAAGCTCTATTGCTCTTTAATAAGGTATGCCGCGGCATGACTGCCAACTTTGTCTCAGTCAGCTGCCACTTTCTCTTGAATTAGCGCTGTGCTATCGCTTACACCAAATCAAGCTGTACTACCGACAGCGACAGCAAGCTCGGCGAGGTGTTCAATGGTAACGGCGATTCAGTGCGCTTCGTCTCACCTACACCGAAGACGTGGTGACCCGCCACAGCAACATGCTACTGGGGAACCATAGTCGACCCGACGCTCAAGTCCAAATACCTGTGGCGGAACAGCCTCGCTCAGGTTGTGCGCTTTCAGGACTGCTCAGGCAGTTACGTCGAACACGCCTACAACCCGATTCACCGCCGCTACGAATACGACCCGGCCGGTGAACTGAGCCGCACCCTCGACAAACTGCGCGGCGAAACCCAGTACGAATACGAAGCCAACGGCCAGTTGCTGGCACGCAACACCGGCCGCGTGGTCGACGGCGAAGAATTCCGCTACGACGCCGCCGCCAACCGCCTGAACTTCAACACCAGCCGCTTCGACCACGTCAAAGACAACCGCCTCAAACAGTGGGCGAACCACGAATACAAATACGACGCCTGGGGCAACCTGATCGAAAAAGTTGTCGGCATCGTGCGCTGGCAAACCTTCACCTACGACTGCGAAAACCGCCTGGTCAAAACCGAGACCATGGCTGACACGCAGGTTGAAAGCACCAGCAGCTACCAATACGACAGCCTGGGCCGAAGAGTCGCCAAACAGTCCGAGATCAAAGGCCAGACCGACCACAAACGCTTCCTCTGGCAAGGCCTGCGGATGCTGCGTGAGGAAAGCCCGGGACAGAGCAGCCTGTACCTCTACGAGCCCGGCAGCTATGCGCCACTGGCCCGTGTTGATGAGAAAGAAGGCGAAGTCGAGAACAAGGTCTACTACTTCCACACCGACCAGATCGGCACGCCGCTGGAAATGACCGACGCCGAAGGGCAGATCGTCTGGCAGGCCAAGTACCGGGCGTGGGGTGCGGTTGAGAAGCTGGTGGTGAACGAAGTTGAGCAGAACCTGCGGTTTCAGGGGCAGTATTTTGATGTAGAGACGGGGCTGCATTACAACACGTTTAGGTATTATGACCCGGAGATTGGGCGGTTTACTACGCAGGATCCGATTGGGTTGGAAGGTGGGTTTAATTTATATCAGTATGCACATAATTCAACAGCTTGGATTGATCCGTTAGGGCTGGATTGGAACTATTTCCTTTCTAACGAAGATGGTGCTTATTATCATGGTCGTGCTTCAGATAAAACGTCGTTGAGCGATGTTATGCGTCGTCACGGTAAAAATGAGGGAGCAGATGGCGTACGTTTCGGGACTGGCGATAGCATTTCTCAAATAACTCCAAGAGGCACGGATTATGATGTTGTACGAGGCATTGAGAATGCCGGGGTTAGAGAAAAACCGATATTAGGTCGTGGTAGTGCTAATGTGCGGGGAAATATTATCCATGGTATGGCTGACGATAAACTTCCTACAGAAAAGGGTAGAGCAAGGGTAGCTGGCGCCGATAATTACTTGGAAGGAAAAGGTGTGAGCAAAGTCAGCTCATTGTCACCCATTGAAACGCGCACCGCAGTCGGCACAGCAACTTGCTAGGGGTTACTATGAATAAAGATTTGGAAAAGGCTATAAAAGACTTTTATCGCAGCGGCTCTGTGGAAACGCTGAGTAGTCCTCGCTCACTAGAAGTTCTGCTTGAAAATAATATGATTTTTCCAAGTGAAGAAATTGAGCACGACGAACTCATAGAAAAACTTTTCCATGAGAAAAAATCAGCTGCAAAAGAAAGCATTGTCGAATCTTTCTTGGTAGGTCTTGAAACAGGCAAGCCAGAAAAAAGAGCAGCTCTCTCAGCTTACGCTATTATGTTGAACTTTCCGAAGCATAGTTTTCAGTCTACGGAAAATATCCAATGCAATATCTGTGGTTTGTTTAAGAAAAAAACAAGAGATTTCACTTTTTGCAACCTCGCTAGGTATAGCATAGGCGTCAGCAACAGCGGAAACCCTGAACAACTGTATTTTTTCTTAAGGGAACATAATAAAGCGCCATCAGAAAAAGTTGAATCCATTGATATTTTAAAGAAGGTGCTAAAAACTGCTAGGGAATCAGGCCCTGAAGAAACGCCTGTGACATTGGAAAAAAAAGTAAGGGCTATACAGGGCTCCATGTTAAACAAAGAGTTATCCCGAGGTCTATTGGATTTGTTAGGGCAGATTGGTGTTTTGGAAAGCCCAGATCATAAAGGGTTCACTAAGGGTTATACGTATATTGGACTTGCGCCAAAAAAATCTCGTTCAACAGACTGGAGCTATCCTGTAGATTTTTGGGAAGGTATGTATGGCGTTAATGAAGAGGCTGTAGAGTTTTGGTTTGGTGATTATCTGAAAAGCTTCGATAATAACTAAAAATAATGCATAAGACTTTTTGCTTTTTAATATATTAGAATTTACGGCTCTTTAATAGTTTAAGGTTAAAACCAAAGGGGGTAGAAACTTGGCGTCAAAGCTGAAAAATCGACTTTGTCTAAGAACTGTTGGTCCACTGTGTCAAAAATACTGTGTCTTATGGACCGTTGCCCTGCGAGTACGATCTACTCAGCGAGTTGAGCACACAGTCTCTTCGCACAGGCCTGCACCTAACCATCTGTATTACACCAGTGGCTATCCGTATCAAGTCAACCTGGATCGCCGACCGATCAGCGCCATTGGACGCGACGACTTGCCGCTTACGTCTATCGCACTCAAGCATTCGGCTACGACAGCAACACCGGTCGAGTGGTCGACGGCGAAGAGTTCTGCTACGAAGCTGCACCATGGCCGACACACAGGTGGAAAGCACCAGCAGCTACCAGCACGACAGTCTGGGCAAGCGAGTCTTTAAACAGTCCGAGATCAAAGGCCAAACCGACCACAAACGCTTCCTCTGGCAAGGCCTGCGCATGCTGCGTGAGGAAAGTCCGGGACAGAGCAGCCTGTACCTCTACGAGCCCGGCAGCTATGCACCGTTGGCGCGTGTTGACGAGAAAGAAGGCGAGGTAGAGAACAAGGTTTACTACTTCCACACCGACCAGATCGGTACACCGCTGAAATGACCGACGCCGAAGGGCAGATTGTCTGGCAGGCGAAGTACCGAGCCTGGGGGGCGGTTGAGAAGCTGGTGGTGAACGAGGTTGAGCAGAACCTAAGGTTTCAAGGACAGTATTTTGATGTCGAGACGGGACTGCATTACAACACGTTTCGGTATTATGACCCGGAGATTGGGCGGTTTATAACGCAGGATCCGATTGGGTTTGTTGGGTGGGGAGAATTTGTATAAATATGCCCCAAACCCTATCCAGTGGATTGACCCGTTAGGATGGGTGCACGAGCTTGCTCCTGGGTTTAATGTATATGGATTATTCGATAAAGGGGCTGGCAAACCTTACTATGTAGGCATTACGAATGATATTGCTAGGCGCCGTACTGAACACGTAGATGCGGGTAGACTTAGCTCTGGAGCGAAGTTAAAACCTTTGGACAGAAATGTCAACTACGGGCAGGCTAGAGGATATGAGCAAGCTTATATTGAGCATTACGAGACTAAAACAGGTGTGATTGGAGAGGATATATCCCTAGGAAATAGGGGGAATAAATACAATTCATTTGATCACAATAATACGACTCGAGCAGCTTTTCGACAGAGTAATTTTGAAGGCAATTATCGAGCTAAGAAATTATCACTAGGCTCTGGAGGATGTGGATGATGGGCGTAAAATATTATAGCTGGGCGAAAAAGCCTAAAACGTTGTTGCGTAATATAAAGTCGGGCGATATTTTCTGTTTTTCTGTAAATGGAAAATATCGTATTGGTAGAATAATGACTCAAAACAGTCTTGGTCACGTAGCAGAGATATTTGATCAAGTATTAGATACTCCCGACGCGTCAAAATTAGTTTCGATGAAAAGGCTTGGGCGGCCTGTAATATTGGACTCTTATGGATTGTTTGATCGAAAAATCGAAGGTGATTGGCGAATAGTTGCTCATGATGAGGATTATATTCCTCATGATGAATTAGTACGCTTTACATCGGGCATTGCGTCTGGATGTAAAAAAATTGATATTTTTGATAATGAAGAGGCTATTGCAGAGAGTGAAGCAAAAAAATTACCCGACTACTCTCCTATGGGGGAAGATGACGTAATTGAAGAGCTTGGCCTCTAATTAGTTTATTTAAAGCTAGATTGTTTTAGTGTTTCTACGATTTATTGGTTTTGGTTTTAGTTCGGGCTGACATATTGTCAATTTTTAAGCGGTAAGGAGGCTGGAGTATAAGTTTTCGTCAAAGGGTCATTATTATCGAGCTCGCTTTAGACAGACTGACTATTGCCGTCCTTGTTCCTGGTCGAGCTCGGCGCATAAATGATCGTTGCATCGATCACCCTGCATTGGCGCAACATCGCGATCAGGCCCACCTTGGTCCTTCGGGTAATGCGGCTCAATTAGTGCGATCAGGCCTTCCAAGGTAAAACCTGATCCATTTCAATCAGGAAGCACTTTCGACGGGCCTGCCTACGTTTCCCGGCGTACCCGGTCCATCACCCTCGACAACCCCACAAAGGAGGCGACATGTTCGACAAAGGCTTCTGGCTGAACCCACCCCGGCATTGCAGTGTGACGGACGAGCGTCTGACGGTCACCACAGATCCGCAAACCGATTTCTGGCAGCAGACGCACTACGGCTTCTGCCGCGACACGGGTCATTTTCTGGGTGTTTCGGTGACCGGTGATTTCACTGCGCAAGTGCATGTGCAGGGTGACTTCAAGACGCTTTACGATCAAGCGGGCTTGATGGTCCGCATTGACGAGCGCAACTGGGTCAAAACCGGCGTTGAAGTCAGTGACGGAACCCTGATGCTGGGCAGCGTTTTAACCTGCGGACAATCCGATTGGGCAACGGGTGTATTTGATTCGTCATCCGGCCTCTGGCTGCGAGTCACCGTCGCCAAGGGCTTACTGCGTATTCAGCACTCCAGCGACGGCCTGCGCTGGCCATTGCTGCGCCTGGCACCATTTCCAGCGAGTGATGTTTATGCCGTAGGCCCGATGTGCTGCAGCCCGGAACGGGGAGGGCTGGAGGTGGTGTTCTCTCATTTCGAGGTCATGCCTGCACTGGGCAAGGATTTGCATGATCTGACGTGAGTTGCTCTTCAGCGAGTCGTCGTGGGGCTCGCTGAAGAGCGACCGGGTTATTTCGTGTTACTGAACGACAGTGAACTTGCAGTTTTCAGGTGATGTTTTTTCACACACGTTATAGACAAGACCAAAAGGCCCATCTTCTTTCTTCCAGGCACTGCTTGCAGTTTTTATAGTGAAATCCTTATTGTTTTTAGCAATGAAACGCATGTCCAGCGCCTCGCGCCCACCGATGTTGTAGGTGCAGTGTTGCAACATCTGAGGCGCGTCTGCACCCTCTTGAATAGCGATGGCCAGGTCAAACGACTGCACAGGCATTTTCTTTGTCACAACGCCTTGCAGCACGCCGGTCCACTCGCCGTCATTGCCGCTCGCCCGGTAAACGCCGGGCGAGACCTGCTCGATCTTCGAGACAGCAGGGCAGTTTTCCGCCGCTTGAGAGGTCATGGACAGTCCCAGCAGGGAAGTAGCAACTGCGACGCCGATCAATAATTTTTTCATGATATTCCTTAAAATGATTTAATTCTTGATGTGTATATAAGCGTATGTGTAGGGTTTTTACGCGGTTAGGCCGAGCGAGCTTGTTTCCCAAGTCCGCTAGTTGGTTGAATATGACTATCTAGTGTGTGGCAAGAAATGTGTTGCTTGTTATCTCGTTATTAAGCGAGGTGCGTGCTTCAGTAGTAACTTGATCGTATCCAGTGTGGATGGGTTTATCGTAGGTGTTAGTCTGTCGATTGTCTGCGCCTTCACGCCTTAATTGTGTGTAGGAAATAGCGTTGGTTTGTGTGGGGAAGGTGGGTTGGCTGATTACTCCTGAAGCCCTGTCCACATAGGCATGGCAAGGGCAGCGCGCGGGATGACGGCTCGAAAGACCGAGCCGGTGGCTTCACTAAGGCTTGGTTCGTGAAAGCCACTCCCCACAGGCGTACGCACCAATAATGCCTTTGCGGTATCCGCATATGGGAACCGAATTCTTTGGCTGGCGGGATGGCGGTTATGGTCCATTAGATCTAACGCCGAAGCGCTCAGAAATCCTGATCATTCTTGAGGCACCATTCACGTATGTGCGCCTCGACCAAGCCAGCGCCATAACTGCATTTCGGCTAACCAGAGGCCATCCGGCGTACCCAGTATTGTAGGACTTCTCTTTCGATATTCAGGGTCATGGGAAAAGATGGATTCTGATGGGTAGCAGCGACTAGGCTAGGAAGGTCTGACCTTCGAACTCTCTTTTGGCCAGGCCTGCTTTTAATGAACGCTTTGGGTCGATTGCCGCCGTTCGTGACGGACAGCAACCGGCCGATTCTGTTGAAAAAGTCGGTTTTCTCAAACTGCCAGAAAACTGCTCGGTGAAAGCGCCTCTTTTACGCACTGCTACGTGAAATCTGAGTCTGAATGCCTTTGCGGCGATTCAAGATTTCAATCTCATGCGCGTACTTTTCTGCCGTGAAAACCACATCCGACTTTTTCAACAGAATCGGCCATTAGCGGACGTCCAAGAAAGGTAGTGACTGCATGCGCATAGCAATGGACGAAAAAGTGGCATTCTGCTAGCGTCGGTCCACCCCCAGCACGGACGTTTTAGGATCCGGGGAGTGAAAACATCGGCACCTCGTGTAGTGGGGGCCACTGCTCCAACATGGCAGGCGAGCATTGTGATTTCGGACATCGATCTACAAGAAATTACCCCAAGGGAACGGACGACTTCCGCATCCGCGACGCATGTAATAAGCGGTATTCCGATACCTAAACCCCTTCGCGTTCGAAGCTTCAGCCCAGAAGAGTGGGAGGAATTCGTGGAGGAATGGGGGAGTAGCCTGACGACTGAATACCCAAAAGTCCGACGCTTCGGCGGCTCGGGGGACTTGGGTGTGGATATCGCAGGCTTCTGCTCTCCTGAAGGATTCAAAGGCACCTGGGATAATTATCAGTGCAAGCGATATGGTCATCCGCTCCGGCCTAGTGATATCTGGGTTGAGATTGGGAAGATAATTTATTATTCGTTTAAGGGGCACTATATCCCTCCACGTAAGCATTATTTTGTCGGATCTCAAGACATCGGAACCACCCTAGAGCAGCTTCTGAATAATCCTGAGGAACTGCAATTCAAGGCGGAGGAAAATTGGGACCAAAATTGTAAAAGTTGGATCACATCGACGATGGAGATTCCGCTATCGGGCGCGATTCTCGATTATTTTCAGTCATTCGATTTCTCCAGATTTTCGTCAAAATCTGTTGTCGAATTAATAGATGGTCATAGCCGGACCCAGTTCCATGCTGTTAGGTTTGGTGGTGGGCTCCCTTTCAGGCCCGACTCATTGAAACCTCCGGTAGTGCCTACTGGCCGTGAAAGTCGCTATATTCGACAAATATTTGATGCTTATGCGAATCATCTGAATAAGTCTATAACCCATGAGACTGACTTTGAGTCACATGGCACACTAAAAAGAGACTATCTCCGGCAGAGAGAGCGGTTTTATCATGCAGAGTCTCTAAGGAATTTTGCTAGAGATACCGTACCTGAAGGTACGTTCGCGGCCCTGCAAGAGGAAATATTCTATGGGGTTGTGGATGTTTGTGAGGATGACCATGCAGACGGATTGGCACGAATGAAGGCCACTATTACCCACTCTTCAACCGTTGCTGCTTCAGCAAATCCCTTAGCCTCAGCATTCAAAACCCAGGATCGTCAGGGCATATGCCATCAGTTGGCAAATGATGATCGATTAACGTGGGTGCCTGAAAATGACTGAGCCAACAGTTAATAGTCCTTTCAATGGCCCTCTGGAGACAGGAGTACGTTCTCTAGCTATCCTAACTGCGGCATTTCCGATGGCAATGGACCTACAGCGTTTAGTAGAGATGGACTATTTGGTAGTGCACTCCGAAGATGCCAGCGGGCCTCGTAGTCTACATGCACCATTGCCGTTGCGAGCAGGTGAGCTTCTTGTGCGCAGAGGATTGATAGAGTCAGGACTGAAACTGATGGTTAGGCGGGGGCTGTTAAGTCGGATCGCGTCATATGAAGGATTTAGTTACATCGCGACCGATACTGCTCAGCCTTTCATATCCTCACTAACATCAAATTATGCGCTTAAGTTACTAGACAGGGCCAGGTGGGCGTATGAGACATATGGAAATACACCCACGGATGAAGTTCGAAAGGTTACTCATCGGATTTTTAGATGGACCAGTGAGTTTCAAGCTTTTGAGCAGAGGGGCTCTAAATAATGAGTGAGTTCAGTTTCCAGTTGCGATGTGTTCAGTTCTCAGGTCCGACTGATGAGCGACATGTAGATTTTTTTGAAGGTGTGAACGTAATTTGTGGTGCATCAGATACTGGTAAATCTTATCTGGCTGAGACAATCGATTACATGCTAGGTGGTTCTGAACTCAGAGAAATTGATGAGTTGGAGGGGTATGATCGGATCACTTTGTCGTTAGAGTCCGACTCTGGCGAAGAGTGGAGTTTGGAGCGAGCGCTAAATGGTGGAGGCTTCAAACTGATCGAGGGCGGTCAGGATGAATCGACGATACTAAAGGCTACACACTCTCACGGTGCTACAGATAACCTTTCGGGGTTTTTGCTTGACAAGCTTGGGCTGCTCGGCAAGAAGGTTCTGAAAAGCAGCGCGAAATCCACTTTGCAGAGCCTGGGATTCCGGAACATAGCAAGGTTAGTTGTTGTTCAAGATGAAGAGATTTCTACTAAAGGATCGCCGTTTTGGAGTGGCCAATTCACCACTAAAACTTCTGAATTAGCAACCGTCAAATTGCTTGTGACCGGAATGGATGACTCGGCAATCAATACCCCTGTAGTGAAAGTGGTCGACAACTCAGGCAAGATTTCTTTGCTTGATGATTTGATTTTCGAGTTGACTGCTGACGTGGGGGATAGCAAGCGCGAAGAGCTTGAGTTTCAGCTTGAGAAAATCGGTATTACGTTAGAACGCTATCGAAAATCAATTGCCCTTAATGATGAATTGATTTCCAAACTTTTGGAACAGCGTAAAGATAACGTCTTTCAGCGGCGATTGGTTTCTGAGCGCATTGACGAAATCTCTGACCTTTTCACAAGGTTTGACCTCCTGCGTGACCATTATGATGTCGACCTTGCGCGCTTAGAGGCCATTGAAGAAAGCGGCTCCATGCTCGTCTATGTAGATGAAGTGGACTGCCCTATGTGTGGTGCCGCACCCTGCAATCAGCACTTTGAAGATGACGATGAAGTGGATATTCGCTCGGCCGTGTTAGCAGCCTCCGCCGAGATTGCCAAAATTGAAAAACTCAGGATCGATCTAGTTCGAACCATTGATGAACTAAAGATTGAAAGCGATGAGCTTTCAAGAGATTACTCAGGTCAGGAGAAGGAGTATGTTGAGATCGAGGCCACTTTAAAGGAGGTGCTTTCCCCTCGTAAAGATGAAGAAAAAATCGATTTTGAATCTTTGGTTGAATTCCGGCAAGATGTGTCAAAAAAAATTAATGGCTTTGAGCGCATCGAACAGTTAACTCAGCGTAAATTATCACTTGAAAAAGAGGGATCTTCAGCTGGTGGCAAGACGACAGCCGTTGTCAGTATCCCAGACACGATTGGCAATTCGTTATCAGACAAGATTTCCTCAATTCTAAATGAATGGAATTTTCCCGGCGAGTGTAAAGTTGTGTTTGACAAGGGCTCCAGTGATTTTATTATCGATGGCAAACCTAGGGGCAGCCGTGGCAGAGGGTTGCGGTCAATCACACACGCAGCGGTAAGCCTGGGATTACTTGAGTATGCTCAAGAGAACTCATTGCCCCACCCTGGTTTCCTAGTGCTCGACTCTCCGCTTCTTGCCTATTTCGCGCCTGAAGGTGATGATGATTTGCTTCTGAGAGGAAGTAATTTAAAAGAAAAATTCTATGAGTACTTGATCCGTCATCATACTAGCGGCAGCCAGGTCGTAATAATTGAGAATCAACACCCACCTCTGGAAGCTATGCGAGATGTGCATCTAACAGTTTTTACTAATAATCCACATGAGGGTAGGGCTGGGCTTTTGTAAGTTCGTTAGGAAGCTAAGATAGCCTTATTAGTAGTTTTTCGGTTGCCCCCGGATTTCGGCTAAGTTGACTTGTTGCTTCGATCAGGCTTAGGTTTTTCGCAAAATTATGGCTAATTAAACGCCGGTCATATCAGGAGATACCATCCGCTTAACAGTCCCGGCCCGTTGCGAGCGTCTAGTACGGGTCGAAAGCAATCCGTCGTGGGGTCAGCGCTGCAACTCTTCGACAGATGGTGGTACAAACTGAGCATATGACGGCATGGATAGAGGCGAAATGAATCAGCTGATTCCCGATCTGCGTGAAGACCTCCTCGAAGTGCTGGATGAGGTCTCTACACTGATGTCCGCTAAATATGCGCAGCTTGGCCCCTTGCCTGATGATCATCCACTGGCACAGTCAGGTCTTGAGAATGGGGCAGAGATCGTTCTGGACTACATCGCGCACGGCGAAGCGGGTGTCGTACTCGATCATCTGTTCTACATGATCAAAGAGCCTCCTCTCGCTATCTCTGCCAGATCTGCCGAGACGCTGACTCGGCTTGCCAAAGTGTTCGAGATGCCCTTGAGCTGGAGGGCATGAGGTCTGATCGGAGAGTAGAACAGGACGCGCCATTGTCGGAGCGGAAGACGGCTACCGGCCAATAGCTGCCTGCCGTAAGCGCCGACATTTACACGTCGGTCACAGGGCCTCTGAGGCAATCATCGTCGACGGCTCAGCGGTAAAGCCTAGAGCCAGGTAGCGTTACGATGGTGCCGATATAGTTAGCAATCACGTTGAAATAAAATTATGGGTTTAAGCTCAAAAGGAGATACTGGATGTGACAAAGCTTGAGTTGATTCAAAGCGTAAATTTTGTACTGTCAGAATGCGACAGGTTTCAGAAAATTATCAAGGAAGGTGACTTTAAAACAATTGATCGTTGGGATAGTTTCTGCTCGATCTCTCATCCTGAGAAAAGTGGAGAGATAATCTGCGGATCTGCTGCTGCTCGGAAACTGGCAGAGTTGGCCGATGAAGCGGCTCGGCGAGCAGGGTTAGTTGGAAATATCTCGCAGGAGACATTATATAAAGAAGTTAAGCTAGGATTCGGTAGACGTTTTTTAAAAGGCAAAGTCGATATTGATACTAAGCAAGTGGATAGACTGCTTAGTGATGTGGCAAGACAAGCTAAGCTACATTGCAAAACTGTTACGCACTTTATACCTTGCCATTTGATGCACTCCAAAGATCCTCATAAGATTGAATTGGGTCCGGTGACTTTTTATAGTCGATCTGAAATGCGCAAGGCGCTTATCCATCATGTCGAGCGACGAACACAAACCTCCGAACAGAAAGTTCACGAAAGAAGGCTAATGGCTGAAGCTATTCGTTATTATCGAAATTTTCGTTGGGTCGCTAAAGTCACCATCAAAGATTGCGATCAAATTACTTCGGATCGACTTGCATTTGAGGCTGTAACCGCGGGCTTAAATTGCCTCCATTTGCTGGTAGGTGTAAGTCATTCAAGACGTATGCGTGTTGGTGGACTCCATCTCCCCAATGATCACAGGGCAAAACTGCAAATAAATGAGGATGCCGTGCTCGAACCTTCTACATCGTTCGCGTATTTCGGGGAAGTGACGTTTCCAGATGGCTGGTCTCAAATGCTCGGCCCTGATAATGAATACCAGCAGCTATTGAGCATTGCCTTAGAAACTGTTGTGGATCCAAAGCTGTTGAGGCCGCTCAGTAAGAGATTTCTCGACGCCGCGCAGTGGTTTGGTGAGGCCACTAGAGATGAAAGCGATGCCACCAGGATCATAAAATACGCCACTGCAATGGAGAGGTTGATTATGACGGGGGAGCGTGATGACATAACGTCAACTCTCTCTGAACGCATTGCTGCTTTATGCATCAACGATAAAATTTCTAGGGAAGAATGGAGAGGCATTGTTCGTCGGGTTTACGGGTTTAGATCAAAGCTTGTTCACGGTGGAATATCTCCAGCAGCTACGGATCTCCATGTAGGGGTCCAAGAAGCTGTTGATTTAGCTGAAGCGACCTTGTTTTATTCGATATGCGCTTTCGGGATAGAGGGTTTGAGAGATAACGCATTCAAGGAAAAAAAATTAGTTAAATGGTTCAAAGCAGTCATTTCTTGGGCGGACCAAGTTGAGAAAAACAAAATGGCCAAAAATTAACAGCTTCTGGCCGATAGCGACTTCATCGTAGTCGCATCATCTTCCCTACTAATTTATTACTCGTACTTTAATTCACCGAATAGACTGTACATTAAGTCCCCTTTCAGGACTTCAAATGGAAGTGCGACGTAGTCATTCCGTTGACGCGGTAGAGCTTTACCATCATGAGGTGCATTTTTGGTGTGTCCCTGCACTCGCTCCCCGTTCTCTTTGATGTAAGGCAGCACAACGATTCGACCATGGTTTTTGGATAGAATCGTACCTTCATACCAGATCGCTTCTCCAGTCTCCGACTTACCAGAAGCACCTACTTGCTTCACTACCCACTGAGGAATATTGCCATTCTCGTACCAAAACACAAAGCTACCCACTATCAAAACCTGCTGCCCTCGATGCAATGCATCTGCGAGCAACAGTTTCACGCTGGCAAGGTGTAGTAGCTTGTTTGCGCGGGGAAGAAGCGCATCGCGAATTGCAGCTTTGGTTTGGCCCCAGTGGTCAGTACCACTCATCCCAAACCCTCGCGCGATTTTCTCGCGGTAAGCGTAGACGCCCACCCTCTGACTGTTAGCTCCGATGTTGCGCCAAGTGAAGTTCCCTTCACGCTCAAGAAGCGCGCCATACCGCGCCAAGAAAACTAGCTGCACATAGGGATATTGCAGTAGGCGCCTATGGAGCTCTGCTCGTAGGACGTCGTTACCATTTAAGACAGTCAGGTCTTCCAGTCGAGGTTGAGGGTCCGCTTCATGTCGCTTGATAGCCTCTATCAACATGAGCCTTTCCTCGCTCATCAACCGTTCTTCAGCTGTCAGCGCTTTTTGCACTTTCAAACGTATCGACTCGGACTGTTCAAACGGTAAGGCAAGATTGTTTACAGCATTTTTAAGCAGGAGATTTGTGGATTTGGCCTCCGTTACAGCAACATCGTAATCTTGATAGGTGATCGGGCCGTAGCCGCCATGGGCGACATCGTCGCGACGAAGATACCAATCAACATTCCCGTCCGGCTTCAGCTGTAACTCAAACATATGCCATACGGCATCATCTTTGACCCACTGCTGTGGCCAGCAACCCAAAACGGGTAGGCGGTCGCGGTGTCGTCTCAATGATTTCATTACAAGTACCTCCGTTTACCTTGACGCTTGATCATACCCAGGAGCGCTCCTACCAAGCCATCAATTCTGCTCGCTCATACCTGTAAGCATGGTTGTAAGCTGCCCTCGTCTTGGTGTCTGAGTGAGGGCACTGGTTGTAGAACAAATGACCGCTTTTGGCCGACTGCTGTCCGTCGTGACTGGCAGAAGTCGACCCAATGCGGCCGGTCGGGAGGGGTAGAATCGAGCAGTGCCCATGGTGCGGTGATAGCCAAGTTCCTGTGGGTTAAGCACATTTGTGGGTTAGAGGGGGAGGCAAAGGTGTTCCATCCTCATAGGGGCCTAATGTTTTCCGTGCACGTAACACTAGCTCCTCAACCTGCACATACGGCAAATCCTCGGTGAACAACGAGATGGTTAAAGTGTTGTTAGCATCACATCGGAACACCTCAGCACACACATGCCCATTTGCGTCGATGAGTTCAATCCCGAGACCATCCCTGATCACATCAGAAGCAATCTGAAACCGAAAATCCATGTATTACTCCTTTGTAGTGGTCGACTGTTTACCCCTGCTCAAGGCCCTACACGCACACCTTTCTCCTGCGCTTCCTTTACAAGCCGCTCACGGTCTTCAGGAAGCAGCATCCGCGCTTCAACCAGCGAGTCTGCAGCTTTACTCACTGCAGACACATACGCCTCCTTCGTGGGGTAGCGTTCCTCCAGAGAAAGGCGAGGATCTCCGGCCACGATTCGCTCTTTCTTCGTCGCGGCAAACGGGAGGAAGCTGCCTTGGAAGTTACAAAAGCCGCCATCAAAAAATTCGGGCCGGAAGGTATTCCAACCCGTGTAAGTCCCGATGGGAGCACCCAGATACACATCCCGAACGCCACCCACATCAATTCCGTCTGCATCCACTTGAGGTACCAAGAGGCCGTAACTGCCAACCCCCGATTTCGGCGGCTCGTTTGTGAGAATGCCAGAGCTGTCTTCGGGACGAAAACCAGGTCCAAAATCAAGCACTTGCAGGCTATTGACGGCACCGGTGTAGCGGAGCTCGGGGCGCGAAACGCCACCGTAATTGGTCGCGGGGATGAGCGGGAAACTGACCCTGTCCGCCGGCACCAGGGTGCCGTCCGCCACAGAAGGCTTTATCGACGCTGGCGGTGTTGTCTCATCACGAACCCAGCCAACGAGATTGATGAACGCTGCGCGCATTGTCCAGGTGTGTGGATTTGGATTTGATTGAACCTGGCAAAGCCCAAAGGGTGGGTTAACCGGGAGTGGCAAAGACGGCGGTGCGTGCTGCGTACTTGCCATAATAAAAGTGCGGACGTTTGCCGGTTCAGGTGCATCGCGCAAGCCGAGTGGATCGGTAAGGCCAAGCGACTGGCGTCCCTCCCAAAGTTCAAGGGCCGTTGCCATGTGGAATATCAGAGGGCAAGTATTGTTATCGTTGCAGCGATACAGCAAACCCTGCGAGCGTCCGGTCACAGGATCGGTTTCCCGGCCATAGGTAAATGGAAAGTCGTAAGCAGGGTAGTCATGATCGACCTGTTGGCCCCACGCCCGGCCAGGTTGAGCAAATCGGATGTTGAGCGGCATCAGGCCGCCACCGATATGCGGCATCGCACCGTCATAGACCCGACGACCTTCCTCGCTGCGGTTGAAACCCAGCGCGATCATGCTGCGGATGAATCGGCCGGATTGTGATGAGCCAGTGATAATCGACTTGACCTTGGCCCATGCACTACAGGGTTGGGCACGCCGGTATCGTCATGCTCAGCCTGCTGGAAAAACGCACCAACATCCCGTGCGATCGCAAAACCGATACCCATTACCGCCGGCTCCTTGGCCCGGTAAATCAGCTCGTAAAGCTTGCCGGGCTGAAAACCGGCGGGTAGGCATATTTGGGTTTCGTTCGGCGTAGTGCAATCGCCAAACTTCCAGTCATTCACTGGAATTTCCTGTCGGGGCGCATTTGCCCGCGAACGCACCGTCAACGTCGGACGAAAGCCATCCGCGAGCACTTTGGTATTGTCGGTTTCAACCGATTTGTAGCTGGTATGAGGCGGCGTGGAGGTGAACCAACCTGCGGACAGGTTAAGGCTGACGGTCGGTGAAAGCGTGGTCAACTCACTGCGCACCACACCTGTTACCGGCGACCCATCAGTATTTATGGCCGTCGGCAATTGCACCATCATGCGGTTGTCGCCCGGGGCAACGTCCCCCTGCCAGGCAAACGCGATCAGCGTCGTACCCTGGCGCTGTAGAAAACCGTCCCCGGCTACTTCGAAGTTGTTGAACGCTGCTGGACTACCCTGCATATCAGCGTTGAACAATAACATCGCGCGCTTAGAGCCTCGATTTGGCACGTCGAATAGAAGAATATCATTCGATTTGGCCACGTCAGCGGGACGCAGGATTGCAACATCAGTCGTGTATTCAACCATCCCACGACCGTTACGGGGCGCAAGTTCGATGTCTTGAATAATCTTGTTTCCAGACGCTCCTGGGTCTAACTCACCATGAGCGCGCGCAAAGACGCGTTCGTAAGCCCCTGTATTCCCGAAGCTTTCGCCTCCGAACGCGGGTTCGGTCCGCAGGATCTCCAACTGTGTAATACGGGCTTGGGCGGGTGCTGCAACGATCATCATGGCGCTTGCAAACGCTGCAGCATGAAATAGGCGATTCATCTTTACCCCCAATTTGTCGTTTTTTTATGGATGGCTTTTGATGCTCTGATGACAATGATTTGTACAGACTAAAGGGCTTCAAGCATAGCTCGCAGCTAGCTCGGTTATCGTAAATTCGTGAGCGTTCCGAGAGCACGCCTTGCCAATTTCAGCATGGGCTGTTTTTCTGCAAAGTCAGGTGGTGCTTAGGTATTTCTGGACCGGTAAGTTAGATATTACCGCTGGACCGATGGCCTTTTCTGATTCGACATAAGCACCAACACCTCAATCGAAGATTTACCCGGCGTCGGTAGGGTAGACCTGTCTGGCGTGAAGCACCGCTAGAACCTCGATCCGATCTGTCAATTTGTAAACAACGAGATAATTAGGGTGCACAACGATTTCCCGTGTTCCAGGCGCTAGCCCATGGCGATACAAGTAAGGATGTTGAGGTAGGGCCGAAGTGGCTACTTCTATTGCCATTCCCAGCTCGCTGGCTGCTCGTACGGTTCTGTCTGCAATATAGGAAAGTATTTGCTGCAGGTTAATTCGCGCTGCCGGCCGTCACTCAACCAGCATCTGACGGAGCCTGCTTCGACTCTAGAAACGCACGCATCTCGGCCATGACCTGATCGTGTGGATACCAGCGCGTCTGGTTGCGTGTGCAGTTCTTGATAACTCCATCCAGACCGCAATCGGAGCCCAACGATGCTGGACACATTAGATATGAACTTCCACGGAAAACGCCACACAGATTTCGACCTCAAGCGAATCATTAAAGCCCAAGAGCAAGGTTTCGACATGCCGGTCACTGCTTACCTTTGCGGAGTATCCATCAGGGCGCGCGCAGGTATCGGTGTGGTGTTTGGCCACAAGCGAAAAGACCAATATGGGCGGTTCGGCAACGGTCACCTGATTAGGACTTCTGACGTGCTGAAGGTCGAACGTGAGGGGAGGTTTTGGGTGATGACGACGGAGAACTCGCGGTACGTACTAGCGACGTTTCAGAGGGGTAATGGGCGAGCGTCCCTGCGTGACTATTTGCGGGTCTCGAAAGGGCAGCACCATTTATCTCCGCGTGTGCTGCAGTAGGGATCGCTAGCAAGGAGGGCGTTGCATTGCGTGCTTGGTGGGTAGATGCATCGAAACTCAGCTGTTGAGTGACTCAAGATTTTTTGTGTGCTGCAAATAGATGCTCGGGCGCGAAATAAACTTTACCGTAAGCACGAGTGCACGCTACATAAAGCTTATTTTTTGTTCTTGGTTTCATCTTGTGTAACTGCCCATTTTGGTATTGTTGCCACTGTGATTTGCTGAGGATGATACAAACGTCCTTGTAGTGATCTAGACCCTTGCATGCTCCCCAGTTATTTGAATGGCATTCATAGCGGTGGTGCGTGTTGTAGAATAGCTTCACGATATTATTATCACGATGGATCACGTCAGCTTGAACCTGATCCTCAATTTTGATTATCGCGGTGTGTCGTTCCTTTACCGGGAATATCTCTATCTTCAGGTTGGCTCTGATAAAGTCGCAAACCGTCGTTCCGCATCTCCAGCTGTTCTTGAGTGTTTTCTTGTCAACAAAGTATCCGGAATCGCGGAACCGCTTTTCGTATTTTTCAATATTATTGTGAAGGTTGCAGTTGATGTTGCCATCCCTGCTTGTGTCAAACGTGTGCTGGTAGAAGTCACCCACAAAGAGAATGTCTGCCTTCACCGGGGATAACGCCATCAGCAAGTTGAAATCGTTTGCTGCAAAATCTTGGACTTCATCGACAAATAATTGATCATAAAATCGCTCTAGGCGCCGTATGACTTCAGGGTGCGATTTTGTCTCATCGAGAAATTTAGCCAGTCTGTTGTAGTAGAGGCGCCCGCTGGGATGACGATAGTGAGACATCTTATCCCGAGCGCGTGTTACTTTATCGGAGGGTAGCTTGAGGTAGAGACCTTTGGTTTTCATTTTCTGCTGAAGAAGCGGGCGGTAGCAGAAACTATGTAGAAATGAAAAGTAGGTCATCACGGTAATGTGCTTGGGCATGTACCCAAACTTACCAATCACCTTGCTTCGGAGGTGATTAAAGTTGTTCTCAGTGTACGTGATTATGATCGCGCGTTTGTTTTCCGCTAGTCTTCTTATGATCTCGCTGGTTTTTCCAGAGCCAGCTACCGCGAACATTACTTTCTTATCCATGTCACGGCCTCCTGGATGTAGCCAGGTACAGAGAGATTCTCATGGTTGGCCTCTAGAAGCTCATACGCCGCTTCAGCTTTGTTCTTCAGCATGTATTCCTGCACCGTCAGAGTCTTCCTATCCTCGCCGAACAGTTCATTGCAAACCTTCTGGTTGTCCAGGTACATCCCGACTTCGAATGTATAGCGATTTGGATCTTTATCTGCAAAGATCTTGGCGCTATCGGTTATATGCTCTGAATAGTTGTCAATGCAATTTTGTTGGTGATTCTTGTCATTGTCCCTGATCGCGGCAACCTTGATGCTCAAGAGTCTAGCTAGCTCCAAGTAGCGCTTGAAGCTAGTGCCGCCAATCGAAATTATGTGTACGTGATCAGCCTGAGGGGTTGTACCTCCGGAAACTCGCTTATAAAGCTCCTCCATGAGAATGAACTCTGCATCACCTTCGACCAGGATGACCTTCTTGGATAGGGCGAACTCCAAGACGCTGTTGTCAGGAGCCTTCATAAAAAAGCCAGCAGTTTTTTCGGAGAGTGCTTTGAGCGTGCCTGTGCTTTGAGATGTCCCTAGAAGCAGCGCATGTCGGAGATCGAGCCTGGAGCAGATGTGGCTGCTATGAGTCGCTACGAAGAGCTGGGTCGATTCAGTACGTGCGAGGCGTTCAACCAGTCTCTTCGTGTTGGTGTGGCTGAGATGGTTCTCAGGTTCCTCAAGCAGGAGAACATCAAGGCCCCCTCGGGCATCGTGACGACCTAGCGCAAATTCGGTTTTAATGAAGCATTGCTCGCCCTTGCCGCGATTTTCGATTGAAATACCATCTTTGGTAATTACCAAATCTGTTTCTAGATTGGCTCGAGTGCTCGTACGAATTCCAAATTCATACGGCGGAAACTTTTTGTTTAATTCTCCTAGTTGGCTGTCGCGGAAGCCTTCTTTACCTCTTCGATATAAATTTTCAAGTCGATGCCGCTCTGGAATCTCAGCATTAAGTCCGAAGACTGTTCGGGTATATTCCCTGGCAGCATACTCGCTGTCTATGCGAGAACTGTCCAAGTGGAGGTGCCTTAGAGGGCGTCGATAGCTATTGAATCCCTCGCCTGCGAAAGTGTGGAAGGTGACGGCGTAGTATTCGAAGGGGAAATTTTGTGGATCGTGCTCCAGCATCTGCTTGATGGCCAAGTGGTAGTCATCTGGAACGGCTATCCTCATTCGTATACCGTCGTAGTTATCACCAAGTTGATTTTGTTTGCCGTGGAAGTACGGTTCATCACCATCCTCAAGGAACAGATCAGCCAGCACTTCAGGTAGGCCAGAAACTTTTTTCTCGCCGCTGAGGAAATCCATTACAGCTTGGCGGTTTATAAGTGCTTCTAGCCCGAGAGTTTCCACGCGGCTCCGGCTTGCGCTGTTCACGAGATCAATAGCGAGCAGGACGGTACTTTTGCCTGTTTCATTGTCTCCAATGAGCACATTTTTAGTTGGGTTGAAATCCATTTCCAGTTCAGGAAACTGCTTGAAGTTGCGAAGCATTAGTTTGGTGATGGCCGGCATTTTTTATCCTTATTAAACCTTGTATTTCTTCAGCGTCAGCTGTCGGCAGCGGTGCTGCTTAGACCTTCGGTTCTTGGTACTTGTAGAAATCTTGTGCGTCTGCCCAACCATCCATATGCTTAGCAATGATTTCCTCTGAGCTTATCTCTGTGAAAACTGGTATGCAACTGTCATCAAAGATGCTTGAGCGCTCTTGGACAAACCATGATAGGGACAGGAATTCTTTTGATACGCGATCAAACAGACACTCACTTACCCTGTAGGCGCCTTTCATGAGGTCGTTGGAGTCGCGACAGATTTGCATGGAGTGAGTGCCATCCATTAGCCAAACACAATGAACATCCAGATTTTTGAAAAGCTGTTTGGTTAGCTCGAGATCGATGAGTACGAAAATGCCGAAAGCTTCTTGCATGAAGAGGGTGGCATTTTGAGGGGACATTGACAGTGTGAATGGGTACGCGGGTAGCCAGGATAGCTCAGGGCCCAACGGTGTAACCCACGTAGAGGTTGTGGCCCACTTATCAATCTCTAAGTACACCAAATCGCGATTCTCTAGGATCGCGTTTTGATAGCAGACATAGCGCAGTCCCGGCTCGGGAGCTCCACTCCAGAGGCCAGTCCGAAGCGCTTGCTGAATTCCGTGGTTTAAAAACTCCCGATGATCGACCTCTTCGCTCGCCATCTCTGTGCGAATGATTCGGATAGATCCCCTAAAATTGCGGGCCTCATCCTGTTCGAAAAAGGTTGTGATTTTACCGAGCTGTTCAGCTTGTCTTGCTACGCGCCCACCTGTGACCTTGGACGATTTCAATTCCAGTGGAACTGGATCTGGGCCGGCGAGCGCGCACAAATCTCCATGACGAATGATGTTAGTGAGGTCGGACATCACCACGGGTACGCCCATTTCGATGCCCTGCTTCAGCTTGGCGTACTCGTGGCCGAAACCTTCCTTGCCATATATGGCCCCTGCGGTCTGCTTCACCTGATATCTATCGTCGTAAAGCAGATGTCTCAGGGCATGCTGGCTTTGGTAAATCGCAGCAATTCCGTCCCCAAAGCATCGCCACAGGTAGGCAAGTTGGCGGATCTCGTCCAGTCTCGCCATGATGCCTTTGCGAAGATCCTTGAGCATTGTGGAGCGTGCTTTGACAGCAGCGCCACCGCTGCGGTACTTCGGTTGGGCGAGGATACGAGGAACGCGATTTTGCGCCTTCCGCAACCGGGATATTCGAATGTCGCACGTGGCGATTTTGAGGATCAGTAGGTTCTGCAGCCCCAGTACGACGTCTAATCTGTCGGGATCTGCAGCAATGGAGTGGAGCAGGGTAGACGCGAGTCTAAAACCCACTTGCTCGCGAGGAAAGCGCTGGTAGAGCGGATGAGCCAGTTCAAGCTTTGGGAACGCTTTGGTGGCTAGCTTTTCTATGGCAGGAAATTCTATTCCGTAATGATTCTTCACTCCTACCTCCATGGCGATGAAACCGGTCACAACGAGGACTTCGAAGCAGCACAGGTTAATCCTTTCTAGGAGATTGTGAGCCAAACCTCAAGGCGGGTACTTCTGGCCTTGGAGCCTTCTTTACCCTGCGCTCGTAGGAATGCCCAATGCGGCTATTTAGTCAACTGCCACGTGCGCGGCTGATGATATGCAGAATTTTTGGAATCTCACCGTAATTTTCGTACCATATGATGTTGACACCCAGCTCCAACATTAACTCTTCATTCAGTGCGTGATGAGTGTCCAGAAACTTTTGCGCGCCCTTGGTGTTCTTTAAAATCGTGCTTTGCTCCCCGTTCGTAACTTCATAGCAAAACTCATGAAGGTCTAGCCGCTTCATAAATGCAAAATGTTTATTCTGTTCAACGCTTCTTGCAGAAATATCAAGGAGTCTTCTCAAATTTGGGTCGGTCATTGACAGGCCGATCATTAAGCAATTGTTCTCTCGCAAGCAATTGAGTTGGACGAGATTTGACCAGTGATATGCGTTTGTATAGATGTGGTGATATCCTTCCTCGGAAAAGACTAATGTAGACTTCTCAAGGGAGTTGTAGTTTTTTCTGTTTTCAGGGAGGAAACCGTGAACATGGTATACGGGTAGTTCTTCAGGGTCGTATGCCTCACTTTCGGTGTAAATGCTACGATGAGAAATGCCCGATGTTGTTAGCTGTCTCTCCAGTAGATCGTCGAAGTTATAATTTACTACGGATTTAACTTTGGCTCCTGTGCGTCTAGGCATGCACATTGTGGCGATTTCTTGGATGAGCGGTGAGCTGATGTTAAAGCTTTTATTTCTGAGTTCATAAAGGCTTTCGGTGATTGCATTTACAAAGTTGTCAGTTGCAGGGGTTTTTCCAGTAAGCCCCTTTCTAATATATCTCGCACCCATAAGTGGAGAGGATTCAGAGACTTTGTTTAGGCGATCAACCATTTCTGGGATTTCAGATATGTTTATTGTTTTGTCAGTGTCAAATTCTTGAGTTAGATAGGATATGAAGAGTGAGTTGAGCAGATTTCCCCAACCTGGCATTCCTGCACTGCTTGATACTCCGGCGCCTAAAAATAATGAAAGCTGCCCTCTGTCGAAACTGTCTTTCAGATTCTGTACAATAGTGTCTCGTTTTTTGCGCCAGTCTTGCTCTATGGGATTTACTGCGGCCTCTAATCTCAGGGTGAATAAGTTATTGCTTATTTCGTTAGCTTTTGCTGGGTGCTTTGTTACTAATTTATTTAATTCATCTGGCCCCCAAAAAACTATGCGGCAAGTGCTTTTGGAGTTGGGGATCCCAACTCGCTGGATAGAAGCCTTTACTTGATCCGGGATGCTGGTTGCAGATATTATTATTAGTGTCTTGGGGCGAGCGTCGAAGGGTATTGATTCGACTTGTGTTATAAATTTTGATAAGAATGATGATGATTTGTAAAGTAGTCCTTTAGCGTCGTATTTTACTTCAAAGCAGACTTTTCCCCGGTAGTCATCAAAACCATTGGGCGCAATGGCATCGAAAAATGTCAGGGTGTTTCCTATCTCAAGCTCTTTATTTTGAGTTGATAAGTGATATTTTAATAAGTTTAGTACAAAAGTTTCAAACGAATAGCCTCTTCTTGTGCCTTGTTCGTCAATATTCTTTAGTATACTTTCAATACGCATGTTTCATCCTTGGCGTGAACCTCAAGCGCGTATCTTAGCACAGTGGTGGCTGATGGCTATCTCGTGATAGCTGCTGTAGCCAAGCCGTGAACTATTTGATCTGTTGGCTCTGAGGGGGCACGCTGTTCATATTGCAGCCTAGGAAAGACGCTGATTATCCTTGGGCTTTCTACGGAGGTGAAAATGATGTATCTACTCACCCCCCCCCCAGCGAGCTCAAGGTTTTGAGGCGCGCATTGCATCTGGCCGATTCCTGCATTCCGGTGGAAGGCAGCTATGAGTCGAGAACGACCAGTGATAACCGACTGCTATCCGCCAAAAGCGGCCTATAGGATTAGACTACACAGAAGTTCTGTCAGAGATTATTTACATGCTGATTGAGTGCCAAGGGTGCGGCCAAGGTTACGTTCGAGCAATGCGTGTCCGCTCTGCACAAATTTTGCTGTGGGTGTGTGAAGAATGTGAAGCCACGTGGACGAGCCAGGCTGAGGTGAATGTCTGTAACTTTGAAGACTACGGAACGTTAATGGCCGGGATTGGACGCAGTGGTTTATGGTCGGAATTGGAACCACAGTGAAAAGTTTCTCATCGCTGCTGATCCAGCCCCTACGGGGTGTGAATCCATCTTGAACATTCAGTTACGCATTATCTGCGTCTCTCAGCCTGAATGTTCTGTAGCAAACGGCTCTACCAGCGGTGTAGCCCCCACCCGCGCCGGCTCCCCCCTCAACCCCACCCGCATATCCGCCCCACTAGGCTGCTGATACAAACTCAACCCGAACTCCGGCATCACCGTAATCAGGTAATCGAAAATATCCCCCTGTATCCGCTCGTACTCCACCCACACCGTCGTGCGGGTGAAGCAGTAGATTTCCAGCGGGATGCCCTGTGAGGTGGGTTCCAGCTGGCGAACCATGCAGGTCATGTTCGGATTGATGTCGACGTGGCTTTTCAGGTACGCCAGGGCGTAGGCGCGGAAGGTGCCGATGTTGGTCATGCGCCGGCGGTTGGCGGACATTTTTGCGACGTTGCCTTGTGCCTGGTTCCAGGCCAGCAGTTCGGCCTGTTTGCGGCCGATGTAGTCGGTGAGCAGGTGGATTTGCATGAGTTGCTGTTCTTCATCGTCACGCACGAAGCGCACGCCGCTGGCGTCGATGAACAGGCTGCGCTTGATGCGCCGTCCGCCGGATTGCTGCATGCCGCGCCAGTTGCGGAACGACTCTGACATCAGGCGCCAGGTCGGGATGGAGACAATGGTTTTGTCGAAGTTCTGCACCTTGACGGTGTGCAGGGTGATGTCCACCACGTCGCCGTCCGCGCCGACTTGCGGCATTTCGATCCAGTCGCCGACGCGCAGCATGTCGTTGCTGGTCAGTTGCACACTGGCGACGAACGAGAGCAGGGTGTCTTTGTAGACCAACAGGATGACCGCCGACATGGCGCCGAGGCCGGACAGCAGTAGCAGCGGCGAACGGTCGATCAGGGTGGCGACGATGATGATCCCGGCGAAGACGTACAGGATCATTTTCGACAGCTGCACGTAACCCTTGATGGAGCGCGTGCGGGCGTGTTCGGTGCGTGCGTAGATGTCCAGCAGGGCATTGAGCAGGGTGCCGATGGCCAGGGTCATGAACAGGATGGTGAACGCCATGGCGATGTTGCCGATCACGTTCCGGCCCGCAGTGCTCAGGCCCGGGACCAGCGTGAGGCCGAACTGAATGACCAGCGACGGCACCATCTGCGCCAGGCGATGGAAAACCTTGTTGTGGCGGAAGTCGTTGATCCAGTGCAGGGACGGCTGACGGCCGAGCATCCTGACGGCGTACAGCACCAGAAAGCGCGCCACGCGGCCAAGCACCAGTGCGGCGGTCAGCAACAGGATCAGGGCCAGCCCGGTGCGTACCCACGGGTGCTGATCGAGCATGTCCCAGAGTTCCTGGGTCTTGAGCCAAAGCGAGTGAATATCCATAAAAGCATCGGGCCCGTTGAGCGAAGAGGGGGGCGTGATTAGAACATTTACCGGGTCGGACGGGGCGGCCTGTGAGCACGAAGTGCACGTTGAGCAATGATTTCAAATTGTATCAATTGCTGAAGTAGACTCATCGCTCATTATCAAAGGAGTTGCGTCTTGCACCTATCCATCGTTCAACGCTGTGCGTCACGTCTCGGGTTGCAGGCCTTGTGGGTACTGCTCGGCCTGGCCTCGTCGACACTGGTCAGTGCGGCCGGTGCGTTACCGACCTACGGTGAAATGGACGCAGCAGGCTTTGCGGGCTCCCCTCGGGAGAACTACACCCTGCAGGATTTTTCCGATAAATACCGTGCGACGCTGGATATTTCAGCCAAGGACGATGTGTTTCGTCCCGGCGTCATCAACGTGTACGACAAGGCCAGCGGTGCGGCCTTGATCCGCGTGCAGTCCGATGAGCTGGTGCTTGGCACTGACCCGAAAACCGGCAAGGTCAAAACCAACGTGCACGAGTTGCCCTATGGCGAACAGAGCGTACTGATCTATCAGGATTTCAACTTCGATGGCATCAAGGATCTGGCCTTGATGGACGGGCAGAACAGCTGTTACCACGGCCCCTCGTATCAGGTCTTTCTCGGCACGGCCGATGGTTTTCGGCGCAGCGATTCGTTTACCCAACTGGCGCAAAACAACTGCGGCCTGTTCAGCGTGGATGAGAAAACCCGCAAGATCGAGACCATGACCAAGGACGGTTGCTGCTGGCACCAGACGTCTACGTATAGCATCCGTAATGGCGAGCCGGTTCTGGAAACGCAGACGGTTCTTGACCATACCGGTGGGTCGGGACTGCCGACTGAAACAGTCAGTCGCAATCAGAATGGCAAGATGACGCACACCACCAGCATCGTCTGGGAGGAAGACGAGCAGCGTGAGATTCTCCTGTCGTTCAGGCTCGCGCCGTCCGGCAAGCGCATTGTGTTGTTCCGCTCAGGGGACGCAAGCCCGGTGTTCTACGCGGCCGTGGACAGCAAGAATCAGGTCGGGCTGCTGTTTCCCCAGGCTGAAGGTGAGCAACTGAAGTACGACGCTGCCAGTCACGTATTGAGCTTCGTGCGCGGCGACACCGCTTACCGGATCGTGGGTGACGCAAAGGGTGCGCCCACCGCCATGCAAGTGGTGGTGCGTGGCAAAACCACCGAGCTGAAACTGCTTGCCGAGCCCGCTCAAGGTTCGCTGAACAAGGTCGCGGATGCGTTGAAAGCCGCGCAGTAATCAGGCGGCGGGGGGCTAGCCCCGATACCTCACCGCCTCGACAAACGCACTGAACGCCGGCGACGCCTGTCGCCGGTTCGGGTAGTACAAGTGAAAGCCTTCGAAATACGGGCTCCAGTCGACCAGCACTTCTTTCAGGCGTCCGCTGGCGATGTGCGGCTCGGCCATGGAGTCCGGCACGTAGGCCAGGCCCACGCCGTCCAGTGCGGCGTTGAGCACATGAATCATGCTGTTCGACGTGAATTGCCCATTGACCCGAATATTGAGCTTGCGGCTGCCCTTCTCGAACTCCCAGGCGTAGCAACTGCCGTTTGGCGAGTGACGGATGTTGATGCAGGTGTGCTGGGTCAGGTCCTGCGGCTGCAGCGGGACGGGGTGTCGCTCGAAGTAGGCAGGCGACCCGACCACTGACAAGCGCCAGTCAGGTCCTAGGCGTACGGCAATCATGTCCTTGCTGATGGATTCACCCAGACGGATGCCTGCATCGAAACGTTCGCTGACAATATTGGTGAAGCCGTAGTCGATGCAGATCTCGATCTGGATATCCGGGTACTGTGCGAGAAACCCTGCAAGCATCGGGCGGATGATGCCTTCTGCGGCGTCATCGGAGCAGGTAATGCGAATGGTGCCGGCGGGCTTGTCACGCAGTTCGCCCAGCACTTCGACTTCTGCGGCAATCTGATCCAGCAGCGGCCCGATCGAGCGCATCAGCCGTTCGCCGGCTTCGGTCGGGGCTACGTTGCGGGTGGTTCTCGCCAGCAGGCGCAGGCCCATGCGCTCTTCAAGGCCGCGCAGGGTGTGGCTCAGGGCTGAAGGCGTAACGCCCAGTTTGGTGGCGGCCTTGGTAAAGCTCTGATCGCGTGCTACCTGCAGGAAGGCTTGCAGATCATTGAGTTTGGGTGTGCTCATTGCTGAATCCTTCTCACAAGCGCGTATAAATTGTAGTGTCTAATCATCCTAATACCTTTGCCCTAACCTGTGCCGACTATTTTCAACATCGCCAGGTCAGTGACGCATGCAAGCATTCGATTCAACGCTAAAGGGGGCTGAGGCGACAACACATCCGCCAGCCTGGGGCGCCGTATTTTCGATGGCGCTGTGTGTGGTGGTGCTGATTGCGTCGGAGTTCATGCCGGTCAGCCTGCTGACACCCATCGCGCAGGATCTGGGCATCAGTCAGGGGCAGGCCGGGCAGGCGATTTCGATCTCCGGCTTTTTTGCCGTGCTGACCAGTCTGCTGAACACGCCGCTGACCGGGCATCTGGATCGCAAGCCTGTCCTGCTGGGCTTCAGCCTGTTGCTGCTGGTGTCTGGCGTGATCGTCACGCTGGCCTCCAACGGCTGGTTGTTCATGACAGGCCGTGCATTGCTCGGGATTGCCATTGGCGGCTTCTGGTCGATGTCGACCGCCACCGTGATGAAGCTGGTGCCCAAGCAATCGGTCGCCAAGGGCCTGGCGCTGATCAACGGCGGCAATGCGCTGGCGGCGACGGTCGCCGCACCATTGGGCAGCTTCATGGGCCAATACATCGGCTGGCGCGGCGCGTTTTTCCTGGTCATCCCGCTCGCGGCGCTGGCGTTTGCCTGGCAATGGCTGAGCCTGCCGGCCATGCGCAGCCAGCCGCACAACCGGGCACGCAATCCGTTCCGCCTGCTGCGTAACCCGCAAGTGGCCGTCGGCATGAGCTCGATCCTGTTGCTGTTCATGGGCCAGTTCGCCGTCTTCACCTACCTGCGCCCGTTTCTGGAAGAGATCACCGGCGTCAGCGTCAACACGTTGTCCCTGATGCTTTTGGCGCTGGGGGCCAGCGGGCTGGTCGGCACCTACCTGATCGGCAGGCTGCTGCACAAAGGCCTGTATGCCTGCCTGATCGCCATTCCGCTGCTGATGGCGGTGCTGGCCGTGGCGCTCACTGGTCTGGGCCATTCGCCTCAGGCCGTCGCCATTGTGCTTGCCGTCTGGGGCCTGATTGCCACGCCGGCGCCAGTCGCCTGGGGCCTGTGGTTGAGCCGCACGCTGCCCGACGATGCCGAGGCAGGCGGCGGCCTGATGGTGGCGACCATTCAATTGGCGATCACCGCCGGGGCCGGCATCGGCGGCGCGCTGTTCGACAGACTCGGTTGGTGGAGCCCGTTCGCATTCGGTGGCGTGTTACTGGCGTGTTCGGCCGCGCTGGCCTGGACGGCGCGCGACGACGCGTCCCTGCAGGAAAAAAACACCGGTCAGGGCCGGGCAGATAAACGCGGGTCAATTTCTCAATGAGGTAACACGCCATGAAAAAGATTCTTTTGATGCTTGGGCTTTTAATAAGCTCATACGCTGCGACAGGAGCAGACATGTCTCACGGTGCCGATAATTTCTACACAAGCGACAAGGTCGTTGCGCAAAAAGTGCTGTTCAACAACCAGTACAAGATGAAAGTCGCGGGCAATCTGTTTATACCCAAAGGCTCGAACCCGAACGTTAAAGCTCCGGCCATCATCGTCGGCCATCCGATGGGGGCGGTGAAGGAGCAAAGCGCCAATCTGTACGCGCAGAAACTGGCTGAACAAGGGTTTGTCACCTTGTCGCTGGACCTGTCGTTCTGGGGCGGCAGTGAAGGCCAGCCGCGTAACGCCGTTTCACCGGATCTCTACGCCGAAGACTTCAGTGCCGCAGTGGACTTTCTGGGCACTCAGACCTTCGTGGACAAAAACCGAATCGGTGTTCTGGGGATTTGCGGCAGTGGCAGCTTTGTCATCAGTGCCGCGAAGATCGACCCGCGCATGAAAGCCATTGCCACGGTGAGCATGTATGACATGGGCGCCGCCAATCGCAACGGCCTGAAACATTCGCAGACGCTGGCGCAGCGCAAGAAGATCATCGAGCAGGCGGCACTGCAGCGCGACGTGGAATACAGCGGCGGCGACACTGCGTATACCAGCGGCACGGTACACAAACTGACTGACACATCCGCCCCGATCGAACGTGAGTTCTACGACTTCTACCGCACGCCACGCGGCGAGTTCACGCCCGAAGGCCAGTCCCCCGAGTTGACCACTCACCCGACGCTGACCAGCAACATCAAGTTCATGAACTTCTATCCGTTCAACGACATCGCGACCATCTCGCCACGGCCGATGTTGTTCATCGCAGGCTCAAAGGCGCACTCTCTGGAGTTCAGCGAGGAGGCGTACAAACTGGCCGGCCAGCCCAAGCAACTGATCATTGTGCCGGAGGCCGGGCATGTGGACCTTTATGATCGGGTCGATCTTATCCCGTTCGACAAGCTGGGCGAGTTTTTCAAAAACAACCTGAAGTAGTCCGTCAAAAAGCGCTAAGCATGAGAAGGCCCTGCAACTGCAGGGCCTTTTCATTATCAGTCATTGATCGCGCAGGTGAATGCCCAGCCCTTGCCGACCCGCTGCAAGCTCAGGACGCAAGGTCAGTGCCGGGATCTCGTAGTCGCCGTCGTTCTGCCTGCGAAATGGCAAGGGCTCAAGGGTGAACAGGGTATCCAGACGGTTGCCGTAGTCGACGCAAATCCGCGCAAAGGTTGCGCTGTCCACCTTGCCTGCCCGGTACACGGGGAAGGGCGCGAGCACATCGAAGCCTGGATAGAACAGGATGCCGTGCTGGATAGGAAAGAGCACATCGTTCAGCGCCCCGTTTACGCCACGCTCGCTGTAATGGGACTCCCAGCCGCCCATGGTCACCGTCAGCATGGCGCGCTTGCCTGCCAGCGTTCCTTCACCGTATCGATCACCCCAGTGCTGGTCGCTGTGCTCGCCCACGCCGTAGGCGAAACCACAGGCGTATACCCGCTCTATCCAGCCTTTCATGATCGCGGGCATCGAAAACCACCAGAGCGGAAACTGAAATATGACGGCGTCTGCCCAGAGCAATCGGGCCTGTTCGGCCTCGATGTCCGGCGGCTGAATACCGGCGGCAAATACGCGTTGTGACTCAAGGGCAGGGTCAAAGCGGCTGCTGCTCTCGAGACCGGGTGCATCGTTGGCGTCGATGATCGGCTTCCAGCCCATCTGGTAAAGGTCGGACACCTGCACCTGATGGCCGTTGTTCTGCAGATGATCGACGGCGAAGTCTTTCAACGACCCGTTCAGCGAGCGCGGTTCGGGGTGGGCGTAGACAATAAGTACGTTCATGAGGGGTTCCGGTTTGTCGGTAATTGAGGCAACGCTACAGACTCGATCGGGTATGCTGGAAATCAATCTCCCAAACACTGGGTATTTGCATGAACAATACCTTGCGACGTATCGACCTCAATCTGCTGGTCACGCTGGATGCATTGCTCTCGGAGCAGAACGTGACCCGCGCGGCGCATCGGCTGAACCTGACCCAGCCCACGGTCAGCCTGCAATTGGGCAGGCTGAGGCAGGTGCTGGAGGATCCATTGTTGCTGCCGGGACCGCGGGGCATGACCCCGACTGCGCGGGCTGAAGAACTGCGCGAACCACTCAGGCAGGCGCTTGCAGCGCTGGAGTCTGCGTTACTCCCCGGCCGGGATTTTGATCCGGCAACGGCCGATCACACCTGGCGCGTGGCAGCCAGCGATTACGCGACCATCGCGTTGATATGGCCGTCGCTCGGCAGGTTGCGCAACAGTGCTCCGGGCACGCGCCTGGCCATGCTGAACAAGCACCCGGTCAGCCTGGCCGCGGATCTTGAAAGCGGTCGACTGGATCTGGCGTTGCACACCCGCGACGAGGCGCCGCCCAAGCTGCGCCAGCGGTCGTTGATCCATGAGCGTTATGTGCTTGCTGCCCGCCATGATCATCCGGACCTTGTGCAACCGGTGTCGCTGACACGTTTCTGTGAGCTGGAGCATGCGGTCATGTCTCCCAACGGCGGCGGCTTTGCCGGCAGCACCGATCAGGCCCTGGCGGCGCTGGGGTTAAGCCGGCGGGTGGTGTTATCGGCACCGCATTTCGGCTCGCTGGTGTCTGCACTGACCAGCAGCGACCTGGTTGCTGTGGTGCCCGAACGGCTGGTGCGCAATCAGCCGACGCTCGTGGTTCAGGAACCGCCGCTTTCGATTCCCGGGTTTGAAATGCTCATGCTGTGGCCAGAGCGTTTGCACCGCGATCCGGCTCACAGGTGGCTGCGAGAACTGATGGTCGCGGCCATCGATTAAGCCGTGCGGCGCCCGTGACTCAAGCCCGCAGCCTGCGCTCGCGCAACGCACTCAGACACTCGCGCCCCGCAGCCTCGGCGGTTTGCACGACTGTCTGGCTGTTGTCCTCGGTGATCCAGGTCAGCAGCCGCACCTGACCCGTCGCCTGGCTGCCGCCGTGCATGCGAGACAGGGTTTCGCGTTGCTTGAGCATGGCTTTCATGCGGGTGGCGAGCATGAAGATGTCGTCGATGAAGCCGTCTTCGACGTGGTCGTGATGCTCGATGCCCAGCCCCGTGGCGTCGTGGTCGATGCGCAGGTGGTAGTGCATGGCCCCGGTTGCATCTTCGCTGCCGAACAGCGCGATGACGAAGCCTTTGCCCAGCAGCGAGCGCAAGGCGTGCTGGATGATTTCCTGCACATCGGGGGTGATCTGTCTGACTTCGCGGCTCATGTAACAACTCCTGACCTGATGAGTAGTGCAGGCAGTATTCAACGACGGGACGTAAAGCGCGGTCCGGGCCAGGTAATGCTGGGTAAAGACCGTCTGATTCACGGTTAAAAAGGTCAGAAGGTCTGGCCGAGCGAGAACTGAAACACTTGGGTCTCGGCGTCTTCAGGTTTTTTGATTGGCACGGCAAGGTCGAAGCTCAGGGGGCCGAGCGGCGAGTACCAGGTCACGCCGACGCCGACCGAGCTGGCCATCTGGTCGATATTGATGTTGCCGCAGTTCTGCGTGGTGGTCAGGTAGCACTTGTCGGCGTAAACCGTGCCGAAGTCCCAGAACAGCGAGGTGCGCAGGGATTTCTGGTCTTTGACGAAGGGCATCGGGAACAGGTATTCCATGCCGCCGGTGATCAGGATGTTGCCGCCCAGGGCTTCGGTGTCGCGGTCCGAATAGTAGATCTGCCCCTGACTGGCGTAGGCGCCGGTGGCCGGGGTATTGCGTGGCCCCAGCGTGCCGTCCTTGAAGCCGCGCACCGTGGCCTGGCCGCCCGCCGTATAGTTTTCGTAGAAGGGCAGGCCGTCGGTATCGCCGTAGCCGTTGCCGTAGCCCAGTTTGGTATGCAGGCGCAGCGAGGTGGTGTCGCTGAGCGGCAGGAAGGTCTGGCCGTTGTAGTCGAGTTTGTAGAACTGCAGGTCACTGCCCGGCACGGTGCTGGTCAGGGTCAGGCTTTGCGAGTGACCGCGGGTGGCCAGCACGCCCTTGTTGAGGGTCGATTCCGACCAGCCGACGCTGGCCTTGAGGTTGGTGAACGCATCACCCTCGCGCTCGATGAAGTCGTAGATCTCGTCAGCGCTGTAGCTGCCGGGGTCAAGGGTGTCACGCTGGATCGACAGCCCGTAGGTCAGGCGCGATGTTTCGCTGATCGGATAGCCGAGGTTGACCCCGGCGCCCACGCTGTTGAGCGAGTAGTAGGAGACCTCGTCGTCGTCATCGTAGTACTTGCTGTAGTCGGTCGCGTTGTAGAAAACGTTGTAGCCCAGGCTCACCCCGTCAGGCGTGAAGTACGGGTTGGTGAACGCGAAGTTGTACTTGGTCTGGTACTCGGAGCGGGTCATGCCGAGGCTGGCGAAGTTGCCGGTGCCGAGAATGTTGTTCTGCGAGATGGAGCCGCCGAGTATCAGCCCGGCGCTTTGCGAAAAGCCGACGCTGGCGGTGATGTTGCCCGAGGCCTGTTCTTCGACGGCGTAGTTGATGTCCACCTGATCGTCGGTGCCGGGGACCGCTAGCGTTTCGACGTTCACTTCCTTGAAGAAACCGAGACGCTCCAGGCGCACCTTCGACTGGTCGATCAGGTAGGTCGAGGCCCAGCCGCCTTCCATCTGGCGCATTTCACGGCGCAGCACTTCGTCGGCGGTCTTGGTGTTGCCGCGAAAGTTGATGCGGTTGGCGTAGGCACGCTTGCCGGGGTCGACCACGAAACTGATATCAACGGTGTGATCGGCATCGTTGGCTTTCGGCAAGCCGTTGACGTTGGCGAATGTGTAGCCATCGTTGCCTAGACGGCGGGTGATCAGGTTGCTGCTGTCAGTCATGACCTTGCGTGAAAACACCTGGCCCGGTTTGACCAGAATCAGTTGTTCGAGCTGGTCCTTCGGCACTTTCAGGTCGCCGCCCAGCTTGACGCTGCCCACGGTATAGCGGTCGCCTTCGGTGATATTGACGGTAATGAACACGCCTTTCTTGTCAGGCGTCAGCGACACCTGCGTCGAATTGATATCCATGTTGATGTAGCCACGGTCCAGGTACCAGGAACGCAGTCGCTCCAGGTCGCCGGAGAGTTTTTCGCGGGCGTACTTGTCATCGTTCTTGAAAAACGACAGCCAGTTACTGGTCTTGAGCTGAAACTGATCAGCCAGTTGTTCATCGGAGAACACGGTGTTGCCGACCACATTGATGTGCTGGATCGACGCCACCGTGCCTTCGTCGATGGTGATTTTCAGGGCGATGCGGTTACGTGGCGCAGGCAGCGCCTGGGTATCGACCGAGGCACTGTAGCGGCCTTGGGAGACGTATTGGCGTTGCAGTTCATTGCGCACGCCCTCCAGCGTGGCGCGCTGGAATATCTCGCCTTCACTGAGCCCCGACTGCTTGAGCCCCTTCACCAGGTCTTCGGTGCTGATGACCTTGTTGCCGACAATCTCGATACTGGCGATAGAGGGACGTTCGACTACATTGATCACCAGCACATTGCCATCGCGTGCAACGTTGATGTCCTGAAAGAAACCGGTCTTGAACAGTGAGCGCGACGCGTCGGCCAGGCGCTGCTCATCGGCCTGATCGCCGACATTGAGCGGCAGCGCAGCGAATACGCTGCCGGCTGATACGCGTTGCAGGCCGTTGACGCGGATGTCCGAGATGGAAAAAGTGTCGGCGTGTGCCAGCGGGACGCTGAATAACAGGCAGAACGATAGAAGCAGACGCGAAGAAATCATCAAACCCTTTCCAGAAAGCTGCGACAAAGGCATTTGAGCGCTGCCGATGACACGCCAGAAAGGGCCGGTCCGGCGGGCGCTGTTGGCTGCGCAGCATAGGGCGAGGGCATGTTGGGGACGGTTAACGCCGTGTAAGGTTAGGTAAAGATCATCGAGCCCGGCTGACACGCCGCAGCAGCGTCGGGATAATCGGCAACCACCAATCAAGGGCCTGCCATGACTTCCGTATTGCTTGTCGACGATGACCGGGAACTGACGGAAATGCTCAGCCAGTACCTGACCCGTGAAAGCTTCGACGTGACCTGCACCAACAGCGCTGAAGAGGGCGAGATTGAAGCCTTGTCCGGGCGTCACGACATCGTCGTGCTGGACATCATGATGCCGCGCATCTCCGGGATCGAAGTGCTGCGGCGGATCCGTGCGCAAAGCCAGGTGCCGGTTATTCTGCTGACCGCCCGCGGCGACAATATCGACCGTATTTCCGGGCTGGAACTGGGCGCCGACGATTACGTGCCCAAGCCCAGCTCGCCGGGTGAACTGGTAGCGCGTCTGCGGGCGATCATGCGCCGGGTGCGTGCGGTGTCGGTAGTCGATGCGGTCCGGGATGTGATTCAGGCCGGAGAGCTGATGCTCTGGCCAGGCAAGCGTGAAGCGCGCTGGCAGGGCGCGACGCTTGAACTGACCGGCAACGAGTTCTGCCTGCTCGAAGAGCTGGCGCGGCATGCCGGGCAACTGGTCAGCAAGCAGAACCTGTCGATGAACGCGCTGGGACGGCCGCTGGCTCGCTACGATCGCAGTATCGATGTGCACATCAGCAGCATTCGCCACAAGCTCGGTCCGCGCAACGATAACCAGAGCTGGATACAGAGCGTGCGCAATCTGGGCTACATGTTGATCACGCCATGAGGCCGAACCGGTTGTTCTGGAAGCTGTTCCTGGCATTCTGGCTGGCGACCAGCCTGACCTTCATGGTCGGTGCCGGCCTGTTCATGTTCACCCAGTCAGGGCGGGGCGATCCTTCGTTCAGCACGGTGCTCGATAACGAAGTGCGCATTTTGCAGCGCTCGGGCATTGCCGCAGGGCGGGCGTTGCTCGATGCCTGGCAGCCGGATGGGCAAGGCAGGGTCGGGCTATACGACAACCAGGGTCTGCTGCTGGCGGGCGAGGCGCTGGAGAATCCTCGCTTCGAACTGGCTGTGCACACACGCGAAGGTGCACTCGTGCACATCCGCTCTACCCAGCGCCCCAACCATGACGATCAACCCTCTCACCTCAATCCGCTGATCACCGGCACGGTCATGAGTGCGCTGTTCAGCTGGTTTCTCAGCAGCTATCTGGTGGCGCCGCTGATGAAATTGCGAGAGGCGATGGGCAAGGTCGCCAGAGGCCGTTTCGACACACGGGTAAAACCCGACATGGGCCGGCGGCGCGATGAAATCGTCGACCTTGCCGAGGATTGCGACCGCATGGCCAATCAGCTCAAGGTCATGGCCGACTCTCAGCAACAACTGTTGCATGACATTTCCCATGAACTGCGTTCGCCGCTGACGCGCATGAGCGCCGCCATCGGCCTGTTGCGCCAGGAGCCGAGCCAACTGGACATGCTCGAACGCATCGAGCGCGAATCGGAGCGCATGGACTCACTGATCGAAGAATTGCTGACCCTGGCGCGCATGCAGAGCGATGTCGAAAGCCTGACGCGGGAAAAGGTCGATGTCATCAGCCTGCTGGCGGCCATCGTCGAAGATGCCGAATTCGAGGCCGGACTGAAGCAGTGTCGGGTCAGGCTGCAGGCTCCCGGGTCTTTCGTCGCGCAGGTCGACAGCGAACTGCTCTACCGGGCCTTCGAAAACGTGATCCGCAATGCCGTTCGCCACACGGCGGTCGGCAGTGATGTGGTGGTGGTCGCCAACGTTCAGGCCCAGCCGCTGTGCCTGATGGTCAATGTCATCGATCAGGGGCCGGGTGTGGACGAGGCGTGCCTGCAACGGATTTTCCAGCCCTTCGAGCGCGGTCCGGAGAATGCCGCGCAGGGCTTTGGTCTGGGCCTGGCCATTGCCCTGCGGGCTATCGAAATGCACGGCGGGCAGATCGCCGCACGCAATCGGCCGGGCGGCGGTCTGGTGGTCGATGTGCTGCTGCCGGTGTCGTGACGGCGCTCAATGGTTTTGCAGCGTTTCGAATGGCCGTTATCCGCCCGTTGGTAAACAAAATCGGCCTTTGGTGGTAAAGAAACTCGGCCCCGGCGCTCGAAACCGTTACGCTATGCAGCTGTATTTTTGTTTTTCGTCGAGGTAGCACCCGTGTTTTCCGAATTCGCCCTGCACGAACGCCTGCTCAAAGCTGTGGCCGAGCTTAAATTTGTCGAGCCTACGCCCGTGCAGGCGGCCGCCATTCCGCTCGCACTGCAAGGGCGCGACCTGCGGGTGACTGCGCAAACCGGTAGCGGCAAGACCGCCGCATTTGTGCTGCCGATCCTCAACCGTCTGATCGGCCCGGCCAAGGTCCGTGTCGACATTCGCGCGGTGATCCTGCTGCCGACCCGTGAGCTGGCTCAGCAGACGCTCAAGGAAGTCGAGCGCTTCTCGCAGTTCACCTTCGTCAAGGCCGGTTTGATCACCGGTGGCGAGGACTTCAAGGTTCAGGCCGCGATGCTGCGAAAGGTGCCGGACATTCTGATCGGCACGCCGGGTCGTCTGCTGGAGCAGTTGAACGCAGGCAATCTGGACCTTAAGCACGTTGAAGTGCTGGTACTGGACGAAGCCGACCGCATGCTGGACATGGGCTTCTCCGAAGACGTCGAGCGTCTGGCCGGCGAATGTGCCGGTCGCGAGCAGACCATGCTGTTCTCGGCGACCACCGGCGGCGCTGGCCTGCGGGAAATGATCGGCAAGGTGCTCAAGGATCCGCAGCACCTGCAAGTGAACAGCGTCAGCGAGCTGGCTTCCGGCACACGCCACCAGATCATCACCGCCGACCACAACGTGCACAAAGAGCAGGTTCTCAATTGGCTGCTGGCTAACGAGACCTACCAGAAAGCCATTATCTTCACCAACACCAAGGCCATGGCTGACCGTCTGTATGGCCGCCTGGTAGCGCTGGAATACAAGGCGTTCGTGCTGCACGGCGACAAGGACCAGAAGGACCGCAAGGCGGCCATCGACCGTCTCAAGCAGGGCGGCGCGAAAATCATGGTCGCCACCGATGTGGCGGCTCGCGGCCTTGATGTTGAAGGTCTGGACATGGTGATCAACTTCGACATGCCACGCAGCGGCGACGACTACGTCCACCGCGTCGGGCGTACCGGCCGCGCGGGCAGCGACGGTCTGGCGATCTCGCTGATCTGTCATGGCGACTGGAACCTGATGTCGAGCGTGGAGCGCTATCTCAAGCAGAGCTTCGAGCGTCGCGTCATCAAGGAAGTCAAAGGCACCTACGGCGGGCCGAAGAAGGTCAAGGCCTCCGGCAAGGCAGTCGGCGTCAAGAAGAAAAAGACCGACGCCAAGGGCGACAAGAAGAAGGTCGCGGCCAAAGGGCCGACCAAACGCAAGACGGTCAACCGTCCCAAGTCTGACCTGGTCAGCCAGGACGGCATGGCCCCGCTGAAAAAACGCAGCACCCCGGCCCCGGCTGCCGAGTGATTGCCGTGATCGCTCCCGAGCATTCGGGAGCGATCAATCTCTTTACAGTACTGATAACGCCTCGTTACACCGTCCGCCAGCTTCTCTGAACCGTCATTCACCTCGCAGGTCACACCCTTTGAGTCGCATGCCCGTGGCTGGAGGTCATGGGTGATCATTCCATGCTGGACGGAGGTGTATAGACATGACTTACAAATGGGACCTTATCGAGCGTTTGCTGCACGATGTGCAGAACAACCGCAGCCCATCGACATCCACGGAATTCGAGACGCTGCTCAATCGCAGCTACATCGAACCGCGTCCTCGCGAGGAAGGCGGAGATGGCTCGACCTACATGCTGACAAAGCGCGGCGCGAGCCTGCTGGCTTTGATCGATAGCAGCATTCCGGGGGATGATCACCCACGTCAGGTCCTCAATGAGCAGGCCGGCGACCCGCTTGACCCCGCGCTCTTCGACATCATCGCCAAAAAGCCCCAGATCGCATAGAACGGCATACCCATGCGGAGCGCGGGCACGATAGTCATAGTTGTGCTGAGATGACCATCGTTCCTCACGCTCCAGCGTGGGAATGCCTTGGGTGACGCTCCGCGTCACGACTCTGCGCCGCGCCGCGCACTCAAGGCAGGACGCAGAGCGTCCGGATCGGCATACCCACGCAGAGCATGGGTACGATAGCGGAAAGGCTTGGGCACGGTAGATACCGATCGTTCCTCACGCTCCAGCGTGGGAATGCCTTGGGTGACGCTCCGCGTCACGACTCTGCGCCGCGCCCGCGTACGCAAGGCAGGAAGCAGAGCATCCTGAACGGCATGCCCAGGCGGAGCAGGGCACGATAGTTGTGGTGAGAGGGCTATCGAACTACTTCTGCGACTTCAGGCAGTCCAGGTCGGTGAAGTCCTTGCGCATGTCGGCGATGCGGCTCAGCAGTTTGGCGCGTTGTTCCGGGGTGCTCAGGGCGGTGATGTCGACGATCAGCGATATCGCGGCCTTCTCGGTCTGGTCGTAGGCCTTGCGGTATTCAGGGGTCCAGAACGTCTCGCGGTCCTGCAGCAACGCGGCGATGCGTTGCGGGAAGTCGCTGGCCTGACGCTGCTGGACCGTGGCCAGAAACAGGTTCTGCCACCGCGTACGGTTCTCGATCCACGCCTTGTTCTGTTCGCCGAGCGATGCAGACCAGGCCTGAATGCGGTCTTTCTGCGCCTGATTGAGCTTGCCGACCCACGGCGTCACACGTTTCTGCATACGGTCGGCGCGCTCTGCGATCTGACGTTCCAGTGGCTGGTCGAGGTATTTGTTCTCGCGCTTGCGCTGATCCTTGGCGAACGACTCCTGCATCTCCTGCACCTGCTTGTCGTCAAAGCGCGACAGCAACTCTACCGCAGAGGGCGTGATTTCCTTCGAGATCTTGGCGATTGCTTCTTTGGCTTCGCTGGTACGAGCCTGCAGCCCTTCGTAGGTCACCTGATCGGTCTTGACCATGTCCTCGAGCTTGTCCAGCCAGGTCAGGTACTCCGGCAGCTGGGTGCTGCAGTGCCAGCTCAAGTGTTGCTTGAGGCGCACGTCCAGCCAGCCTTTCTGTTCCGAATTCATGTCCAGGTAGTCGCTGAGCGTCCACGGAATGATCACGTCGAGGTTGCGGTACGCCAGTCCTACCTGATTGCATCCTGCGAGCAGTGCAACGGTCATCAACAGTGTGACGAATGCTTTGAATAAAGACTGCATGACATCTCCTTGGCGTACTGACGTGCAGTAGAGGAGTGTAGCGTCTGGCAGTTCAACCGGTTTGGGCCTTTAAAAGAATGAACGCACCGCTTTAAGGGTGAACGTCCCGTCACAGCGTGCGTTGTGGCCGCTGTAGACGCTGCAATCGCCGCCGCTCAGGCTTGAGCCGCTATAGATGAGGTTCATGTCGATGCCCAGCCAGGGGCGTGACAGGTTCAGCGACCAGTCGTTGAAGCCGTTGATCAACCCGCCGTCGGCGGCGGACTGCGGGGTATCGAACTGGTGATTGGCGTACTGCATGCGCACGCCGACGCCGAGTTGCTCGATGGCGCCCAGATCGACGAATACCGTGCTGTCGCGGGTGCCGACATCGTTGCTGAAGGCCGCGCCGATCCGGCTGTCGCGCATGCGCAGGCCGGCATAGAACTCGTGGCTGTCGATCTGGCTGGTGTCGGGGTAACTGTAACGAATCATCCCCAGCTCGTAGCCAAGGGTGTTATCGAAGGGCTTCTTGAAGCCCATGTAGGAGTCGAGCTCCATCCCGGTATCGGAGGCCAGGCCCATGTTGGGCGCCCACTGCCCGAAGTAGAAACCGCTTTCGTGGGTCAGGTCCATGCCGCCATGAAAGGACCCGGAACCGCCGGTGGGCGTCACCAGACCCTGGGCCATGCTGCGCGTAGGCGTGGTGGCGAGTTTCAGGTCGAAGTCGCCCAGATCCCGCTCCAGAACCTGGGCAGAGACGGACTGACAAACAAGCATGGCGCTGAAAGACAGCACGTGTAAGCGATGGCTGAGCATGGCTCACTCCTTGATCTGCGAGGAGTGTGGTCAGGGATGGCGTATCGAAAATGGCTCAGGAGCCGACACAAGCCGCGAGCTAGAGCCTCGCAAGCATACCGTTGAAATGAGCTCGGGGCGGACCGTTCGTCGATCCGTCGTGTGTCAGTTGGCCGCAGTGGTGCGCGCAGACGGGATGATCAGCCCTCGAATCACCACCAGCGCCTGCTCAAACGACGGGTAGCCACTCTTGGCGACGTCCAGTTGGGCGTATTCAGACTGATAACGTTCGGCAAGCTTTGGATCGCTGACACTCAGTTGCTGGGAGAGCAGGGCGATGGCCAGTGGATGCTTGTGTTTCGCGGCGGTTTGCAGCAAATCGATGATCTGCTTTTGGTCGGCCTGCTGGCGAATCAGCAATACAGCCTGATAGAACTCGGCTTCGCCCGACGCGTCGTCAAGTGCGGCACGGCGCAGCATGGCTTCGGCCAGCTCATAGTTTTCGCGGTTGTCTTCGCTGATCAGCAGTTTGGCCTGCAGCATGTCGTTCTGATAGAGCAGATGCTCCGCCCGGCAAGGGCTGTCGGTGAGCTGACTGTCGTTGGGGCCGTTTTCGCAGTGGTGCGACGCGCAGCCGCCAAGGTAGACAAGTGCACCGAAAAGCATCCAGTTCTTCATTCGAGCATTCCACAAAGAAGATAACGTCCAGAGCGTGATCCAGCTCGTGGTCATAGTGATATCAGAGGAGAGAGTAGCAGCGTGACCGGAAGAATATCCAGCGAAGGATGGTCAATCTAGCGCCTTGAGCGTCAAGGCGCGTAGAGATCGACAGGCAGGACGCGGTTTTACTTTTTACCGAGATTGATCTGCTTGGAAGGTGCGAAGGTCTGGCCACTCACGCCTTTGGCAATTTGCTGGATTTCACCGCCGGACTTCAGGAAAGCTGCAATCTGCGCGTTGATCGAGTCGCTCGTTTCAACGGCTGGGGCGGGTTTGGCTTTCGAGTGGGATGCTTTGATACGCATGGCTGCCATTTACCTTCATAAACGTAATACGGCCAGCCAGAGTACAGGAAACGCTTGATTATTGCTTGGTGAATATGGCATTCGCCCGAGCCGAACCTGCACTCGGTGGCTTGGCGAATTTATTCCGGAAGCCGCTAAGCGCCTGTTTTCAGATACAAAATTTCGACGTGGCGCTGCGCCGCAGTGCAGCAAGGTCGATCGACGGGGATCGGGGAAACTGACGAGTGGAGGCTGTATCGACACCTTCGGCCACGCAACGCGAACCCGGACTCAAAGTCGGGTAGAATGCCGCCCACGTAATGAGGGTATCTGGAAATGGCTTTAATCGGGCGTTACAACAGCTTGCAAATCGTCAAGCACACGAACTTCGGTCTGTATCTGGACGGTGCGCAGGATGGTGAAATCCTGCTGCCCAATCGGTACATCCCCAAGGACGTTCCTACGGAAGATGAGGACTGGCTCAATGTGTTCATCTATCTGGACAGCGAAGACAAGCTGCTCGCCACCACTGAAAAACCCAAGGTGCAGGTCGGTGAGTTCGCCAGCCTGAAGGTGGTTGAAGTCAACAGCATCGGTGTATTCCTTGACTGGGGCCTGCCCAAGGACCTGTTGCTGCCGTACTCCGAAGAGAAGCGCACCTTGCAGGCCGGTGATTACTGCGTGGTTCACGTCTACCTCGACAAACACACACGGCGCATTACCGCGACTGCGCGTCTGGATCGCTACCTGGACAAGACTCCCGCCAACTACAGCGTGGGCCAGGAAGTCGATCTGCTGGTGGCTGAAGCGACCGACATGGGCTTCAAGGCGATCATCAACAACAAGCACTGGGGCCTGATTCACAAGAACGAAGTGTTCAAGTTCATGCGCGCCGGCAAGCAGGAAAAGGGTTACATCAAGGAAATTCGCAGCGACGGCAATATCAGCCTGAGCCTGCAACCCGTCGGTGCAGAGGCCGCGAGCAGCCTGAACTCGAAGATTCTCACCAAGCTGCGCGAGAACAACGGCACGCTGCCGGTCAGCGATAAAAGTGATCCGCAGGTCATCAGCGGCCTGTTTGGCGTCAGCAAGGGCAACTTCAAAAAGGCCATTGGTGCGTTGTACAAGCAGGGCCAGATCGTGATTCACGCCGACCGTATCGAGCTGGTCTGACAACACGTCGCAGCCTGGGTGCCTGAGCGGCAATTGATGTGAGCTGCAGTCAATGCAGCTCGCGATGCCTCAGGCCCAAGTGGCGAGCGCGTCTATTTCCTGGCTCAGGCGCTCGAACGGCAAGGTGCCATTGAATACCCGCGCGTCTTCCAGCGCCTCGTCGCTGCGTCGCAGCAGCACGACCGGCACCGCTCTCAACCCAAGCTTCTGTGCCAGTTGCCGGTCGTCCAACACGGCCTTTTCAAAATGACCGGCATTGAGTGCCTGCTCCATCGCTTGCCGATCCAGTCCGGTGGTGGTGGCCAGCTCGAGCAGCGTGTGCGTCTCGCTGATATCCAGCCCCTTTTCGAAGAACGCCCGGTAAGCCTCTTTGTGAAACGCTTCAAAACCTCCTGCATTCCTGGCAAAGACTGCGGCTTCCAGAACCTTGCGGCTGCGCGGCTGAACGCTGGGCATCTTCATCATCACCTGACGCCTGTCGGCCATCGGCAGTACAGATCGTGACCAGGTTTCACGCAGATAATCAGCACTCGGGTCGAGCAGTGCCAATGGGTCAGGGCGCAGTTCAAAGGCATGCCAGTTAAATTCGAGCCGCTCACCGTAGGTTTGCTGAAGCTGTTCCAGGACGGCCAGTTGCAGGTAGCAGAACGGGCAGACGTAGTCGCTCCAGACATCTATTTTCAGGGGACCCACAGTGTTCATGTGCTTGAAACTCCATAACGCTCGTTAACACTGACTCCCTTCACCTTTTAAAAGTCCTGAAGTTGGATGGATCAATGTCTACCTTTGGTCGGTCATACCCTCAAGCGGGCTTTCCCGGCCCTGAAACTTGATCAAGGACGCGCCATGAAAAGAATACTGATCGCTTACTTCGGCACATTGCTGGCGTTTCTGATCCTCGACGGACTGTGGCTGGGCGTGTTGATGGGGCCGACCTACCGTGAATGGCTCGGACCGCTGATGCTCGATACGCCCGTATTAGGACCTGCCATCGCGTTTTATCTGCTGTATGGGGCGGGGGTGGTGTTTTTCGGCGTCATGCCTGCGCTCAGAGTGCAACGACTGAGCCATGCGACATTGTGCAGCGGTCTGCTGGGGCTGATTGCCTATGGCACCTATGACCTGACCAACTGGGCCACCTTGCAGGGCTGGCCGGCGCAGCTGGCGCTGGTGGATCATGCGTGGGGCACGGTGGTGTCGGCGCTGGCCGGTACGGCGGGCTATCTGGCGGTACGTCGATTTGCCTGAAGCGGTGTGCCGGGTGAGGGTTGGCTGCTCGCAACGCTCACCCGGCGCAGTGCGCGAATCTGGTGGCGGGTTTACCGCTACTTCTGCAGGAAGCCGGCAAAACTCAGGTTGCTGCCCTTGGGGCGCATGTCCTTGAGGAAAGAGTCCTTGTCGGCGCTCAGCTCCAGGCTGACGGTCGGTTTGCGCTTGTCGGCATTGCGCACTTCAAGGCCTTCCATGTGATCGCGCATGAATACCGTGGTCACTTTCAAATGCAGTAACTGGTCGGTTTCAGGCGTGTGCAGCAGCAGGTGCAGCCACTCGTACTGGCCTACTTGCAGGCGCGGGACAGGCAGGTCGAACCACCAGATGTTTCTTTTGTGGTCCAGCACGGCGAAATGCGTGTTGTTGACGCCCAGCACTGCGCCACCCAGATCCTGGTTTCTGCGTGCAATGGCCAGCTTTTTATCGAGTTTCATAACGTTCCTGTGAATCGGTGTGTTCAGCGTGTCGGCCCTGCCGGACAACGGTGGCGCGCATTCTCGCACAAACTCTGCCGCAAACCTGCCCAAATGCTCGGCAGACGAGTGGCCTGGAAAATAGTTGAAACTCTTGGCCACCGGCACAGGTCAATCTTCTGTCGAGTACGACGTCCGATTCCAGCGCGGTCTTCAGACCCAGGAGATTTTCGATGAGCAGCACCAGCGATAAAGCCAAAGGTATGGCCAACGAAGCAGTTGGTAACGTCAAGCAGGCTGTTGGCAAGGCTACCGACAATGACAAACTTCAGGCTGAAGGCAAGGTACAAGAGCTGAAAGGCGAAGGCCAGCAGACCGTAGGCAAGGTCAAGGACGCGATCAAGAAGGGCGTGGACAAGGCTTGAGTCGATTGTTCCCGGCGCCCTGGCGCCGGGGCAGGTTTACCGATAACGGTCATCCACGGATGGCCGTTATGCTTTCTGCTCTGCGGGACTGAAACCTTTCATGGCCTGTCCAGTCAATGTGCCATCGGTATTCGCGTATCGGTTCGTCAACGCGACACGTCATCTATGACATGCCGGTTTTCAGGATGTAAGGTTTTCCAGTAAGGGAGCGAGAGGAAGCGCCATGATTTTCCCCCATTTGCGTAAATTGAAAGTCGGCAAAGTGCTGGTGAGAACCGTCAACGAGTTCCTTGATGACGAGATGTCCACCTATGCCTCGGCGCTGGCTTACCAGATGTTGTTTTCCCTGTTCCCGTTCCTGCTGTTTCTGATCGCGCTGATCGGCTTTCTGCATCTGCCGGACTTTTTTTCCTGGTTGCGACTGCAGTCGGAGTTTCTCTTGCCGCCGCAGGCGCTCGAGCAGGTCAACCCGGTCATCGACCAGTTGCAGCAGTCCAAGGGCGGCTTGCTGTCGATCGGTATCGTCATCGCCTTATGGACCGCGTCAGCGGGTGTGCGCCTGATGATGAGCGCCATGAACGCAGCGTATGACGTCGTCGAAGGGCGTCCTATCTGGAAACGCCTGCCGCTGTCGATTCTCTACACCGTAGGCATTGCCGGCATGTTGCTGGCGGCAGCCGCCTTCATGGTGCTGGGGCCGCAGGTCATGAACTGGATTGCCGCGCAGATCGGCATGGAAGACTTCATCGTCACGCTGTGGACCATCCTGCGCTGGCCCGCGATCATTATCCTGCTGATGGTCGCCGTAGCGCTGATCTATTACGTGATGCCTGACGTCAAACAGGAGTTTCGCTTTATCACCCCAGGCTCGGTGCTGGCCGTGGTGGTGTGGATCGTCGCTTCCCTGGCCTTCGGTTTTTACGTCAAGACCTTTGCCGACTACAACGCCATGTACGGCAGCATCGGCGCGATCATCGTGCTGTTACTGTATTTCTATATTTCCGCGGCGGTGCTGTTGCTGGGTGCGGAAATGAATGCGGTGATCGAGCACATGTCCGCCGAAGGCAAGGACGCAGGCGAGAAGGAAGCCGGTGACGGCGGCGAAGAGAGCAGCGAGACAGTCAAGCAGCATGTCTCCGGTCTGGGCCGCGACCATTCGGTGCCGTTGCAGAAGGCGGACGAAGCCTGATCGTATTGTGTGGCAAGATCGCTTTTTAAGTCGGCAAGAGACACGCAGTCATGATCCACAAAATCCTGAAGATGGGCGATGAGCGCTTGTTGCGCATCGCCCCTCCGGTACCCGCAGAGATGTTCGGCAGCAGCGAGCTCGATACGCTGATTGCCGACATGTTCGAAACCATGCACAGCGTCGGCGGTGTTGGCCTGGCGGCGCCGCAGATCGGCGTCGATCTGCAACTGGTGATTTTTGGTTTCGAGCGCAACGAGCGCTATCCCGAGGCCGAGGCGGTCCCGCAGACGATCCTGATCAACCCGCTGATTACCCCGCTGAGCCCGACGCTGGAAGAGGGCTGGGAAGGGTGTCTGTCAGTGCCCGGATTGCGCGGCATGGTGGACCGTTATCAGAGCATTCGTTACGAAGGCTTCGATCCTCAGGGCCAGCCCATCGAGCGTGTTGCCCACGGTTTTCACGCGCGTGTCGTTCAGCATGAATGCGACCACCTGATCGGTCGGCTTTACCCGTCGCGCATCACCGATTTCAGCAAATTCGGCTTCATGGACGTGATGTTTCCGGACATGGACCCCAACGCCGACGAGTGATCGTCGTGTTGTGCTGCGACGCCATCAGGTTTCGCGGCACAGTGCGATCAGCGGCTTGCTGCGGCTGTAACGCATGAACCGTTCACCCAGGGCCTGTGGCAGACGCCGGGCCGTCGCGAACCCTGAACGTTGATAAAAGCCCAGCAGGTCCGGATGGCAGAACAGCCACACCGGCCCGTTCAGCGGTTGCAATGCCGCTTCGATCAGGCCCTGCGCCACTGCTTGCCCGCGAGCCGCCGGCGCGACGAACAGCCCGGTCAGCCAATGCCCCTCTGCGACAGGCGTCAGGCACAACGCACCGATGATTTCTGCCCGTTTTGCAACCCAGGCCTGGCCCTTGCTGGCAGCGCGCATTGGCGACTGGTGCTCGCGGTAGAACTTGCCCAGCAACGGGCGACATTCATCAGGCAGCGGGTAGAACTGGATTTCGGACATCGCGGCTGCGCTTGAAATAGGAGCCTTGCATCATACAGAGGCTCAAGCCGTGACAACTAATCGGCGCAGGCTGGTGTCGATACTTTCAGACCCGTTTCTTCCGCGCCATTTGAGGTGAGCATGAAATCAATAACACGACTACTGGGCTGTTCACTTCTGGCGCTGGGCCTGCTCGGGCAGACCGCGACAGCGGCTGAAAAAACCAAGCCTATCCAGTTTGGCGCGCTGACCTGGGAAAGCGGCAGCCTGATCACTGAAGTCCTGCGTACCATTGTCGAGAAGGGCTATGGCTACCCGACCGATACCCTGCCAGGCAGTACGGTCAGCCTGGAAACCGCGCTGGCGAAAAATGATATCCAGGTGATCGCCGAAGAGTGGACCGGACGCAGCCCGGTGTGGGTCAAGGCTGAAGAGGAGGGCAAGGTGCTCGGGCTGGGCAACATCGTCAAGGGCGCCACCGAAGGCTGGTGGGTGCCGGAGTACGTAATCAAGGGCGACGCCGCCAAAGGCATCAAGCCGCTGGCGCCTGACCTGAAATCTGTCGCGGATCTGGCGCGTTACAAGGACGTTTTCAAAGACCCTGAATCGCCCGACAAAGGCCGGTTCCTGAACAGCCCGAGCGGCTGGACCTCGGAAATCGTCAACACGCAGAAACTCAAGGCTTATGGCCTGGCCGACAGTTTCGTCAACTTCCGTACCGGCTCGGGCGCAGCGCTGGACGCCGAGGTCGCCTCCGCTATCCGGCGTGGCAAGCCTGTATTGTTTTACTACTGGTCGCCTACGCCCCTGCTGGGCAAGTACAAGCTGATCAAACTGGACGAGCCCGCCTTTGATGCCGAGGCCTGGAAAACCCTGACTGACGCCAGCAACCCCAACCCACGCGGCACGTCTTCGCTGGCGGCGACGCTGTCGATTGGCGTATCGGCAGAATTCAGCAAGCAGTACCCCGAACTGGTGAGTGTCTTCAAAGGCGTGGATTTCCCGATTGATCTGCTGAACAAGACCTTGGGCGAAATGAGTGACAAGCATGAGGATGCCAAGGTCGTGGCTGCCCGCTTTCTCAAGCAGCATCCCGAGGTCTGGAAAGCCTGGTTACCTGCCGATGTTGCCACCCGGGTCAGCGGCAGTCTTTAACTATGACTCTGCTGCATGACGCGAGGCGCATAGCTGATAACGGCATCAATGAACGGTATGCGACGCGCCGAGTGGTAAAGCCCCGCCGAGCTGATAAGTTCAGGTCTGGGTCATTCGATGCGGGAGGCGTCATGACTGATCATGTTCGGGGCTCGCGCGGCACGTGGCATACCTGCCTGGCATTGCTGGCCTGTCTGTGCCTGGAGGCGATGCATCCGGCCTGTGCCGAAGAGGCCGACGACATGGCGCTGGCGCTGGTGGAGCAACGAAATCTGGGCGAGGGCCTTGCCTGGCTGGGGTATCAGGTCGCCTCGCGCACGGCGACGTTTGCCGGTATCGTGCAGGCAGTCGGCAAGACTGAAGCGCAGGAACTGGTACAGAAGGAATTACAGCGCCTCAAACCGGAATATCAGGCGCAGTGGGACCGCAATCTGGCAGCCGCTTATGCTCATTCATTTACCGCCGAGGAATTGCGTTCGCTCAATCAGGGCGGGGATTCGCCTTCATTGGGGAACAGCTTCAGGGCCAGAAACACCCAGGTCAGCGCCGATATGAAAGCCCGATCATCGGAGCTGCTGGGACAATTTGTCAGTCGTGCGCTGGGCAATGCCGAGGCAGCACTGCAACACTGACAGCTATTTTGACGAGACGAGGCAAAAAACATGGACGCATTCATGCAGGCAGCATTCGATGAGGCGCAACTCGGGCTGAAGGAAGGCGGAATCCCCATCGGCTCGGTCATCGTCCACGGCGGCGAGATCATCGGTCGAGGCCATAACCGTCGTGTACAAGAGGGCAGTGCGACGAAGCATGGCGAGATGGATGCGCTGGAAAATGCCGGTCGCCAGCCTGCCAGTGTCTACCGTGACTCGGTGCTCTACACCACGCTGTCGCCTTGTGCGATGTGCAGCGGTGCGATCCTGCTCTACGGGATTCGCAAAGTGATCATCGGTGAGAATGAGTCCTTCATGGGCGAGGAAGAACTGCTGCGCTCGCGTGGCGTGCAGATCGACGTGCTGGATAACCCTGAGTGCACACACATGATGAAAGACTTTATCGCCAGCAAGCCCGAACTGTGGAACGAAGACATCGGCGAGTGAATCCCGCGTCTTGTCAGCCCCACGCTCCGCGCTCATCGTAAATCTGACTGCTCATCGTGCCAATGCTCCGCATTGGCATGCAGTTCGTGACGCTCCTGCCTTAAAGTGCGGTTTGTGCCACTAATGTGCCTTTAACGGTGATAACCTCCTCTCATCTTTATCACGGTATGCACATACCCAGCCGTTTACCTGGCCATTTTCGGAGCCCGATATGTCGGTCCAGCAGCGCAACAACGTCAACATTATGGGCGACGGACCGATCACTCTGATTTTCGCTCATGGATTTGGTTGCGATCAGAACATGTGGCGTTTTATAGCGCCGCACTTCGCAGAGCGCTTCAAAGTCGTGCTGTTCGACCTGGTGGGCAACGGCAATTCGGACGTATCGGCCTGGTATCCGCACAAGTATTCGTCGCTCAAGGGCTACGCAACCGACTTGCTGGAGGTGGTCAACGAGTTCGCCGCAGAGGGGCCGGTGGTGCACGTCGGTCATTCGGTCAGTTGCATGATTGCCGTGCTGGCCGAGCTTCAGTCTCCCGGTCGGTTCGACAGTCACATCATGATTGGTCCGTCCCCGCGTTACCTCAACGAAGAAGGTTACCTGGGTGGATTCACTCGCGCCGATGTCGATTCGTTGCTTGAGACGCTGGAAAGCAATTATCTTGGCTGGTCCAACACCATCGCACCGACACTCATGGGTGCCTCGGATCGACCTGAGCTGAGCGAAGAACTCGCCAACAGTTTCTGTCGCACCAATGCGGAGATTGCCAGACAGTTTGCCCACGTGACGTTTTTATCCGACCATCGTGCCGATGTCGCGCAACTCAAGAGCAGAACACTCATTCTGCAAAGCAGCGACGATATGGTGGTGCCGGTCGAGGTGGGTGAGTACTTGCACCGCGTCATTACCGACAGCACCCTGCACATGATCGACAACGTAGGGCACTACCCGCACATGAGCGCAGCACAGGAATGCATTACTGCGATGAATCAGTTTCTGGCCTCTTGCGAGAGTGCCGCCCATGACCGTTGAACAGGTGAGCCTGCCCATCACCGAAGACCTCTACGAGCATGCGCCCTGTGGTCTGTTGATCACGTTGCCCAATGGCACCATCGAGCGCGCCAATCTGACGTTTTGCCGATGGCTGGGTCTGGAGCGCGACGCTGTTGTGGGCCGCCGCTTTCAGGATTTGCTGAGCCTGGCAGGCAAGGCCTTTCTGCAGACTCACTGGGCGCCCACGCTGCAGTCGCAAGGGTCAATTGCCGAGGTCAAGGTCGAGCTGATTCATGCCGATGGCCGCCCCATCCCGATGATGCTCAACGCCGTACGCCGCGAGTACCCGTCGGGGTATCTGCATGAAGTGGCCGTGTTCCTGGCCGAAGAGCGTAACAAGTACGAGCGCGAACTGCTGGCTGCCCGCAAGATTGCCGAAGAGCTCCTGCAACAGCAGATGACCGTGCAGAGCGAGCTGACCTCGGCGCGCAATCGCTTGCGTCTGGCGCATGCCGAGGCGGAGATCCGGGCTATTTTTGCCGAGCAGATGATTGGCATCGTCAGCCACGACCTGCGCAACCCGCTGGCCGCGATCAAGATGGCCGCCGGACTGCTGGAGCGCACCCCACTGGAGTCGCGGCAGGAGCGGATTCTGGGACACATCAATCATTCCACCGACCGTGCCGATCGCATGATTGTCGACCTGCTGGATTTCACTCACGCCCGGGTGGGCAGTGGCATTACCGTCGTTCCTCAGCCTATCGATTTTCACGCAGTCGTTGCCCGGGGCGTCGAAGAGCTGCGCCAGGTTTTCCCGGATCGGGTGCTGACCCATCGCAGCGAAGGACAGGGCGCCTGTTCGGCGGATCCTGACCGCCTGCTGCAGATGCTCGGCAATCTGGTCAGCAATGCCATCAATTACGGCGCCGACGACGGTGAGGTTTTGATTACGTCGTCGTTCGACACCTGGATGATCAAGCTGTCGGTGCACAACCTCGGTGAACCGATACCGATGGAGAAGGTAGACGACCTGTACGAGCCCGTCGTACGCGTGGTCAGCGACAGTGACGAGACCCGCACCGTCGGGCTCGGCCTGTTTATCGTGCGCGAGATCGTTCGAGCCCATCTGGGCGATGTGACGGTTCGCTCTTCGGCTGAAGAGGGCACGACGTTCACGGTGGCGTTTCCGCGTCCCCCGGCGAAATCCGAGGTTTGATCAGGTTTCGTACAGGTTGACGAGCAACCCGTGTTATTCACGGGTGCAGAAAAATCGTTACAGTCCTAAACTAACGTGCTGCGTCATCACCTCAAGGCTCATACAGGTTCTACATGCGGCGATCCATTTCAAATGATGTGGCCACGATCAACCGGATCAGCGCAGTGCCGGCCATCCTGCAGGTCATTGCCGAATCCACCGGGCTGGGTTTCGCCGCCGTGGCGCGTGTAACCGAAACCAGCTGGACGGCCTGTGCGGTCCTGGACAAGCTCGACTTCGGTTTGAAGCCCGGCGGTGAGCTGGAGCTGAGCAGCACCATCTGCCACGAGATTCGCAGCTCCCACAAGCCTGTGGTGATTGACCATGTCGCCGAGGACCCGTTGTTCTGTGCGCATGACACACCACGTCTGTACAGCTTCCAGAGCTATATCTCGGTGCCGATCTTTCTTTCCGACGGCTCCTTTTTCGGCACTATCTGCGCGCTGGATCCCAAGCCTGCAAAGCTGATCGGGACGCCCATCGAGGCCATGATGGTGTCGTTCGCACGTCTTCTGGCGCTGCAGATCGAGGCCGAGGAAAACCTGCAACAGGCGCGTGAAGACCTGCTCGCCGAACGTGAGGTGGCTGAGCTGCGCGAGCAGTTTATCGCGGTGCTGGGGCACGACCTGCGCAACCCGTTGTTTGCCATCAATGCCAGTGCCGAATTGCTGCTGCGTCGTCCGCTGGATGAAAAGGCCCAGCAGATCGTGCAACACATCCTGACCTCTGGCCAGCGCGCCTCGCAGCTGGTCGATGACGTGCTCGATTTTGCCCGTGGTCGTATGGGGCATGGCATTCCTCTGAGTATCCATGAGGCACACGGTCTGGATAAAACCCTGGAGCATGTGATTTCAGAGGTGCAACGCGTTCACCCGTCGCGGCCGATTCACTCGAACATAGGCGCGCTGGAGCGTATCCGCTGCGATCATGAGCGGATCGCGCAGTTGCTCTCCAACCTGGTGTCCAACGCAATCAGCCATGGTGATGCCGAGAGCCCGGTCGAAGTGACGGCAGGCGTGCATGGCGATGTGTTTGTGCTCAGCGTTACCAATCAGGGAGAGCCGATACCTGAATCGGTTCGTGCGCAACTGTTCCTGCCGTACTCCAGACCCATCACCGACGAGCCGCAAGCCGGGCTCGGGCTGGGGCTGTACATCGCCAGCGAGATCGCCATTGCTCATGGAGGTACGCTCGAGGTGTGCTCGACGCGAGAGCTGGGCACGGTCTTTACCTTCAGTATGCCTTTGAAGTCTGCATAGGCATCCTGCGTCAGCCTGTGTCCTGTGATCACACAGACTGCCCGCCAAGCGCTTTTTTGTGCTCCGCAAACCTCGGGTGCAGGCCGTCGCGTCGTTCGGCTGCGACAGCCTTGACCATCCTTGTTACAAACTCTCCTACCGCTTTGCTTGCTCATCGGCAGTGCCGGGTCGAACCTGAGGCCCGGGTTGCCATCAAAGGCCTGAGTCTTCACGGTTACTCCGAAGTTTCACCTTGCCCAGAGGTAGTGATGAACAGTTTTGTGCGTAATCTTGTCGGCGGCGTGCTTGTTGCGTCATGCTGCATCGGTGCGGTCCAGGCGCAGACGCTGCCAAACAGCACCCTCAACAACGGTGCCAGCAGCAACCCGTATAACAGCCCGATCCACCGTGCCAACCCCAATAGCCGTCAGGGCACCGAGTCCAGCGTGCCACCGTCCCGTGGCCCCAACATCGCGCCGCCGGTGCGCAAGCCCACTCTGGAAAACGGTGGCATTGGTAACGGCTACCCTACGCGCCAGAACACGCCACGTCCTTCTACACCGATAACCGACCCCAAACGCGGCAACTGAATTTTCAACCCGGCGAACCCGTGTGGACGTCGACTCAATGCATAAGGAAACGCTCATGCTTAGAAAAAACCTGATCGCGACATTGTGTACTGCAGCCATTCTGAGCCTGCCACTGACGGCCAGCGCCGCTACGGAAACCTACAAAAGCGAACTGGGCACCGTCACGGTCACCCCTGTTGTCGAAGGTCTGGATCATCCGTGGGCGCTGGCCTTTCTGCCTGACAGGCAAGGCATGCTGGTGACAGAGCGTTCGGGCAACCTGCGCGTGGTATCGGCGGATGGCAAATTGTCCGCACCGCTTTCCGGTGTCCCGCAAGTCTGGGCGCAGAAGCAGGGCGGTCTGCTTGATGTGGTGCTGTCACCGGACTTCGCCAAGGACCGCATGGTGTATCTGACCTACTCCGAGGGCAGCGGCAAGACCGCCGCCGAAGGTGATACCGCCGGCACTGCCGCAGGGCGTGGTCGTCTGTCCAAGGACATGACTCGTCTGGAAGACTTCGAAGTCATCTTCCGCCAGGAACCGAAACTGTCGGTGGGCAACCACTTCGGCGCGCGGATGGTCTTCGATCGCGACGGTTACCTGTTCATCGCCCTGGGCGAAAACAATCAGCGCCCCACGGCGCAGGATCTGGACAAGCTGCAGGGCAAGATCGTGCGCATCTATCCGGACGGCAGCGTACCGAAAGACAATCCGTTCGTGGGCCAGAAGGGCGTTCGCCCCGAGATATGGTCCTATGGCCATCGCAATCAGCAGGGCGCCGCGCTCGACCCCTGGACCGGGACGTTGTGGACCAACGAGCATGGCCCCAAGGGCGGTGATGAGCTGAATATCATCGAGCGTGGCGCGAATTACGGCTGGCCGATCGCGACCCACGGTATCGACTACTCGGGTCAGCCGATTTCGGAGTCGAAGGGCAAGGTTGTCGAAGGAACCAAAATTCCGTTCCAGGTCTGGGAAGTGTCACCGGGCCTCAGTGGCATGGCGTTCTATGATCACAGCCTTTTCAAGGCATGGGATCACAGTGTATTCATCGGTGCCCTGGCCACTGAAGAGTTGATCAGACTGCAGTTCGAAAACGACAAGATCGTTCATGAAGAACGTCTGTTGAAAGACATGAAACAGCGCATACGGGATGTGCGTCAGGGACCGGACGGTTACTTGTATCTGTTGACCGACGACGATAAGGGAAGTCTGCTGAAAGTCGGCTTGGCCCAGTAATAAACTGTTAATCGCTTGAAAAAGAAAATTCCCACAATATTGTGGGAATTTTCTTATGAGTTGCTTGCGGTGGTAGCCGGTAAAGCAGTCGGATCAATTATCCTTTGCGTCACGTACCACTTCGCCCGTCTTGGCATCAACGTCGTAATTCCACTCCACACCCTTGGCGTCTTTCAGTTCGATCTGATAGATCAGGCGGCCGGTGCGGTCCTTGTCCAGTTCTGTATCGTGGACCGTGAAGCCTGTGTGCTTGGCAACGGCCTGCTTGTTGAACTGTTCAAAGTCACCCAACGCCTGAGACTTGTACAGGCGGATCACTTCATCGGGACCAACGTCAGCCTGGGCGGCACCTGCAACAGCAGTGAGGGCAACAGCGGCGAAAACGGCAGGCATAAGTTTCATGGGGTATTCCTTTTTGATTGATCTGTCTTGATTGATTCATCACACGCTGATGGGTTCAGCGGTTTTGTTGAACTCAGATTATCCGCGCTTACTTAATTCACGCTTAATTATTCAAGTGTGCGAAGCGTTTTGAAGCCGGTCTCGCTCTGCCGACTCGTAAGTAAAGTTTTCCCCTGCACTTCGTTTACAGGCAAAGCATCACGTAAAGGTTGAAAAAAACCGGCAGTGAACGTAAAAGGTTGGCCCCCTGCCGGAAGGTGCGTCGCGTCTGTCCAGGCAGCTGTCCTTGCGGAGTCTGATCGATGAGAACGCCTTACCGACCTGCCATGCGCCACGCCTGGCGATTGTTGCCGTTGGGCATGGTCGTTGCCTCGCCGTTGCTGGCCGCAGAGGTGCTCAGCCTGGATGCGGTCAATGTCACTGGGTTCAGCGAGCCGGAAAGCACCGGCGACTATAAAGCCGAGCGGGCGTCGATGTTCGGATTCGATCAGGCTTCACTGCTGGATACGCCCGCCTCGGTGTCGGTGTTCAACGCTGCGTTGATCAAGGACCGGCAGGCAAAGTTGCTGAGTGAAGTGCTGCGCAACGACGCGTCGGTCGGCGACGGCTATGCCCCGGTGGGCTATTACGAAAACTTTGTGATGCGCGGGTTTTCGTTGAACGCCGCCAACAGTTATCGCATCAACGGTCGCAGCATTGCCGGCGAGCAGAACGTCGCGCTGGAAAACAAGCAGCAGGTCGAGTTGCTCAAGGGGCTTTCCGGCCTGCAGAGCGGCGTGGCCGAGCCCGGTGGCGTTATCAACTATCAGACCAAGCGGGCGCAGGACGTCCGGTCGGTCACAGTCTCTACCAACGAACACGGCGAGCGCTACATCGCGACCGACGTCGGTGGCTGGTTCGGCAGTGAACAGCAATTCGGCCTGCGCGCCAACCTTGCCCATGAAGACATTCGTTCGTATGTCGAACACGCCGATGGCCAGCGCGATTTTGCCTCGCTGGCGTTCGACTGGAACATCAGTGAGCGCGCCCTGTTGCAACTCGATGTCGAGTACCAGAGCAAAGAGCAGCGCTCGGTGCCCGGTTATCAGCTTCTGGGCGGCACCACGCTGCCTCACGATGCCTCGCCGGGCAAATTGCTGGGTTACCAGAACTGGTCCAATCCGGTCGGTATCGACTCGCTGAACATCAACGGACGTTTCGAATACCGCTTCAATGACAACTGGAAGGGCAGCCTCAGTGCGTCGCGCAGTCGCGTGGTCATTGATGACTACAGTGCCTTTGCGTGGGGTTGCTACGGTTCGGCCAGCTGCGCAGGGCAGGCGGTGCCCAACCACTTCAGTGCCGAAGGGGGTTATGACATCTATGATTTCCGCAGCCCGGACGACACGCGTCGCAATGACGAAGTCGAAGCGGCCATGTCCGGCACCTTCACTACCGGATCGCTTGGGCACGAGCTGACCTTCGGCAGCAGTGCCTACCGCCGTACGGTTGATACGCGCGGGACCTTCAACGAATTCGTCGGCTCGGGCACTATCCATGAGGCGCCTGAGCAGGTGGCCCCCTCGACCCTGGCGCTGCCACATACCGAGCGCCGCCTGGACAGCCGCCAGTACGGGCTGTTTGCCACTGACCGGATCAGCTTCAACGAGCACTGGCAAACCGTGCTGGGCGGACGCGGGGTGCGGCTCGACGAGCAGGCGTTCAACGAGGACGGCAGCGATGCGCGACACACCGAGCGCTATGTGTTTCTGCCCCAGGCGGCGCTGATCTACAAGCCGGTGGACAATGTTTCGCTCTACACCAGCTACAGCAAGGGCCTGTCGCTGGGCGGGACGGCAGCGTGGTTCACCACCAATGCCAGTGAAATTCTGGCGCCGACCGTCTCCCGACAGCTCGAAGCAGGCATCAAGTATGACTGGCAGCGCATGAGCCTGACCGCCGCGGTGTTTCAGGCCCGCCAGGCGTACCAGTACTCCAGGCCCAACGATGACGGTACGTTTACCTATGTGCAGCAAGGCGAGCAGAAAAACACCGGTCTTGAACTGGGGGCGAGTGGCTGGGTGACTGACCGCCTGCAGATATCCGCCAGTGCGGCGGCCATCCGGGCGCGCGTTGAAGACAGCGGCACCGAGGCCTACGATGATCATCAGGCCCTCAATGTGCCCAGATACCGTGGCACCTTGCAAGCCGACTACAGCCTGCCGGTGCCCGGGCTCGCGTTGCTCGGAGGCGTGCAGTACAGCGCCAGCAAGTACGCTGACCGTGAAGGCACCGTGCAGGTCAATGACTACGCACTGTTCAATATCGGCAGCCGTTACAGCACCCGAATCAGCGGTTACGACACGGTACTGCGCCTGACCGTCGACAACCTGTTCGACAAACGCTACTGGCGTGATGCCGGGGAGTATCTGGGTGACGACTACCTGTTCATGGGCGCGCCCAGAACGGCGAGATTGTCGGCCACTGTCAACTTTTAGCGGAAGGGCTTTAGTGCGCGGAGTATTGGCACGACAGTCGAGATCATCGTTCCGCCCGCTCCAGCGGGGGAATGCAGGTCTCGACGCTCCGCGTCGTCAAGAGGACGCGGAGCGTCCAGAACGGCATGCGACGCAGAGCGTCGCACGATAGTTAAACTGATCGCTCCAGCGGGGGAATGCAGGTCTCGATGCTCTGCGTCGTCAAGAGGACGCGGAGCGTCCAGAACGGCATGCGACGCAGAGCGTCGCACGATAGTTAAACTGATCGCTCCAGCGGGGGAATGCAGGTCTCGATGCTCTGCGTCGTCAAGAGGACGCGGAGCGTCCGGAAAGGCATGCGACGCAGAGCGTCGCACGATAGTTGAGATGATCGTTCCGCACGCTCCAGCGTGGGAATGCAGTTCTCGACGCTCCGCGTCGTCAAGAGGACGCGGAGCGTCTGATCTGGTCAACCGGAACGGCATGCGACGCAGAGCGTGGCACGATAGTTGAGATGATCGTTCCCGTTGCAGGCGTCAGCTCGGTATCAGTGCGCCCGCAAGCTTTGCTATTCTTCGCGCCCTGTGAGCGCCAGGCGCTCTTTCAAGCCATGTTTCGGATGCCTCATGACGGACATCGTACGTTCCCACTCCCAGCCCTTCAGCAAAGCCGACTACAAGACCCTGAGCCTTGCGGCGCTGGGTGGGGCACTGGAAATCTACGACTTCATCATTTTCGTGTTCTTTGCGCTGACCCTCAGCCAGTTGTTCTTTCCCCCGGACATGCCTGAATGGCTGCGTCTGCTGCAAAGTTTCGGGATCTTCGTGACCGGCTATCTGGCACGCCCGCTGGGCGGGATACTCATGGCGCACTTCGCCGACCGGCTGGGCCGCAAGCGGGTGTTCAGCCTGAGCATTCTGATGATGGCGCTGCCTTGTCTGCTGATCGGCGTGATGCCCACCTACGCACAGATCGGTTACTGGGCGCCGCTGGTGCTGCTGGCGCTGCGCATCCTGCAAGGAGCCGCCGTGGGCGGTGAAGTGCCAAGTGCCTGGGTATTCGTGGCAGAACACGCGCCCAAGGGGCATCGCGGCTATGCACTGGGCGTACTGCAAGCCGGCCTGACGTTCGGATACCTGCTTGGCGCACTGACCGCGACATGGCTGGCGCGAGTCTTCAGCCCTGACCAGATCCTTGAGTGGGCATGGCGTATTCCGTTCCTGCTCGGTGGCGTATTCGGCGTGGTGGGGGTCTGGCTACGCCGCTGGCTGAACGAAACCCCTGTGTTCATCGCCATGCATGCCCAGCGTGAACATCTGCCGGCGCTGCCACTTGGCCAGGTTCTGCGTGATCACCGCCAATCCTTGCTGCCTGCTGCGTTGCTGACCTTTGTGCTGACCTCCGCCGTGGTGGTACTGGTGGTGATTACCCCGACGGTCATGCAGCAGCGCTTTGGTATCAGCGCCAGCGACACCTTTGCCCTGAGCGCCGTCGGCATCGTGTTTCTCAATATAGGTTGTGTGCTGGCAGGCATGCTGGTCGACCGCATCGGCGCCTGGCGCGGCATCATGTTCTACAGCCTGCTGATGCCGATAGGCATCGGCGTGCTTTACACCAGCCTCATCGAGCAATGGATGCCACTGGGCATCGCCTATGCGATTGCCGGGCTGGCGTGCGGGATTGTCGGTGTGGTGCCATCGGTGATGGTCGGCCTGTTCCCGGCGAACATCCGAGTGTCAGGCATCTCGTTCACTTACAACATCGCCTACGCCTTCTGGGCCAGCACCACGCCATTGATGCTGATTACCCTGATGCCCTGGAATATCTGGGTGTGCGTGTTCTATAGCCTGATCATGGGCGCCACGGGCCTGGTTACCGCAGCGGTATTCGGCCTGCGCCGGGGCGTGGTGGTGGATGACCTGGCAAGCGGTAACGCCGGATAACTCCGGGCCGTGTGGCGCAACGCCCGCTGCTCACCTCTGTTGTGGGGTGAGTGGCAGCTCGAACATGGCCGGAAAGTTCCTGCTGGCAGACGCGTTCATTTGTAACAAGTGATTGTAATTCCGTTTCCTCAAGTCTATCTTTCGCCTCTCCATATTGTTTACGTTGTTTATCTAATGTGCTCTTGGCTCGTGCCTGCGCGAAATGTTTCGTCAGGTGAATCCCTTATGACGTCTGTAAATAGATAGGTGTAACTATTCCGAGTTTGTTGTAGGAGTTTTCCTCGATATTTAATTATCGGCGATTCTTCTTACAGTCTTCGGTTTTGTTGCGAGACTTTGAGGGGTGTGTCGTTTTAATGCAAAACAAGATTAAATAAAATGATTTCTGTGCCGACTTACTGTTTGGGTCATGGAAGACGAATGTAAGAAACATCCTACAAATTTGCCTGTTTGGCAAAATGCTGGCAAGGGGAAGTATCATGTGGGTGACAATGAGAGAGCAGGAGGTTCTTGGCCTGTTGTTGCAGGGATGTACGAACAAGGAAATTGCCAGGCAACTCAGTATCAGTGACTACACAGTTCGCGATCACGTCTCTTCGCTGCTGAGAAAGAACCAGGTAAGGACGCGTGCCGAGCTCATGGCCAGGTGCGTATCTCTATTGCTTCCGGGAAACATTACCCGACCCCCTACATCTGTCGGGTTGCGCAGCGAGCCAGCACATACATAATGTGTCTTGTCGCAACCTGTAACTTGTTAATGCAATGAGCACTGCTGACGTTTGGCAGTGCCATCAATAATACCGTGCTGCGCTGTGACGCCCATCAGGCACTGCTTCCTGGCTGGCTGCAGAAAGGAATATCCGAAGCCTGCTCGCACGACGAACTGTAAACAATAAAAAAGGAGCCACTCATGACTGTTTGTTTTGTTCGGGGCGAGTCAGGTGCCGACGTGTCGTTGCGGCTGGATCCGCAGCGGCCCGGTTTTAATATGACAACAAACTTCCATCATCTGGCAACCCGGCAGTCCGCGCTTTCGGTGGCGCAACTGGCCGAGCAACAGGCAAAGCTGTCCGGCCCCGTTGGCCTGTTTGCCAAACTCTGTCGGCAGCTTCGTTCGCATGGGCGTCAGTCACCCTTGCTCGAAGACATTGCCCGGCTTGAGGGCCGCAAGCGTCAATGGCTGGCCGAGCGCGCCGTACAATTCGCACTGGGCCTGCACGGCCGTCGGCCAGAAGTCGAGAACCCGTTCAAAGGCCTGGTGCGCGAAGACCTGTGCTGCATCGTGTTCGATGACCCCTCAACGCACACGCTGGTCGAGCGTTATACCGCCAGCGAAGCGCTGCGGGCTCAGGACAGTGAGTACTTCGTCAAACTCATTGCCACCACGCGCAACACCGTCGAGCGGCGAATCGTCTTCCATGGTCTGCTCGAACACTTCGACCGATTACTGCCCATTGAGAAGAGCATCTATCCGCTCAACTATCGCGCTGTCCAGCAAGCGCACCTCGATAATGAGGAAGCCCTCTATGGAGCACTGATGATGGAGCAGCCCATCGGTACATTGCTTGAGATGCATACGCCTGAGTGGCTGTTGAATAACCTGTCCTCGTTTGAACTTTCCATTGATCAAGCGTGTGGCTAAGCAGGTGTTGGAAGCGGGTGTTGATCCTCTCGGCTGATAGGGTTTTACAAGCGGTTCAGGTTTTTTCTAACAAAACACGTTCAAGCTCAGTGCGCGTCAGCGCGTCCGGCGAATGATACGAAATAGCAGCTCGTGCAGACGTTTCAAGCCTGGGGCTTTTGCACGGCCGATGAATTTTATTTATAAATATTGGAGTAACGCCTATGAAAAAAATAACACCTTTGGTTTTCTTGTTAGTGTCGGCTGCCAGCCAGGCGGCCGACTATTCGGTGACGACTACCAGAACCCCGACGTTTATCAATGGGCCTGGTCACAGTGCGTTTTCCCGACACCAGTTGAGATTGGCTGATTACCCCCGCGGCGCGGCTAACAACTCTCGGTTGCAAAAGATTTCCTGGACCGCGACTACCTTTCCGGAAAGCGTGAACGAACGCGCAAATCTTTGTTTCAGGAGAGGCGGTGTACATGATTCTGATTGTATCTCTATAACGCCAGGCGTGCCTGGCAGTACTGAGAGATTCAACAGTCTTGGTTTTAGCTATGCCTCCGACGTCATGATCAGGCACAGCGCTGAAAGTGGACCTTGGCAAAGCAAGCCTGCCGGGCCAGAAACAGTCACCTTTCATTTAACGTACTGATTGTTAATCCCTGGCGATAACCGTCAGGGGTCTTTCGGGGCAGGAGCCAACGTCATGCGAGTCATAAGTTCCGGAGCAGATGCACTGATAGCCGCGCAACAACTTGATGATAAAAGAGCAGCAAAGACCATGTCCTCAATTGCCAATCCCCCCCTTCGATCAACCTCTCCAGACTCTGCGGTGACCATCAGCGGCCAGGCCCTCCTGAAACATAGGGTATTTGGGGTCGCGGACTCTGGTCGTTCTGCGCCCATGCTCGGGAAAGCCGAATGTGGAATGTCCATGCCCGAGGCGTTTTTTTTAACCCGGGATGATCGCAGGCTGCTGGGTGATGTTTATGAATGGGCAAGCGCTCAGGGAGCTGATCTGGGCTATGTTGATGATCTGGCTTTTGGACTGGCCTCATATAGAGAGAAAGATGATGGAAGAATATGGGGCCGCCAGAACCAGGGCAAAACATATGACCTCGAAGGCCACAAGGTTTTCTACAGTTTTACCGAGCCGCACGCGGCCACCGCCAAGCGTATTACCGAGAGCGATGGGTTAAAAACAACACGGCTGGACCAGGGGTTTGTTCGCTTCATCACTGACAAGGACTACGGCTCCATAGGGCACAATAATTTTGAGTTCATGGAAAAAGTCATCAACCGGTTTTCAACGGCGGGGGAAAGAGACGAGCAACTGGGGGCAGATTTCACTACCTATAAAAGCCAGAAGAGTGACTACATAAGGACGCTGTCCAAGGAAACGTACACTCCCGGCGAAGGAGACTCTCGAGAAACGCCATCCGTAAAAAAAGCCACCAAACCCAAGGAAATAACCCTGGAAAGCCTGCGTAACGACATGCGCGAGACGTTCCTGAAAGCGATGGGGGTCAAGAGTCTCTCATCCCTGTTCGACATGCTGTTCAAGGACAGGCGTTGACAGGTCAGGCCTGTGCGCCAAGCGACTGGAGTTCTGGCGGCGCATCCTGAGGGCTGGCGACGCGGTTGCGGCCTGTGCTTTTGGCCAGATACAGCGCCTTGTCTGCTTCATGCAGCCACGACGAGGCATCCGGCATTTCAGGAGAATAGGCGGCAATACCGATACTGAGACTGACCTTGAGATCGCAATGCAGGGTATAGGTCATTTCGTCTATCGCCAGACGCAGGCGCTCGAGGATTTCCTTTGCCTGAAGCAAGCTGGTGTCGGGCAGAATGACGCAGAACTCATCGCCGCCACAACGCCCGATCAGGTCGGAATCACGCAGGTTTTCGATCAGTGCTTCGCTGATACTCTGCAGCACCGTGTCGCCCATCAGGTGGCCATAAGTGTCGTTGATGACCTTGAAGTGATCGATATCGATCAGCGCGATGACGCACTCCTGATACGCGTTCTGGCTACTGGCGTACTCCAGATCAAGCAGGTCCTTCCACGCACCATGATTGAGCAGGCCGGTGAGGCTGTCGGTGCGGCTGACCTTGCGCAGGATGTTGCGGTGTTCCCATAGCTTGAGTGTGACCTGATGGCTCAGCCAGCCAATGAAGATAGGGTAGGTCACCAGTACCGGAAGGCAGGCGTAGATCTGCGCCATGTTGCCATGCAGATTGACGACAGGGTCGAGCGCGGCCAGCGAAATCAGCACGCCCAGTGCCTGCATGCACAGGCCTTGCAGCATCAGCCGTGGCCCGGCGGCGGCCATGTTATGCATGGCCATCATGGCGAGGACCGTGACCCCGGGAACGGCGCTGAAACCCATCGCGCCAATCCAGAAACCGCCCATCATCGAATCGAACAGCAGATTGCGCCATTCAGCCTGGTAGGGCTCGCGTGACGTTCTTGCGAGCTGATAAGCAACATGTGGCCATACCAGACTGTAGAGCAGTGCCAACAACCACGCCCAGTGTGCTGTGTTCACGTAATACAAAGAAACAGCGACCGTCACAAAGCCAACGCTGACACCGAAGCATCTCGGGGCGTAGATCCGCTTGGCGAATGCCATCCCTCGGCGGTGATAGGTGCTCATAGATTCTTACCGGACATTACTTTCGAATCGGTCGGAAATCGACGCCGCTTGACCGAAAGGCTGGAGTTTGAGCGTTCACTAGTGGCAAGGGAAGAGTATTTTGCCGAGGGGTGTCAAATAACCACATATTAATGAAGAGGCACTGTTTAGAAGTCAATTAAATGACATAAGCAGTGCTAAAACCCGTTCAAAAATATGACGAAACTTACAATCTAATACACCGTGAATAACCGGGGCAGGGTGTCTGGTTGTTGGCAGACACACTGCCCGGCGAATTCAGTAAAGCGACGGTCAGGCGGTTACAACGGTGCCCTGTTTTTCTGCATGCTGGTCATCCATGCAACGCCGATGGACAGCAGCGCAACAACAGCGGCGACATACCCTACGGCACCCAGGCCCAGGTGCTCGATGGTAAGGCCTCCGATGATCGATCCCAGACCGATGCCGGCATTGGCTGCCGAGACATTCAGGGTCCCGGCCAGTGCCTGGGCCTGAGGCGCTGCTTTCATCACTCTGATCTGGCAGATCGGAAACAACGCCGTGTGCGCAATGCCCCAAATCACCAGTACCACGGCAAGCAGCGGCATGGAGCCTGCGGCGGGTACGCTTGCGGTCATGCCCAGTGCGAGCAGCAGCGCAAACGCCATGGTCGAGCCGAGCGGGCTGCGGTCCACATAACGTCCACCCAGGGCATTGCCGATCAGGCCTACCGCGCCGAAGCCCATCAACCACCAACCCACTTGAGCCGATTCGATGCCCGCGATGCGTTCCAGCGTATCAGCCAGATAGGTATAGGCGCCGAACATGGCCGTGAACAGCAGGATGGACAGCAGCAGGTTGGCGAGGAAAAACGGATCCCGAAGAATTTTTGCCTGCTCCGCGAGGCCGACCTTTGCGGTAGGTTCGATACGCGGCATCGACAGTGCCAGCAACAAAGCCATCAACGCTGACAGCAACGTCAGAGCCCAGAATGCCCCGCGCCAACCCACGGCATCGGCGAATACCGTACCCAGCGGGATACCGAACAGCATGGCAGCCGAGATACCGAGGTAGACCTGCGCAACGGCCTTGCCAGCGCGCTTCGGTCCGGCCAGCAGGCTTGCCGTTTCACTGGCGGTGCCCCAGAACACTGGCAAGGCCAGTGCCGGAATGAACCGTGCCAGCGCCAGCACCCAGATATTGCTCGATACCGCCGCCAGTGCGTTGGAGGCGGCAAAGATCAGCAGAATGACGATGAACGTGCGCTTGCGGTCCAGGTGCGAAAGCATGGCCGTCAGCGGTGGGCCAAAGAGCATCACCGTGAAGGCGAACAGCGTCACCAGCAAACCGGCAGTAGAGATGGAGATTCCCAGATCACGGGCCATCGAAGGCAACAGACCGATGATGAGAAATTCAGTGGTGACGATCACGAAGCCGGCCAGGGCCAGAATCGCGATGGACAAGCCGGCGCCGGTCGAGCTTGCGCTGCGAGCGCCGGAGGCAGTGGTTTCCAGAGAAGGCATAGTGCAGACCCATTAAAAATAAGTCCGCCAGCTTATTGCAGAAATGAGCTTGTATCTTTGCCAAGTTTTCCCTTTATTGTGGACTGGAATTCACTAATTGGAATTTCGTCTGTGTCCTGTCCAGGGGCCGGCCTTGGGCGAGCGAATGTTCGGCGTGTTGCGGGCGGATTGAGTCGCATCGGACCGGCTGACCGGTCCGCAGATCATTGGCCGATAACGGTCTTCACCAGCGCGGCGTGCTCTTTCGGATTCTTTGCATTGGAGACCACGTTCAGCACGGCTGCGCGAGTACCCGATGCCGCGATGATCGACGTGCTCAGCACCTGGGCGTCGCTCATGGTCGCCGAGGTGTCCAGCTGGCGCACACCAAGACCGTTCTTCTTGACGATCTTCTTGTCACCCAGCTTTTTGAAATCCTTGTAGCCGGTACTCTGCTGGGCAAGGATGCCGGTGACCAGCCCATCAAGTACTGCGCCATCGTTATCGCTGGCCTGCACGCCCATTGGCATCGGCGTTTCGGTAACGATCAACACGCGCTTTTCAGCCGCATTGGTGTAAAGCGACCCCGTCACACCCTGAGCCTTGGCCTTTGCGTCAATCTCGGGCATCTCGCCTTGTACGTAGCCCGCAGGAATGGTGAAGGCCAGTTTGCCGCCCAGCAGTGAAGCGTTTTGCACCGCAGCAGCGGCGGGCGCGGCGGCCTGCGGCTTGGTGGCAGCCTGAACGCTGACCATGCTCTGGCACGCTGCCAGTGCGATACACACAACGATTGTCTTGAAACCGAAAGAGCGCATGGAAATTCCTTTTTGTCTGTTAATGACGCAGGCGTTTGCGCCTGAGGCATGTGATTAACCAGGCAGGTAAAAGTGCCCATAAAAAAACGACCAGCCCGATCACTCCGGCTGGCCGTCGTTTTACTGCGTTACGCTTATTCGGCGATCTGCAGCTTGCGCGACTCGGTGTAGACGTAGCGCACTTTTTCATACTCGAACGGCGAGTTGAGCTGGCCGTAACGGAAGCTGGTGACGTAACGGCGGTCAATGGCACGCAACACGGTGATTTCCGGATGGTCGCTGCTGACTTCGGCCACGTTGAGGAAGTTGATCTGGTTTTCAGCCGTGTAATCGAACAGCATGCCGCCGGTGTCACGCAGGTTCGATGGACCGAACAATGGCAACACCAGATAAGGCCCGGACGGCACACCGTAGAAGCCCAGGGTCTGGCCGAAGTCTTCGCTCTGGCGCGGCAGGCCCATCATGGTCGCCGGGTCCCACAGACCGGCGATGCCGATGGTGGTGTTGAGCAGCAGGCGGCCAGTGGTGTCCAGCGAGCGCTCGCCCTTGAACTGCAGCAGGCTGTTCAGCAGGTTGGAGACGTCACCCAGGTTGCTGAAAAAGTTGCTCACACCGCTGCGCACGAAGCCAGGGGTTATGTAGCGGTAGCCGTCCACGACCGGCAGGAATACCCATTCATCGAAACGGTAGTTGAAGTGGTAGACCCGGCGGTTCCAGGATTCCAGCGGATCATAGACTTCCAGTGCGTTGATGGAGGCGCGCTCGAACTCACGCTGATCCAGCCCCGGGTTGAATTGCAGCGACTTCAGCGGCTGGGTAAAGCCATCAGCATCGGTCTGACGGGCCACCGTGGCCGGATGCTGGGCCTTGTTGCTGGTATCCGCGTCAGCGGCCTGGACTGTGCCGGCACAGAGCAGAGCGGCAAGAAGTAAAAGACGTTTAGCCACGGAAAAACTCCAGCATTGCGTCGGTGTTGACGCGGTAATTAACGTTGCCGCAATGCCCGCCGTACGGGTAAACGGTCAGGCGATCGCCAAAGGTCTTGCGCAGGAAGCCGAGGTCACCCGAGCCCAGAATCACGTCGTCAGCGTTGTGCATGACGGCAATCTTGGTGTTGCTGTGCAGGTAGTCCTTGAGTGCATAGAGGCTGACCTGGTCGACCAGTTGCAGAAGGCTACCGCCGTCGGTGCGCGCGCGCCACATAGGGATGACCTGTTCGGTCAGGTAGCAATCGAAGTCGCACTGCAGGGCACGCTTGAGGAACGGCGTCAGGCTGGTGCCTTCGGTGATCGGGAATTTCGGTGGCGTGATCAGACCGCGACGGTTGATCAGGTCGGAGGTGAACGCGATGTCAGCCGACGAGAAGCGGAACGTGGTACCGATCAGCATCGCCATCTGTTCATTGGTCAGGTGCTGCTTGGACTGCTGGAAGTCGAACAGCAGTGCATCGTTGAGGTCGATGTAGCCCTTTTGGCGGAAGTAGCGGGTCAGCTTGGCCAGCACCAGTTCATAGAACGTGGTGGTGTTGTTGATGCCCTTGACGTTGGTCTGTACCAGTTTGTCGAGGTTGCTGATCGAGGTGTAGAGATTGACCGGCGGGTTGAGCAGCAGGACTTTCTTGAAGTTGAAGCTGCGGCGGGTTTCATCCAGTTTGCTGACAAACGCAGCATTCAGTGCCCCAAGGCTGTAACCGGTCAGGTAATAGTCGGTTACCGGCAGTTGCGCCTGCTGAGCCCGAATGGCCTGCATGACGCGATAAATGTCTTCTGCGTCGTCGGTGGAGACGCCAGGAGTCGCAAAGCGCGAGGCCGAGGTCATGAAGTCATAGCTGGTGGGCGAAGACAGCTGTACGACGTGGTAGCCCGCGCCGTAATAGAGCTTTTTCAGGAATTCATTGATCGTGCTGTTATACGGCGCGCCGGTGCCGGCGATCAGGAAGATCAGCGGGGCAGCGTGGTCCTGCTTGGCCAGGCGATAGTGCAACTTCTTCACCGCCCAGAAGTTGTCGGGCAGGGTGAACTCGCGCTCGGGATGCAGGTTCAGGGTGTAGACATCCTGATCGATATCTTCATCGTCAGGCAGGTCGGGGCGCAGAGCGGGCGGTGTGGTCGCAATGGTCGCTTCGAACGGATTAGTCAGCGGGTAGCCATAGGTGGCGGAGTCGACGTTGGTTGCCAGAGCGGACGCACTTAAACACAAGCCACCTATAACAGTGGCGAGGCGCAGAAAACGGAGCATGACTAAATCCCTTGGGAAAGAAGTGCTGATGAAATACGCAGGCTATGACCAAGGTGTAGTGCCAAAGTGCCCCATCCACTGGTTAATCCTGTAAATATGACGGAACAATACACGTTCTTTGGATTTTGCAATGCAGATATGCGGTTTATTTTTGCGTGACTAGCGTATTTGCTGCCCCGGCGCGACGTTTGCACTGCTGGTAAAGGTTGGCAGACCATGGCCTGGAGGCGGATTTTCCAGCTCGCGGAAAGCACAAAGGAGAGCCGTAGCTCTCCTCCAATGTGGTTCACGTGCTCTTTTTATTGTTATAGGGCGGCCTGTTATTGTTGTTGGCGACCAGTCCCTTTACAGCGTTGTTGTGCGACCCCTATCCGGGGTCAAGAGCAAACGTATTTTTTTGAGCGCTGATTCGCTTTAATCACCTGCCTGCACAACAGCGTGATCCCACCGGTTCTGGAGCTACCTGACGGTAGTTTTATTGTTCTCGGTCCGGTCGCGAGGCCTTTCATTGAAAGGGCCCTGTAAAGCTGATCCACTCCAAAAAAATCTGTTAGCTGCGCCTCTGTCCGTTTTGTTCTTGTTGTGTCAGAGCCGTTACGTCTTGTTTTTATTGGTTTGCCGCATCATTTGTTGTTTTTGTTGTACCAGAGATATAGCAGGACCCGTGCCAGTTTTTTAAAAACCTTTAAAATCAGTAATTTGCGGATTCTGATGATTGTTGGCTGGTCATGGAGCCGGAAAAAATGTTTCCGTGTTACCCGTTCGCGTCGGTGATCGTGAAGCTGCGGTAACACATCGTGTTTCCTTCGAAACATGAGCCAGAGTGGTGCGCTGCAGTTCTCTACCGTCTATACGACGTTGGTATGGGGAAGGGGGCTCGCCCATAGGCATGAAGCAGCGTCCTCAGCTGTTGATGGCCGGATCAAGGCGTTTTTCGGGGCGCGTTGTCGTTGATGGCTCGTTGTTGTCGTTTCCCATTGCCCCAGTGTCGCAGACAGAGCATGCCTGCCTGTTCCGCAGGTCGATGATCAGGGTGGCGTTGCGGTGCGTTTGACTGCGCGTGGCAGCGATAAAAACGTGCAAGGCGCCGCGTGCCCCAAGGTCGGGCGCGAGGGCGGTCTGGAGAACAACGTTAACCATGTTCCGACAACCGTCGGTGCAGACTTCCGGGGAAGCGACAATGATGATGCGAAAAATACTGGGGGCGGGTGCCGCTCTGGTACTTGCGGTCAGCTCCACGCTGGCGATTGCCGAAACCAAGACCCTGACCATTGGCTATGTGGAAGGCTGGTCCGACAGTGTCGCCACCACCTTCGTGGCTTCCGAGGTGATCAAGCAAAAGCTTGGCTATGACGTCAAGTTGCAGTCTGTCGCTGCAGGGATCATGTGGCAGGCGGTGGCAACCGACAAGCTGGACCTGATGCTGTCTGCGTGGCTTCCGGGCACGCATGGCGAGTACTACGCCAAGTACAAGGATCAGGTCGTCAACTACGGCCCCAACTTCAAGGACGCCAAGATTGGCTTGATCGTGCCTGAGTACGTCAAGGCCAAAACCATCGAAGACCTGAAGACTGATGCCTCCTTCAACAAGAAGATCACCGGGATCGATGCGGGCTCGGGCGTGATGCTCAAGACCGATCAGGCCATCAAGGACTACGGTCTGGACGGCTATAAGCTGCAGGCGAGCTCCGGCGCAGGCATGATCGCCGAGCTGACCCGCGCAGAGAAGGCGAAGAAATCCATCGTGGTTACCGGCTGGGTGCCGCACTGGATGTTCGCCAAGTGGAAACTGCGTTTCCTGGACGACCCGAAAGGTGTCTATGGCGAGGCTGAAACCGTCGACAACGTTGCCAGCCTGGGGCTGGAGAAAAAAGCGCCTGAGGTCGTGGCCTTCCTGAAAAAATTCCAGTGGGCATCCAAGGACGAAATCGGTGAAGTGATGCTGGCGATTCAGGACGGTGCCAAACCTGAAGCGGCAGCAAAGGACTGGGTCGCCAAGCACCCGGATCGCGTTGCTGCATGGACTGCCAAATAGTCGCAAAGTGTCTGAACAGCCCTTCTCAAGGCCGTCTGGTGTTGTCGCCAGACGGCCTTTTGTTTTTCCGCTCCGAAGTATTTTCCGTGCGACCGACTGCCGGCGGGTCCAGGCCGTGCGAGAAGAGGTATCTACAGCTAATGTCGTTCTAATACTAAGGTCGTCTGGAGTGCGCGCCGGACCCGACTAAAGTGCGTTACGTGACATCTCATCTGTGCTGCGAGGACAAAAACAATGAACGACAGCATTTACCTCTCGATTCAAAACAGCCCCCGTTTCAAGGAGCTGGTCTCCAAAAGAGAGCGTTTCGCCTGGATTCTCTCGGCGATCATGCTTGGCCTGTATGCGGCCTTTATTCTTTTGATCGCTTACGGACCCCATATTCTGGGGGCCAAACTAAGTCCCACTTCGACCATTACCTGGGGAATGCCGATAGGCGTTGGGCTGATCCTTTCCGCGTTCATATTGACGGCCATCTATGTTCGCCGTGCCAACGGTGAATTCGATGACCTGAACAACGCGATCCTCAAGGAGGCTCAGCAATGATCCGGCGCCTATCAGCAGCACTTGGCCTGGCCGCCTTCGCGCCGACCCTCTGGGCGGCAGACGCGTTGACGGGTGCAGTGCAGAAACAACCCCTGAACGTCGCCGCGATCGTCATGTTCGTGGTCTTCGTCGCTTTCACGCTGTACATCACCTACTGGGCATCGAAAAAGAACAAGACAGCGTCGGACTATTACTCGGCAGGTGGCAAGATCACCGGCTTCCAGAACGGTCTGGCGATCGCCGGTGACTACATGTCGGCAGCGTCCTTTCTGGGTATTTCCGCGCTGGTCTACACCTCCGGCTACGATGGCCTGATCTACTCGATCGGCTTCCTGGTAGGCTGGCCGATCATCCTGTTCCTGATCGCCGAACGCCTGCGCAACCTGGGTAAATACACCTTTGCCGATGTGGCGTCGTACCGCCTCAAGCAAAAGGAAATTCGCACCCTGTCTGCCTGCGGCTCACTGGTCGTGGTGGCGTTTTACCTGATTGCGCAGATGGTCGGTGCCGGCAAGCTGATCCAGTTGCTGTTCGGTCTGGACTACGCCGTTGCGGTGGTGCTGGTCGGTATCCTGATGTGCCTCTATGTGCTGTTCGGCGGCATGCTCGCTACTACCTGGGTGCAGATCATCAAGGCGGTGATGTTGCTGTCCGGTGCGTCGTTCATGGCATTGATGGTCATGAAGCACGTCAACTTCGACTTCAACATGCTGTTCTCCGAAGCGATCAAGGTTCACCCCAAAGGTGAAGCGATCATGAGCCCTGGCGGGCTGGTGAAAGACCCGATCTCGGCGTTCTCGCTGGGTCTGGCCCTGATGTTCGGTACTGCGGGCCTGCCACACATCCTGATGCGCTTCTTCACCGTGAGCGATGCCAAGGAAGCGCGCAAGTCGGTGCTCTACGCAACCGGCTTTATCGGTTACTTCTACATCCTGACCTTCATCATCGGTTTCGGCGCGATCCTGCTGGTCAGCACCAATCCGGCGTTCAAGGATGCAGCAGGCGCCTTGTTGGGCGGTAACAACATGGCTGCGGTTCACCTGGCCGATGCGGTCGGTGGCAGTCTGTTCCTGGGCTTCATCTCGGCAGTCGCTTTCGCCACCATTCTGGCAGTGGTTGCCGGTCTGACCCTGGCGGGTGCTTCGGCGGTTTCCCACGACTTGTATGCCAGCGTCATCAAGGCAGGCAAAGCCAACGAGAAGGACGAGATCCGTATCTCGAAAATCACCACCATTGCCCTGGCGGTCGTGGCGATCTTTCTGGGTATTGCCTTTGAAAGCCAGAACATCGCCTTCATGGTGGGCCTGGCGTTCTCGGTCGCGGCAAGCTGCAACTTCCCGATTCTGCTGCTTTCCATGTATTGGAAAAACCTGACCACCCGTGGCGCCATGATCGGCGGCTGGATGGGCCTGATCAGTGCAGTGGTGCTGATGGTGCTCGGTCCGACCATCTGGGTGCAGATCCTGCACCACGAGAAAGCCATTTTCCCTTACGAATACCCGGCGCTGTTTTCCATCGCCATCGCCTTCGTAGGTATCTGGTTCTTCTCCATCACCGACAAGTCGAAAGCGGCGGAGGGCGAGCGCGCTCTGTTCTATCCGCAATTCGTCCGCTCGCAGACGGGGCTGGGTGCCAGTGGTGCGGTTTCGCACTAAGGTACCGGTGTTGTGAACGAAGCAGCCTTCGGGCTGCTTTTTCATGAGCGATAAAAAAACCCCGCTTGAAAAAGCGGGGTTTTTTATTGGCTATATGCGCTGCTGCGTGGAGCAGCAGGTCATATCTTGCCGAGCAACACCAGAATCAGCAGGATCACCAGGATCGTACCGATGATGCCCGACGGACCGTAGCCCCAGCTGCGCGAGTGCGGGAATACTGGCAAACCGCCAACTAGCAGCAGAATCAGAACGATGATAAGAATAGTGCCGATACCCATGGTGAGTTCCCTCTTTACATTAGTGTTAATTAACAGATGCCGTTAAAACGTCACGCCAGACGGTATGAAGTTTGCCTGCTTGACTCATCGGACTCTGGGGGTTGGAGAAAGGTTCGATCTATTTTAAATAATTTCTTACATTTCTAAAAAACATTGAAAATCAGCATCTTGTCGTACTTTTGTCTGACAATAACTTGGCCCGTTTTAACCTGGTGGGTTTGAATCGGTCTTAAAAACAATTGAACTAAAGGCCCTGAAAAGTTTCCGTTCGCTTCGAACTTTCCACCTGAGGGATGGGCCACAAGAGGACGCAATGATGGTTTATCGAGTGGCGGCGGATGCCGTGGTCGTGTTTCATCTACTGTTCATTGTGTTCGTCCTGTTCGGCGGACTGCTGGTATTGAGAAGGCCCTGGCTGGCACTGCTGCACGTTCCAGCTGCGGCCTGGGGGACTGCGGTCGAGTTTCTGCATCTGTATTGCCCGCTGACACCGCTGGAAAACACCCTGCGCAGCAACGCTGGAGGGCAGGGTTATACCGGGGGCTTCGTTGAGCATTATCTGATCCCGCTGATTTACCCGGCCGGGCTTACGCCGGGCATACAGCTCTGGCTGGGCGGCATCGTCGTGCTGCTCAATGTGTCGGTGTATGGCCTGTTGTTGCTCCGTTATGTGGCCCGGTCCAGGCGTCCATAGGGCTGCGGTTTGTTCCAGGCATTCAGCGTCTTGATGGTGGGTTTGTGGTGCTTCCACTGTGATTACACTCAGGCAACTCCTGCACATCACAAGGCACTCGCTATGCAAAACCGCATCATGATTACTGGCGCCGGCTCAGGTCTGGGTCGTGAAATTGCACTGCGCTGGGCGCGCGAAGGGTGGCGGCTGGCACTCTCGGACATCAACGATGCCGGCTTGCAGGAGACCCTTGCGCAAGTACGCAAGGCGGGTGGTGACGGTTTCGTGCAGCGTTGCGACGTTCGCGATTACAGCCAGCTCACCGCGTTTGCCCAGGCGTGCGAACAGCGCTTTGGCGGCATCGACATCATCGTCAACAATGCGGGTGTGGCCTCGGGGGGCTTTTTCAACGAATTGTCGCTGGAGGACTGGGACTGGCAGATCGCGATCAACCTGATGGGGGTGGTCAAGGGCTGCAAGGCGTTCCTGCCTATGCTGCTGGCCAGCAAGGGCAGGATCATCAACATCGCCTCGATGGCAGCGCTGATGCAGGCCCCGGCGATGAGCAATTACAACGTCGCCAAGGCCGGGGTCGTCGCGCTTTCCGAGAGCCTGCTGGTCGAACTGCATGATCAGGGGGTTGGTGTTCATGTGGTCTGCCCGTCGTTCTTTCAGACCAACCTGCTGGATTCCTTCCGCGGCCCCACGCCCGCGATGAAGGCGCAGATCGGCAGGTTGCTGGAGAAGTCGCCGATCACCGCGGGGGATATCGCCGACTGCATCTTCAGGCAGGTTGGCGAAGGCGAGTTCATGATCCTGCCTCATGAAGAAGGCCGCATGGCCTGGGAAATGAAGCGCAAGCAACCGCAGGCGATGTACGACGAAATGACCGTCATGTGCGCGAAGATGCGCGCCAAGGCGCAGAAGGGGCATGCCTGACTAACCCGGAAGCGCTGCGTCCTCTTGCGACGCAGAGCGTCGTGACCTGCATTCCCACGCTGGAGCGTGAGGAACGATAATCGCGACTATCGTGCGACGCTCCGCGTCGTCATGCCGTTCCGGACGCTCCGCGTCCTCTTGCGACGCAGAGCGTCGTGACCTGCATTCCCACGCTGGAGCGTGAGGAACGATAACCTCAACTATCGTGCGACGCTCTGCGTCCTCTTGGGTGGTATCAAGGTCATGACCACACTGTTTTCTGATAGGGTTGCGCGCATCTTGCAGCCCTGACCTGAGAACCTTTCATGCTCAATTACCTGTGGTTTTTCCTCGCTGCTCTGTTCGAGATATTCGGCTGCTATGCCTTCTGGCTGTGGTTACGTCAGGGCAAGAGCGCGCTGTGGGTGATTCCTGCGCTTGTAAGCCTGACGGTGTTTGCACTGTTGCTGACACGTGTGGAGGCGGCTTATGCGGGCCGAGCCTATGCGGCGTATGGCGGGATCTACATTGTTGCGTCGATTGCCTGGCTGGGGCTGGTCGAGCGGGTCAGGCCGCTGGGCACGGACTGGCTGGGTCTGGCGTTCTGCGTCATCGGTGCGACCATCATTCTGCTGGGGCCGCGTTGGTCCGCCGCTTGATTAACCACTGCCGCGAACGATATTTCCCACGGATTTGGCTGGAAAGTAAGACGTTTCCTTCAGTCTTTTCCGGTGCTGTTGCAGGACGTTACTGATTTGCCATCAGCGCATTGAAGCGCCTTGTTTCGCCATGCACCCTGCCTCTTTTGCGCAACGCAAGGGTGGGAAAAATGCTGGTACTGACGCGGGAAATTGGCGAAACGTTTTCCATTGGTGATGACATCACCGTGCAGATTCTGGGCATCAACGGCAATCAGGTCAGGCTCGGGATCAATGCCCCGAAAGACGTCAAGGTTCACCGCGCCGAAGTCTACAAGCGAATCGCCAGGACGCTTGCGCAACAGGCAACAACGCCGCTTCGGTGAGCGGCGTGGTCAGCAGGCGACGTTGTGAGCAAATGACCTGACTCGGCCTTTGGAGGCTATTCGAAAAACTCCTTCGGCACGTCGTGCTTGAGCATCAGCTGACACTGCTGGCTCTCAAGGTCGAAAAAGATCACCGCCTGGCCCTTGGTCAACGCATGACGCACGCGCAGTACACGGGTTTGCAGCGGTGTTTCGTCGCCATTATCGGTGCCCTCACGGGTGACGAAATCCTCGATCAGGCGAGTGAGGGTGTCAGGTTCCAGTTGGTCGTAGGGGATCAGCATGGCGGTTCTCGTGTCGATGAGCGGCGATGATAGAACTGCGGCGCCACGCACCGCAATTCACAGGGCCTCAACTCTCTTCGCGATTCTGCCCGATCAGGCTGTCGACCGGTGGTACGCGGGTATCGGATTCCATCTGCGCATCGTGTTCGATCTGATGGCTGAAGCGCTCCAGCGAGCTCTGCGCCGGTTTGGCATCGCTGGCGAATACCGGTGGGCTGAGTATGTAGGCACCCAGCAACTTGCTCAGCGCCGCCAGACTGTCGATATGCGTGCGCTCGTAGCCATGCGTCGCGTCACAGCCGAAGGCCAGCAGGGCGGTGCGGATGTCATGCCCCGAAGTCACGGCCGAGTGCGCATCACTGTAGTAATAGCGGAACAGGTCACGACGCACCGGCAACTCGTTTTCCACACCCAGCCGCAGTAGATGGCGGGACAGGTGGTAGTCGTAAGGACCGCCCGAGTCCTGCATCGCCACGCTGACGGCGTGTTCGCTGGAATGCTGACCTGGCGCAACCGGCGCGATGTCGATGCCGACGAACTCGCTCACGTCCCAGGGCAGCACGCCAGCCGCGCCCGTACCGGTTTCTTCGGTGATGGTGAACAGCGGGTGACAGTCGATCAACGGCTCGGCACCGCTGTCGACAATGGATTTCAGGGCGGCGAGCAGTGCCGCGACACCAGCCTTGTCATCCAGGTGGCGGGCACTGATGTGTCCGCTCTCGGTGAACTCCGGCAGCGGGTCGAAGGCGACGAAGTCACCGATGCCGATACCCAGCGATTCGCAGTCGGCGCGGGTGGTGCAATAGGCATCCAGGCGCAACTCGACGTGGTCCCAACTGATCGGCATTTCATCCACGGCGGTGTTGAACGCGTGACCGGAAGCCATCAGCGGCAAAACGCTGCCACGGATCACGCCGGTGTCGGTGAACACGCTGACCCGGCTGCCTTCGGCAAAGCGGCTCGACCAGCAGCCGACCGCAGCCAGTGACAGGCGGCCGTTTTCTTTAACTTCCCGAACGCTGGCACCGATGGTGTCCAGGTGCGCCGATACGGCGCGGTCGGGGCTGTTCTGCTTGCCCTTCAGCGTGGCGCGGATCGTGCCGCGGCGGGTCAGTTCGAACGGAATGCCCAGCTCTTCGAGACGCTCGGCCACGTAACGCACAATAGTGTCGGTGAAGCCGGTAGGGCTTGGGATCGCGAGCATTTCCAACAGAACTTTCTGCAGGTATTTCAGATCCGGATCGGGGATATTTGCAGGGGTCATGGATGCTCCTTATGGAACAGTTGCAAGCCACGGGCTGCAAAGGCTGATACGCCATTTGCAGCCGTGCCCGCAGCTGCGATCAGATATGCACAGGCAGGCTGTGCGGAAACAACAGATCGACGAAACGTTCGGCGGTGGGTTGTGGTTCGTGATTGGCAAGGCCTACGCGTTCATTGGCTTCGATGAACACGTAGTCAGGCTGGTCGGCAGCCGGCACCATCAGGTCCAGACCGACCACCGGGATGTCCAGCGCCCGCGCGGCACGCACCGCTGCGTCGTGGAGCACCGGGTGCAGAATGGCCGTGACATCTTCCAGGCAGCCGCCAGTATGCAGATTGGCAGCACGACGTACGGCCAGGCGCTGATCCATCGGCAGAATATCGGCGTAGTCAAAGCCGGCCTCGCGCACCGTGCGCTCGGTTTCCTGATCCATCGGAATACGGCTTTCGCCATCCGTTGCAGCGGCGCGGCGTCGGCTCTGCGCTTCGATCAACTGTTTGATGGTGTGGCGACCATCACCAATGATTTCAGCCGGGCGACGTATCGCCGCCGCCACGACCTGAAAGCCGATCACCACGATGCGCAGGTCCAGACCTTCGTGAAAGCTTTCCAGAATCACGCGAGTGTCGAACTGGCGGGCCTGTTCGATGGCGCTCTGCACGTCTTCAATGGTGCGCAGATCAACCGCGACGCCCTGACCTTGCTCACCGTCCAGCGGCTTGACCACGATTTGCCCGTGCTCTTCGAGAAACGCCAGATTATCGTCTGCGTTGCCCGCCCTTTGCTGTGCGGGCAGGCGCAGGCCGGCGGCCTTCAGGGCACGATGGGTCAGGCTCTTGTCCTGACACAGGGTCATGCTCACCGCGCTGGTCAGATCGCTCAACGACTCGCGGCAGCGGATGCGACGACCGCCATAGCTGAGGGTGAACAGCCCGGCATCGGCATCATCCACCTGCACGTCAATGCCGCGTCGATGGGCTTCCTCGACAATGATCCGCGCATACGGATTGAAGTCTGCCTGCGGGCCTGGGCCGAGAAACAATGACTCGTTGATGCCGTTCTTGCGCTTGATGGCGAAGGTCGGCAGGTTGCGAAAATTCAATTTGGCGTACAGCGCCTTGGCCTGATCGTTGTCATGCAGCACCGACAGGTCGAGGTAGCTCAGGCCGCGACTCATGAAATGCTCGATCAGGTGCCGGACCAGCACTTCGCCGACACCCGGCCGCGTGCATTGCGGGTCAACCGCCAGGCACCAGAGGCTGCTGCCTTTTTCCGGATCATTGAAGGCCTTCTGGTGGTTGAGGCCCATGACGCTGCCGATGATCGTCTTGCTGCCCTCGTCCTCGGCCACCCAATACACCGGGCCACCTTCGTGGCGCGGGGTCAGCAGCTCGGGGTCGATGGGCAACATGCCGCGCGCCAGATACAGGTTGTTGATGGCCTGCCAGTCGTTCTCATTATGCGCACGGCGGATACGGTAGCCGCGAAACACACGGTGCGCCGGGCGGTAATCGCTGAACCACAGACGCAGCGTGTCCGACGGGTCGAGAAACAACTGCTGCGGCGATTGCGCCAGCACCTGTTGCGGGGCTGCCACATACAGGGCGATATCGCGCTCGCCGGGTTTTTCGTTGAGCAGGTCCTGAGCCAGTGCGGCCGGATCAGGGTAGGTGTGACCGATCAGCAAGCGTCCCCAGCCACAATGCAGCGCCAGAGGGTCTGCATCTATCTGGCTGCCGTCTTCAGCGAGTCGCGCCTGCAGACGTTCGTACGAGGGCGACTGGCCGCGCAACAGGCGCTGGCTATAAGTCGTCGCGTTCTGTTTCATCGATCACAGTCCCTGTTCGCTGAGCCACAGGTTCAGCGCTGCCAGTTGCCACAGCTTGGAGCCGCGCAATGGCGTGAGCTGGCCCTCGGGGTTGGTCAGCAACTTGTCGACCATGGCAGGGTTGAACAGGCCGCGGTCCTGACTGGAGTCGGTCAGCAGTTCGCGCACCCAGTCAAGCGTGTCGCCCTGCAAGTGTTTGAGGCCAGGCACCGGGAAGTAGCCTTTTTTGCGGTCGATCACCTCCGAAGGAATGACCATGCGCGCGGCTTCTTTCAGCACCTGTTTGCCACCGTCGGGCAGCTTGAATTTACCCGGAATGCGAGCCGACAGTTCGACCAGACGATAGTCCAGGAACGGCGTACGCGCTTCCAGGCCCCAAGCCATGGTCATGTTGTCGACACGCTTGACCGGGTCATCGACCAGCATCACCGTGCTGTCCAGACGCAATGCCTTGTCGACAGCAGCGCTGGCGCCTGGCTGGGCAAAGTGATCGCGAACGAAATCACCGGCTGCGTCGTTGGCAGTGCGCCACTTCGGCTGCACGGTCTCGGCGTATTCCGCGTAGCTGCGGTCGACGAATGCATCACGGTAGGCGGCAACCGGATCGCTCGCGCCGTCGACTTGCGGGTACCAGTGGTAACCGGCGAACAGTTCGTCAGCGCCCTGGCCGCTCTGTACCACCTTGCAGTGCTTCGATACTTCACGCGACAGCAGGTAGAAGGCGATGCAGTCGTGGCTGACCATCGGTTCGCTCATGGCGCGGAACGCCGCAGGCAATTGCTCGATGATCTCGCGTTCCTGAATACGCAACTGGTGATGGCGCGTGCCGTAATGCTTGGCGATCAGGTCGGAATACTGAAATTCGTCACCGCGCTCGCCGCCGGCATCCTGAAAACCGATAGAAAAGGTCGACAGATCCTCGACGCCCACTTCGCGCAACAGACCGACCAGCATGCTCGAGTCGACGCCGCCGGACAGCAGCACACCGACGTCCACTGCAGCACGCTGGCGGATCGCTACCGCTTCACGCGTGCTATCCAGTACGCGGTCACGCCAGTCTTCGAGGGTGAGGTTTTTCTCGTCTTCGTGCGGGCCGTAGGGCAGAGTCCACCAGACTTTCTGTTCGACCTTGCCGCTGGCGTCGATACGCATCCAGCTGGCTGGCGGAAGTTTTTCGACGCCGGCCAGCAGGGTGCGCGGCGCAGGCACTACCGCATGGAAGTTGAGGTAATGGTTAAGCGCCACCGGATCAAGCATCCCGCTGATGTCACCGCCCTTAAGCAAGGCAGGCAGCGAGGACGCGAAGCGCAGGCGCTTGTCGGTTTTCGACAGGTACAACGGCTTGACGCCGAGGCGGTCACGGGCGATGAACAGCTGCTTGCTGTCACGTTCCCAGATGGCAAAGGCGAACATGCCATTAAGCTTGGGCAGCATGTCTGCGCCCCAGGCGTGATAGCCCTTGAGCAACACTTCGGTGTCACCGCCGGAATGGAACTGATAGCCAAGGCTTTCCAACTCGGCACGCAGTTCCGGGAAGTTGTAGATCGCACCGTTGAAGGCCAGGGACAGGCCCAGATTGCTGTCGATCATCGGCTGCGCCGAGCCGTCCGACAGGTCCATGATTTTCAGGCGACGATGACCAAGGGCAACCGGCCCCTGGCTATGAAACCCCCACGCATCCGGGCCGCGAGGCGCCAGCTCATGGGTAATGCGTTCAACAGCGGCTAAGTCCGCTGGTTGATGGTCGAAACGTAATTCACCTGCTAATCCGCACATAAGTCCTTACCGGGTTTCCGTTGGGGAGGTGACTGAGAAAGTGCAGTCACCCAGAAACTGACCCAGTGAGGGCATGGTAGTTTTAGATCAAAAAGTTATAAGCGTTTGTTTTCAGCTGGTTGGGTGCTTGCTTCTGGAATTGATGCTTTCACTGGGTTGGGGTTACTGTCGTGCTTACCGCACCCGCTTTAGGGCGGATTTTTCTGACATGTAAAGCGGATTCGGCTCATTGACGGTGATGTTTGCAGCACGCTAGTTTGGGGCACATGAAAGCACGTTAACTCACTCGGCATACATAAAGGGGTATCGATATGAACAAGCACGTCGCACAGGCTTGCGAAGAGTACGAAGGCTTTTAAACTTGTTCAGGAATTTCAAATGGAGCCCCGATCGGTCTCCATTTTTTTATGAGAAAAATCATATGGATATGTGTCTGGCTCTGGCCGAGCTGTTGGCAAATGAAAAACCTGAGCACATGGCCCTATTTCAAAAAGTCAGCCTGAGGTGCGTCGGAGGTTGTCCCCGCGCCAACAGGTGTTTCGAATTGAAGGCGCAACTGCCAGCAGACCCGCTCAATACCCGGTCATCTCCAGATACCCCACGCCTTCCTGACTCCCGCTGAACCTCACCGGCCCCTCCCAGTAGGGGATACTCACGCCCATCCAGGCAGCAGGGTTCAGCGCTTCGCTGGTGATGTCCAGATTCCGGTCGGGGACCCTGACTCTCCAGCGGGTGGGCACTTTATGCTCGCCGATCGAGGTTTCTTTCAGTGGCTCAAGGCTGATCTCGTTGGCGTGCAGCATCCGGGTGGTGCCGTCGGCGCTGATCCAGTTACCGGTCAGGTAGGGGGCAGTGCTCTTGTGGCGGATGCGATAGAGCATCAGGCGATCACCGTCTGCCAGTTGCAGCGAAAACCAGTCCCAGCCGCTCTGGTTGGCGGTCAGTGGCTGACTGCTCCATTCGCGGTCCAGCCACGCTTTACCGGTGACCTGATGTGTTTTGCCCTCAATGACCACGCTGCCTTTGGCGTCGAAGAACGGCTGGCTGTAGTAGTACGACGCCTGGCCCGCCTCCGATTTCTGGCTGTAGCCCTGTTCGCCCTGCAGCACCAGCGGTTTGCTGGATGTCAGGTTCAGGTTGTAGCGAAAGTCCTTGCCGCTGGCCTTCAGCTGCATGGCCGCCAGCGGATCACCGCTGCGGACATGGCTGGTAAAGGCCCAGTCATCGATCCACGCCGAAAAGGGTGCCAGCGTCACGTCGGCCTGACCGATGCCGCCGCGCGCGTAACGCTCCGCCACATAATGACCGCTGCTTGAAGTCGCCGCTGCATGGCCCAGCCAGATCGTGCCGTCATTCCAGCCGCTGCCGGTCTGTTGGCCGGGGCGTAGGGCATTGCGAAACAGGGTCCATTGCACGCCGAACTGCTGGCCCGCGTCATCCTTGAGGGTGGCGGTGATGTACCACCACTCGATCCGAAAGCCGGGGTGCTGGCCGTGGTCCTGCGGGAATGAAAAGACCTTGCCGGGTGTCACCTGCGCATAGCTGTCGGCCGTATTGCCCAGACCGGCGAAACCGCTTTCAGGTTGTGGTTTGTCGTCGCAGGCGGAGAGCAACACGACGATGACCAGCGGCATCAGCCATTTACGGTTCATTGGCGAATGTCCTGAGTAGGTCCGCTGGACGGCTGCGGTACAGTTTCAGCAGTGGCCAGGCCGAGGCCAGCAAAGTCGCCAGCATCGCCAGCGCCATCAATTGCAGCAGTTGCAGCGGGAACACCTGCAGCGGCAGGCGCCAGCCAAAGGCTCGAACGTTGATCACCGCATCCAGGCACCAGGCCAGCAGCAGCCCGAGTGGCAGCGCGAGCACCAGTGTCAGGACCGCCAGCAGCCAGGTCTGTCCCAGGTTGAGCAGCATCAATTGCCGTCGAGTGACCCCCAGCGCCCACAACGGGGCGAGCTGCCCGAGGCGGCTCTGGCTTTGAGTCAGCAGGCTGATGAACAGCGCCACGCCAGCCACGCCCAATGTCAGGCTGTTGAGTGCGGCCGTGGCGGCAAACGTACGTTCAAAGACCTGGCTCGACCAACCCTTGAGCTGGCTCTGATCGATGATGTGATTATCGTCCAGCTTGAAACGCGCTTGCAGCCGGGTGACCAGCGACGGGATTGCCGCCTGATCGACCCTCAGGTTGAAACGCACCGGCATCGATTGCGGCCAGTGTGCGAGCAGGTGTTTTTCATTGACCAGCAGATGGCCCTTCGGATTGCCATAGTCGGCATAGATCCCGACGATGCGCGGGGTCCACTTGCCATTGGGCACCGGGATGCTCAGCGTATCTTGCAACCCCAGTTGGAGGCGGCGTGCCAATTGTTCGCTGAGCATGACCGTGTCTTCGTCGCGCAAAACATTCCACGGATCACCGGCGACGGATTCCAGAAGCGCCCAGTGCTGGCGATAGATGCTGTGATCGATCACGCCAAACAGGTCCGCAGGCCAGCCCTGGACTTGCACCGGCACCTGCCAGTTGGGCAGCACGGCGCCGACATCCGGTTGCTGGCTCAGCCAGGTGTTCAGCGGCTCGGCCTGCTCGGGGGTCTGCGGGCTGACATACAATTCGGCCGTCAGGCGTTGCTCCAGCCAACTGTTGAACGTCTGGCGAAAACCCGAGGTCATGCTGCCTGCGCCGATGTTCGCGGCCATCGCCAGCAACAGGGCCATCAGCGCCAGACTCAGGGCGGGCAACTGTTGACGGCAATCCGCGACAAACCATTGCCCGAGCACCGAGCGGCTGCGCTTCAACAGACCGCCAAGCATGGCGTCCAGCAAAACCGGCAGGGCCAGCGCGGCACTGAGCAGCAGGGCGGACATCATCACAAACCCCAGCATCAGGCTGGTGCCGAACACCAGCGCACTCACGCCAACCACCGCGCCCAGCACCGCCACCCACGCCTGGCGCTGCAACCATCGCGCGTGGGCTTGCTGCCATGCCTGGGCATCGGCCAGCGCCAGCAACGGCAGGCGCGCAGCTCGCAACAGGCTGTTGGCACCGGCCAGCAACGCGCCAAGCAGACTCAGGCCGATACCGCTCAGCCACCACCACAGACTGAGGTTCAACTGGCCGGCGACTTCCGCGCCATACAAGCCGCGCAGGCTGGCCGCGACATCCGGTAATAACAGGCTGGCCAGCAGATAGCCGCTGACCACACCAAAAACACCGCCCAACAGCGCCAGTGCCCCAAGTTCTACGCCCAGCGCAGCTATCAACAGACGTGCGCTGACGCCACAGGCACGCAGGTTGCGCAGCAGGCCGCGACGCTGTTCAAGGGCCAGGCCAATGGCGGCGTGGACAATGAACAGACCGACGATGAAGGACAGCACCCCGAGTGCGTTCAGGTTCAGGTGGAAGCTCTCGGTGAGGCGCTCCAGATTGTTTTCCTCGCCGCTTTTCTTGATCACCAGCAGGTCATTCAGGGCTGCCGGCAGCGCAGGGTTCTGCCGGGCAAAATCCTTGGCCAGCAGCATTCCGGACAACTGCCCCGACTGGCCCAGCAACGGTTGCGCAAAGCCTATGTCAGTCAGCAAAACGCCAGGCGCCATGTCGGGTTTGGCGCGCAAGGGGGGCAGCGCGACGCCGGTTTCGGTCAGCGGCTGCTGGCCTTCCTCAAGCCCCAGCGCTTGCAGGGTCTGCGGTGCAATCCAGGTCATACCCGGCGGTGTGAGGAAGTCCACGACCTGTTCGGCGTTCAACGTCTGCCCGGCCAGCGCCGAGCCGGTCGGCAAGGTCACCGGCTCGATACCCATCAGTTGCAGGCGACGGTCTTCGCGCCCTTGAAGCACGATGCGGCCTTGCAGCATGGGCGACACGGGCCAGCCTTCACGGCGCAGCTCGATAAATAACGCCTGCGGGAACAGCCCGCCGCTGCTGGCGGTGATACGGGTCTGCGGCTCGCCGCCAATCAGCTGGCTGGCACGCTGGTAGCTTTCCCGCGCCTGGCTATTGAGCGCCTGCACACCGGTGAGCAGCGCGGTAGCCAGCCACAAACCGGTCAATACGCTGAAAAACTGCACCGGATGACGGCGCCAATGGCTCAGCAGGGCGCGCAGCGTCCAGTAGAAAACCCGCATCTCAGCGCTCGCCTTCGTCAGCCAGACGGCCCAGATGCAGCACCACTTTACGCGACAGCCGCTGCGCGACGCGCGGGCTGTGGGTGACCATCAGCAGGCTGGTAGGGCTGTCGGCGAGGATATCCAGCAGCAGTTGCAGCACCTCGTCGCTGGTGGCTTCGTCGAGATTGCCGGTGGGTTCGTCAGCCAGCAGCAGGCCGGGTCGGGAGGCGAGGGCGCGGCCTATCGCTACACGTTGCTGCTGTCCGCCGGAGAGCTGTTCGGGGTAGCGATCCAGCAGTGCGGCCAGGCCAAGGCGCTCGATCAAATGCGCCTGCCAATCCGCATCAACACGCCCGGCCAAGCGTGCCTGAAACGCCAGGTTGTCGGCTATTTTCAGGCTGCCGATCAGGTTGAACTGCTGAAACACCAGACCGATTTCGGTACGCCGCCAGTTGGCCAGCTGGCTTTCGTTCATCAGGTCCAGACGCTGGCCTGCGACCTCGATGCTGCCATCGTCGACCTGATCCAGGCCTGCCACCAGATGCAGCAAGGTGCTCTTGCCACTGCCCGATTCACCCATCAACGCCAGGCTTTCGCCCTGTGCCAGATGCAGATCGACACCACGCAAGACATCCAGCGGTCCCTGTGCCGTGGTGTAGCGCTTGAATACGTTTCGCACTTGCAGCATGAGCGGCCCAATTGTTCTGACAGACGCTCAAGAGTAGCGCCTGAGCGTGCTCGTAGGAAATATCGTGCGACGCTCCGCGTCGGCATGCCGTTCAGGACGCTCTGCGTCCTCTTTTCGACGCAGAGCGTCGAGAGCTGCATTCCACTGGAGCGTAGGGAACGCTAATCTCAACTGTCGTGCAAGCGAGGATGATCTGCGGGTTTCAGTGCCCGACAGTCTGTTTCCCCTTGCCGCGAATCAGCCCGCGCAGGGCAAAGCGGTTGGGGTGGCAGGCCTCGGCCACGCTGCGTGGCAGGGGCAGTGGTTCGTTGTCGAGCCAGGCGGCGATCAGTTCGCCACACAGCGGCGCGGTGATCAGGCCGCGCGAACCGTGGCCGCTGTTGACGTACAGGCCGTCCAGCCACGGGCAGACGCTGTCCGGCACCTGACGTGCATCCTTGCCCAGTGCGGCATAGGCCTGCATGAACGCCTTGCGGTCGGCCAGCGGACCGACGATGGGCAGATAATCCGGGCTGGTACAGCGAAACGCCGCGCGCCCCTGCAATTGTTCGGGCGACAAAGCGGCGGCCTCAAGGCGTGAAGTGAGGTCTTCCGAAATCTCCCGCAACAGCCCCAGATTGTCCAGATGATCGGCCAGGTTCGGCGTCAGATCAGTGCTGTTGAAATCGAAACTGGCGCCCAGCGTATGTTCGCCCAGGCGCGCCGGAGCCACATAACCCTCGGCGCACACCACGCTGCGCAATGCCGTGCTGGCTTGAGTCTGCGGCAAACGGGTGATCTGCCCGCGGATGCGTTTGAGCGGCAAGTCGGCGCTCTGTGAAAACTGCTGAATATCAGCTGCACCGGCCAGCACCACGACCGGAGCGCTGTCGACCAACTGTTCCTCACTCCAGACCTGCCACTGATCGTCGACACGTCTCAGCTCCAGTGCCTGTTGATGAGTGATCAGGCTGATATTGGCGTGCGCAGCCTGTGCGTGACACAACGCAGGCGGATGAACCCAGCCGCCTTCGGGGAAAAACAGCCCGCCACTGTTCAGCGCAACGCCGCTCTGCGCTTCGGCCGCAGGCTGCTCCAGCAGGTGCAGGAGTGATTCGGGGAAGGCATCGGCCAGCTGTTTCTGGCGCAGCGCTTCCTTGTCGTCGAAGGTCAGTTGCAGCACCCCGCAAGCGTCCCAGTCGACCCCGCGCTGCAAGCGCTCAAGCAGCCTTCGTGTATGACCGAAACCGCTGAGGATCAACTGTGACAGCGCCGTACCGTGCGCCGACAGTTTCAGGTACAGCACGCCCTGCGGGTTGCCGGATGCTTCCTGTGCCGGTGCGGCGTGGCGCTCCAGCAGGCTGACCTGCCAACCGCGTTGCGCCAGACTCTGTGCCGTGGCGCAGCCGGCCAGCCCCGCGCCAATCACCAGCGCTTTACGCTCGCCGCCAATCGGCGCGGGGCGGGCGAACCAAGGCTTGGCAGCAGCGGGGAGCGCTACGTCCTCTGGCCAAGCGATAAAAGCGCCACGCAGGACTTCCCATTTGTGGCCGATGCCCGGTACGCGCTTCATCTTGAACCCTGCCGCATTCAGCGAGCGGCGCACCCAGCCGGTACTGGTGAAGGTGCCAATCGTGGTGCTCGATGTGGACAGGCGCGCCAGTTCGGCGAACAGCTCCGGGGTCCACATTTCCGGGTTTTTCGCCGGCGCAAAACCGTCGAGAAACCAGGCGTCCATCTGCCCGTCCAGTTGCGGCAGCATCTGCAGTGCATCGCCGATCAGCAGCGTCAGGGTCACGCGGCCGCCCGCGAACACCAGACGCTGAAAGCCTTCATGCACAGCCACATACTGATCGAGCAATTGACCCGCAAACGGCGACAGCTCGGGCCACAACGCCAGGGCACGCTGCAGGTCGGCGTGGCTCAACGGGTATTTCTCGACGCTGACGAACTGCAGGCGCGCATTGGCGGGCGCGCACTCGTCGAACAACTGCCAGGCACAAAGGAAATTCAGCCCGGTGCCGAAGCCGGTTTCACCAATGATCAACCGGCCTTCATCCGGCAATTCAGTGAAGCGCCGGCGCAGGTCGTTCTGCACCAGAAACACATGGCGCGTTTCGTCCAGACCGGACTCGGTGGAAAAGTACACGTCGGAAAAATCGCGGGAATGCGGGTTGCCGTGTTCGTCCCAGTCGATCTGGGCGTGGCGGGTAATGGTCATGTCGGGCTCAGCGAAGGCAGTGGCGGCATTTTAGCCGTCTGCGCAGAGAAAAGTGCTATCAAGGATGTGCGGATTGACCGATGCCGGTCATCAATGGTCACAATCTGCATCAGGCGTTCTCTGAGCCAACATCAATCAGGAGCTGTGCATGTTTGAATCCGCTGAAATCGGTCATGCCATTGACGATGAGACTTACGAGGCTGCGTTGCCGCAACTGCGCGAAGCGTTGCTCGAAGCGCAGATAGACCTGCACGAGCAGGCCGGTCGCCAGATCATCGTGCTGATCAACGGCATAGAAGGCGCAGGCAAGGGCGAGACCGTCAAGCTGCTCAGCGAGTGGATGGACCCGCGTCTGATCGAGGTACGCACCTTCGATCAGCAGACCGACGAGGAGCTCGCTCATCCGCCCGTCTGGCGCTACTGGCGGCAATTGCCGGCCAAGGGCCGCATGGGTATTTTCTTTGGCAACTGGTACAGCCAGATGCTCCAGGACAGGGTTCACGGGCGCTTCAAGGACGCCGTTCTCGACCAAGCCATCAGCGGCGCCGAACGTCTGGAAAAGATGCTTTGCGATGAAGGCGCGCTGATCTTCAAATTCTGGTTTCACCTGTCCAAAAAACAGATGAAGCTGCGCCTCAAGACCCTCAAGGACGATCCGCTGCACAGCTGGCGCATCAGCCCGCTGGACTGGCAGCAGTCCAAGACTTACGACAAGTTCGTGCGCTTCGGCGAACGGGTCCTGCGCCGTACCAGCCGCGAGTATGCGCCCTGGCATGTGATCGAGGGTGTGGACGCCAACTACCGCAGCCTGACCGTCGGCCGCCTGTTGCTGGAAGGCATGCAGGCCGCGCTGAACAAGGCCGAACCCGAGACCGCGGCGCTGACGGTCGGGCCGCTGGCGATTCACAGTAACGAGCTGACCCTGCTCGACAGCCTCGACCTGAGCCTGAACCTGAGCAAGGACGACTATCAGCAACAGTTGATCACCGAGCAGGCGCGGCTGTCCGGCAACATGCGCGACAAGCGCATGAAAAGCCACGCGCTGCTGGCAGTGTTCGAAGGTAACGATGCGGCAGGCAAGGGCGGTGCGATCCGACGTGTGGCGGCGGCACTGGACCCGCGGCAATACGCCATCGTGCCGATCGCCGCGCCCACCCAGGACGAGCGCGCACAACCGTATCTGTGGCGTTTCTGGCGGCAGATACCGGCGCGCGGCAAATTCACCATCTTCGATCGCTCGTGGTACGGCCGCGTGCTGGTCGAGCGGGTCGAGGGTTTTTGCAGTGAGTCGGACTGGAAGCGCGCGTATTCGGAAATCAATGACTTCGAAGAGCAGCTCACCGACGCAGGCGTTGTGGTGGTCAAGTTCTGGCTGGCCATCGATCAGCAGACCCAACTGGAGCGTTTCAAGGAGCGCGAAAAGATCCCGTTCAAGCGCTACAAGATCACCGAGGACGACTGGCGCAACCGCAAGAAATGGCCTGACTACCGCCAGGCAGTCGGCGACATGGTGGATCGCACCAGCACCGAAATCGCGCCGTGGACATTGATCGAGGCCAACGACAAACGCTGGGCCAGGGTCAAGGTGTTGCGCACCCTCAACGAAGCGCTGGAAGCGGCGTTCGCCAAGGACAAAAAGAAGTGACGGTCTGAGTGTTGCGGTGGCGTCCGCCTGGGGCGGAGCTACCTCGTACGATCGCCCGGCGCTCGCGTCTTCTGCCTGAGAATATAGAGCGTCACCAGCACTGCGCTGGTCAGCATGAAGACGCGTGCCCAGGGGGAGGGCACCAGGTAGCAGGACAGGCTGATGCTGAGCCACATCAGGCCGATGGCGTAGACCTTGCCCTTGAGCGGGATGCCGTTGCCTTCGAGGTAATCACGAACCCACGGACCGAGCTGCGGGTGGTTGACCAGCCAGTCGTAGAAGCGCGGAGAGCTGCGCGCGAAACAGGCAGCGGCCAGCAGCAGAAAAGGCGTGGTGGGCAGCACCGGCAGGAAGATGCCGATGACACCCAGCACCACGCTCAGCCAGCCGACCGCTACAAGCAGATAGCGCACCGACTTATGACGGCTGGTGCGCGGTGAGCCTTGCGCCATAGGCGCCGACTCAGTGGTGGCGGGGCTTGAGGATCGCCGGCTTTTCGTCCGGTGCCTGGCAGAGCAGGTACAGGGCGGTCAGCGCTTCGGGGATCTGCACGATCATGTCGTCCATCAGGTTGGCGTCCTGGGCGATGTCGGCGAACTCCGGCTGCTCGTCGAACAGGCCCGAACCGACCATGATCGGCAGGAGCATTTCGCTGACTTCTTCCTCGGCACTTTCGAACCAGGCGTTTTCACGCAGGAACACGCCTTCCATGAAGCCGATGCACCAGCCGCGCAGGTCGGAATCATCCGGGTCGTCGCCCAGGTCCAGATCGCAGGGCAGCTCGAACTCTTCGTCCGAAGCCAGCTGGCGGGCAATGTGTGCCTTGAGGGCGATCAGCGTCGCTTCGACTTCTGTCTGTTGCGCTTCGCTGGAGTACTGCGGCGGCTCGGAGAACAGCGCGTCGATCCACTCGCGTTCCGGCACCTCTTCAGCGCAGATGGACAGGGCGGTCAGGTAGCCATGCGCGGCCACGTAGTCCAGTGCTTCTTCGTGCAGTTCATCTGCATCGAGGAAGACTTGCAGGCGGGTTAATTGCTCAGCGAAGGACATGGAAGCGCTACCTTGAAAATAAACGATGCTGGATTCTAGGCCCTGAGCGTCCGTGGCGCCAGCGCGCAGGCCAATTGCAGTTAATTTCGACCGCTCATGTCCCAGTCATCCATTGCTCCCGAGTGCTCGGGTATACTCCCCCGTTTTGCAGTGCAGCAGGATATTCCGGGGTTTTTTATGCTTGAGCAGGCACAACGCGTACTTAAAGACATCTTCGGTTACGACAGCTTTCGTGGTCGCCAGGGTGCCATTATTGAGCGTGTAGCCAGCGGTGGTGATGCGCTGGTGCTGATGCCCACCGGTGGCGGCAAGTCCCTGTGTTTTCAGGTGCCGGGGCTGTTGCGTGACGGGCTGTGCGTGGTCGTGTCGCCACTCATCGCGCTGATGGACGACCAGGTTGCCACACTGGATGAGCTGGGCGTGTCGGCCGCTGCACTCAACTCGACCCTCAGCGCCGAGCAGCAGCGCGACCTGGCGAACCGCATTCGTCTGGGCGAAGTCAAAATGCTCTACCTCGCCCCGGAGCGCCTGGTCCAGCCGCGCATGCTGTCATTCCTGCAAAACCTCAAGATCGCCCTGTTTGCCATCGACGAAGCGCACTGCGTGTCGCAATGGGGTCATGACTTCCGCCCTGAATACCTGCAACTGGGGCAACTCGCCGAGCTGTTTCCAGAGGTGCCGCGCATCGCGCTGACCGCCACCGCCGACAAGCGCACCCGTGAAGAAATCGTCACGCGTCTGCACCTGCAGAACGCCGAGCGCTTTCTGTCGAGCTTCGACCGGCCCAACATCTTCTATCGCATCGTGCCCAAGGAACAGCCGCGCAAGCAACTGCTGGCGTTTCTTTCCGAGCGCCGCAGCGACGCCGGTATCGTTTACTGCCTGTCGCGCAAGAAGGTCGATGAGGTCGCCGTATTCCTGAGTGACAACGGCTATCCCGCGCTGCCTTATCACGCCGGTCTGCCGTCCGAAACCCGGGCGGCCAACCAGAAGCGCTTTCTCAACGAGGAAGGGCTGATCATGGTTGCCACCATCGCGTTCGGCATGGGCATCGACAAGCCCAACGTGCGTTTTGTCGCGCACATGGACCTGCCCAAATCGCTTGAGGCTTATTATCAGGAAACCGGCCGGGCAGGGCGTGATGGCCTGCCCGCCGATGCCTGGATGGCCTACGGTCTGCAAGACGTGCTGATGCTCAAGCAGATGCTGCAGAATTCCGAAGGCGACGAGCGCCACAAACGGCTGGAGCAGCACAAGCTCGATGCCATGCTGGCCCTGTGCGAAGAAACCCGTTGCCGTCGGCAGACCCTGCTGGCCTATTTCGACGAAGACATGCCCAACCCGTGCGGCCACTGCGACAATTGTGTCGATGGCGTGCAAACCTGGGATGCCACCGAACCTGCGCGTCAGGCGCTGTCGGCCATCTACCGTACCGGCCAGCGTTATGGCGTCGGTCATCTGGTCGACGTGTTGCTCGGCAAGTCCAACGACAAAGTAGAGAGCTTCGGTCATCAGCACCTGTCGGTGTTCGGGGTCGGCAAGGCGCGCACCGAGTCCGAGTGGCGCTCGCTGTTCCGCCAGCTGGTTGCGCGGGGTCTGGCGGACATCGACCTTGAAGGCTATGGCGGCCTGCGCCTCAGCGAGACGTGCCGCCCTTTGCTGCGGGGCGAAGTTTCTCTGGAACTGCGCCAGGACCTCAAGCCACAAACCACGTCGAGAAGCAGTTCCGGCAGCCCGGCCAGTCAACTGGTGCGTGGCGAAGAGCGCGAGCAGTGGGAAGCCCTGCGCGCGCTGCGCCGCAAGCTGGCTGAAGAGCACGGCGTGCCGCCTTACGTTATTTTCCCGGACTCGACCCTGCTGGAGATGCTGCGCAGCAAACCCGGATCGATGGCCGAGATGGCCAAGGTCAGTGGCGTCGGTGCGCGCAAGCTGGAGCGTTATGGCGAAGCCTTTCTCGAAGTGCTCAGCGGCAAGGCCGAGGCACCACGTGTGGTCGCCGATGTGCGTCACGAACTGATCAGCCTGGCGCGCGCGGGTATGACCCCGACGCAGATCGCCGGTCAGTTGCAGTGCTCGGAAAAGAATGTCTACACCCTGCTGGCCGAAGCCATCGGCAAGCAGCAGTTATCCATCGAGCAGGCTCTGGACTTGCCGGAGGACCTGCTGGGTGAGGTGCAGGACGCCTTTCTCGACGGCGAAGGCGAACTGCCGCCGGTGTCGGCGATTGCCGAGCAGTTTGCCGGGCGGGTGCCTGAGGGTGTTTTGTATTGCGTGCGTGCAGCGCTGCAATCGGAGTTTGAGGTATAACGGCGTGCGACGAAACGTCACCGCCTCACGCTTGCCTGATCATAAGGACCATGCTTAGCTCGCTAATAATTAGTTTGAATCACGAGTTACCTTATGCCATTGACTGACGAACATCGTTTCGGGATGCAACTCGGACACCTCACCCGGGGCTGGCGCGCCGAGCTGGATCGTCGGCTGGCCGATCTTGGCCTGTCCCAGGCCCGCTGGCTGGTTTTGCTGCACCTCGCGCGCTTTACCGAACCGCCCACCCAGCGCGAGCTGGCTCAAAGCGTTGGCGTAGAAGGCCCCACCCTGGCGCGTTTGCTCGACAGTCTTGAAAAACAGGGCCTGGTGCAGCGTCAGGCAGTGCTCGAAGATCGCCGTGCGAAAAAGATCCTGCTCAGTGACACGGCATTGCCCCTGATCGAAAAAATTGAAAACATCGCCAATGTATTGCGTATCGAGTTGTTCGAGGGCGTGAGCGAGGAGGATTTGCGCGTCAGCATGCGCGTGCATTCGCAGATTCTGGCCAATCTGGAAAGATCCTGAGACGAAGCTGCGCATTCTCAACCATAATCGTTAAACGGATACTGACGTCCATCTGATTACGTGAGAAGCCTGCCGTGGTTTCCATAAGGGTTCGCATGCTGAAGAGTTCACTGGCTGCTGTCGAAGGTGCAGGTCGCAAGGCGCGCGAGGCATTTGGCAAGGGCGTGTTGGCGGTTTCGTTGCTGACCTGCTCCACGCTGGCGTCGGCGTTGGGCCTGGGTGAAATCACCTTGCATTCGGCGCTCAACCAGCCGTTGGATGCCGAGATTCAGCTGCTGGAAACCGGCGGTCTGAGCAATGAAGACGTGGTCGCCCGGCTCGCTTCGCCCGAAGCGTTCGCCAAAGCAGGCATGGAACGCGTGTTCTTTCTCAATGATCTGCGCTTCACGCCGGTACTGCGTGGTGACCGCGGCGTGATCCGGGTGGTGTCCAGCAAGCCGGTCACCGAACCCTACCTGAGTTTTCTCGTTCAGCTGGCGCGGCCGAATGGCGATTTGCTGCACGAATACACCTTGCTGCTCGATCCTGCCACCTCGGCGCAAGGCCTGGCCGCCACGCGCAGCCGCAACCAGCAGCGCTCGGCCAGCTCCGCCTCGGAAAGCCGCATGCCGGTCGCTCCACCGGCGGCCGTGCAGGGCAAACACTATACGGTTGCCAGTGGCGACACGCTGAATGGTATCGCCAGCCGCTTGCAGGGCAACAAGGTGTCGGCCAGCCAACTGGCGGACGGCATTCGTTCGCTCAACCCGCAGGTCTTCGCCGCAGGCGCCGGCTCTGCGCTCAAAGTCGGCCAGGACCTGTTGCTGCCGGACGCCGCAGTGCTGCCAACCGCCGCAGCGCCTGCCGCAAGCGCTGCGGCGCCGTCGCCAAAGCCTGCCGAACTGCAGCGTACCGCCGAGCAGTTGTCGGCTGCTGCCATCGAAAACCAGCAATTGACTCAGTCGCTGGAGGCGCTCAAGGCCCAGACTCAGGAACTGCAAGAGCAGATGAGCGGCAAGGACAAACAGATCATTGCTTTGCGCAGCGATCTGGCCACGGCGCAATCCGCCGCCACGCCAGCTGTACCTGCACCTGCAACAACCACACCTGCACCCGCCACGCCGGTAGCTGCGCCTGCCGCTCCTGCGCAACCTGTTGCTGCGTCGGGCAGCGATTCCTTCCTGAGCCTGCCGATACTGCTCGCTGCCGTATTGATCGTACTGCTGCTGGTGGCGTTTGCTTATTCGAAGCGACGTCAGCAGCGCAAGGAATCAGCGGCACCCGGAGTCACTCCGGATGACCCGCTGATCAAGCCCGCTCAGGCCGCCATGCTGCCGGTGTTCGAAGTGCCTGCCGTGGCGCCGCAACCCGTGGTGCAGAGCCCGACGACACCGGCACCGGCCAAACCTTCGCCAGCACAACGTTCCGCTGGCTCTGCCCCGGATGCGCTGGACGGCGTGAGTATTTACATCGCCTACGGACGCTTCACCGAGGCGATGGGTATTCTGCGCAGCGCCCTGGAAACCCAGCCTGAGCGTGATGACATTCGCATCCGCCTGCTGGAGTTGCTCGCTGAGCAGGGCGACGGCAGCGGCTTCGTTCGCGAAGAACAGGCCGCGCTGGAGCATGGCGTCGATCCGCAGACCATTCAGGACATCCGCGATCGCTTCCCGCAACTCAAGGCCGCCGAGGTCGCTCCCGTGGCGGCAATCGTCCCGGCTGCCGCGCTGGCAGCCAGCACACTGTCGTTCGAGAAATCCGAGCCCGAGCCTTCGCGCTACCTGCAGCCCGAGCCTGAGCCAGAACCCGCCGCGCAGCTGGATGAAAGCGCCGCTGCGGCGCTGAATCCGCAGCCCGCCGACGAGTTTCAGTTGAACCTGGATGACCTGTCGATGGACGCCGATTGGGACCTGGTCGACCCGTTCGACAGCCCACCGCCGCGTGCCAAGCCTGCCGCTACGCAAGCCCCCGTTGAAGTCGATCCCGGTTTTTCTTCGGACCTGACCCAACTGCCGGAAGTCTTCGAACTCTCGGACGAACAGTTCCTCAGTGATTTCTCCGAGCCCGAGGTCGTTGAGCCTGTTGAGGTAATCGTGCCATCCGCCGCCGACGGCCTGAGTGACGATTTCCTCGACAGTTTCATGAACGATGACGCCGATTTCGACCTGCTGGACCTGGAAGAGCCGCCGCTCAGCCAGATCAATCAGGCGCAGGTGCTGATCGAGGACGGCGATCTCGAATCGGCCCGTGAAATCCTCCAGCAGATCATTGACGAGTCCGACGAAGAGCATCAGCGCATGGCGCGGGAGCTGCTGGCCAGCATCAGCTGAGCGCAGCTCTTGAGGGGCGACCGGTCTGGCGTTTAGCGAAAGATCGGTCGGATCCCCCGGCATTTCGGATAGGCCACACAACCCCAGAACTCCCCGGCGTTCTTGCCGGTGCGCGCCACCTTGATCACCATGGTTTTCCGGCAGTGCGGACATGCAGGTGCCGCAGGCTCCGTCGCGGGTGTTGGCGGCGCAGCTTGACGGGGCTTCTTGTCGGGTTTGGCGCGGCGGGTTCTGACCGGCGCTTGTGGCTCAGGCGACTGCACTGCAGGCGTAGCGGGCTCCGGGGGCTGTCGCTGGCTCGGTGTGCCTCGTGCAACCCGGCTCCATAAGCCGCGCAGTGCCTTGATCAGTGATTTCAGCGCAGAGGCCGTGTTGCGTGCCATGGGATTGCCTTGGGTCGGGTCGCGATCAGGGCAGCATGGTGCATGCATCCTCGTCGTGGCGCAAATACCTGACTCGGCCCTCATGCCTGCCGTTTATTGAGCGGCGTAACCCCCGAGCGCTTTTTAAACCCTGAGTCCTGTGGGGAATAACAGTGCATCATGGCTATCGGCTGTTTTTGAAATGCTGTGCTACACCTTCAACAGCTGCCCTGAGTATCAGCATTATCACGGAGCGATTCTTAATGCGCGTCAACATGCCTATCACGCAGACTGAGCGGACTTTTCCGGCCTCTGAACGTCTGATCTCTACCACCGACCTCAACAGCCACATCACTTACTGCAACGACGCTTTCGTCACCCTGAGCGGCTTTACTCGCGAAGAGCTGGTCGGGCAGCCGCATAACCTGGTGCGCCACCCGGACATGCCAGCCTCGGTGTTCGCGCATATGTGGGAAACCATCAAACAGGGCAAACCGTGGATGGGCGTGGTCAAGAATCGCTCCAAGCAGGGCGATTACTACTGGGTCAGCGCTTATGTAACCGCGGTGTACGAAAACGGCCGTATCGTCGGGTACGAGTCGGTGCGCTCGCTGCCGACCCGCGATCAGGTGCGGCGTGCCGAAGCACTCTATGCGCGGTTGCGGGCTGGCAAGGCGGCGGTGTCCGCCAGCAGCTCGGCGGCCTATCACCTGATTCGTCAGTTACCGATGATTCTCTGCGCGCTTGCGCTGGCTGTGGGTGTTTACCTGCTCGACGATTTGCCGTCGATCATCATGATCCCGATTGTGATGGTCGTGTTGGGCGTTTTTCTTGAAGTACGTCAGCGCAGCAGCATCCGCAAAACCCTTGAGGAACACCCCAAGGCCTTCACCAGTGCACTGATTGCGCTGACCTACAGCGACAGTCGCGGCCCGCAGGCGCAGCTCGACCTGGCCATGCTCAGCGAAGAGGCGCGCCTGCAAACGGCCCTGACGCGACTGGCGGATACCGGCGAAAGCGTGCGCCAGCATGCCGGTCGGTCAGCACAATTGTCCCTGCGCCAGGCCGAGTCGCTGGATCAGCAGCGCAGCGAGGCCGATCAGTCAGCCACGGCTATCAACCAGATGGCGGCGACCATTCAGGAAGTCACCCACAACGTGCAGAACACTGCCCATGCTGCCGAAGAGGCCGACAAGCTGGCGCAACAGGGGCGTGGCCTGGCCGATGAAAGCCTGTTGGCGATTCGGCACATGGCCACCTCGGTTACCGACATTGGCAACGCCGTGGGGGAACTGGCTGATGCGACTCAATCGATCGGCAGTGTGGTCGATGTGATCACCTCGATCGCTCAGCAAACCAATTTGCTGGCGCTCAACGCAGCCATCGAAGCGGCGCGTGCCGGTGAACAGGGACGTGGTTTTGCGGTGGTGGCCGACGAGGTACGCTCGCTGGCGTCTCGCACGCAGTCGTCGACCGAGCAGATCCAGCAAATCATCACCTCGCTGCGCGATGGCGCCGACCGGGCGGTAAAGACCGCCAGCAAGGGCGAGCAGATCTCTCAGGAGAGTGTCGCCAGCGTTGAAGCCGTGCAGAAGGCGCTGGATGGCATCAGCCAGTCGGTGACCCGCATCACCGGCATGAGCCAGCAGATGGCGTCGGCGTCTGAAGAACAGAGCCACGTCGCGGAAACCATCAGCCAGCAAATCACCCGCATCGCGCAACTCTGCGACGAGAGCGCCAGCCAGGCGCAGCAAGGCTCGCAGATCAGCAGCGAGCTGGAAGAAATGGCGCAGTACCTGCACAGTCTGGCGGAACGGTTCAGCCGCTAGGCAGGCCACTCCCTGGATAGGACGCGGAGCGTCCTGAACGGCATTACCACGCGGAGCGTGGGAACGATATCGACCGCCACTTATTGTGCCCATCGCTTCGCGTCCTGGTGCCGTGCTGCGGGGGCTTGATGGTGTTCACGCAAGCCCCAGCCCACCTCTATCGTGCCCATCGCTCCGCGTGGGCATGCCATTCATGACGCTCTGCGTCAGCTTTTTCCGGGAATCTCCGAATGGACATTTGTTATTACCGGACAAGTCTCGGTGCTTTCAGACAAGTAACGCCGTTGGCAACTATTACTGGAAACAGTGGGTAGAGCGCAGGAAAAACAAGTTGCGTGCAATTAAATGGCCACTACTCAATAATTCAACGGCACAATAAAATCCAAAATAATCTCAATAGATTCAAGCGCCTATCAACGATATATATGTTCTGCGATGCGTTTTCCTTATGTCTTAACCTTTGTATCAGAATTGAAATAAAACTGTTGCCAAGTTTTAAACTGCGGACTATGTTCTGGAATCGCTCAATCAAGAGCCAACCAGTATCAGGTGTGCAGGGATGCAAAAGTCGAAGTGCGTGGGTGTTGTCCGTCATTCGTTCAAGCCTGTAGGAACAGGCGCGCTGTGTGCGCTGTCTTTTACGTTTGGCTGCTCGGCTTATGCTGACTATGTCGAGCAGGGCAAGCCGGGTGACGCGGCCAGCTGGCGGTCGGCAGAATTCCAGAGCGACTGGGGTCTGGGCCGTATCCAGGCTGATCAGGCCTACGCCGCCGGCATCACCGGGGCAGGCGTCAAGATCGGTGCGCTGGACTCGGGTTTCGACCCGTCCCACCCGGAAGCCACGCCGTCCCGCTACCACGCAGTCACCGCCACCGGCACCTACGTTGACGGCTCACCGTTCAGCATCACTGGCGCCATCAACCCGAACAACGACACCCACGGCACGCACGTCACCGGCACCATGGGCGCGGCGCGTGATGGCGTCGGCATGCACGGCGTGGCCTACAACGCCCAGGTATACGTCGGCAACACCAACCAGAATGACAGCTTCCTGTTCGGCCCCAACCCTGACCCGCAGTATTTCAAGGCGGTGTACGGCGCCCTGGCGGATGCGGGCGTGCGCGCCGTCAACAACAGCTGGGGCAGCCAGCCGGCCGACGTGACCTACGCCACCGAAGCGGGCGTGCGCGCTGCCTACGCTCAGCACTACAACCGCGGCACCTGGCTGGACGAAGCGGCGAATGTCTCGCGCAAGGGCGTGATCAACGTCTTCAGCGCAGGCAACACCGGTTACGCCAACGCCAGCGTGCGCGCTTCGCTGCCTTTTTTCGAGCCGGATCTTGAAGGTCACTGGCTGGCCGTGTCGGGCCTCGACAGCAGCAACGGTCAACGCTACAACCAGTGCGGCCTGTCCAAATACTGGTGCATCACCATGCCCGGTCGGCTGGTCAACAGCACCGTGCCGGGCGGCGGCTATGGCGTCAAATCCGGCACCTCGATGTCCGCGCCGCATGCCACCGGCGCACTGGCGCTGGTGATGGAGCGCTTCCCGTACATGACCAACGAGCAGGCGCTGCAAGTGCTGCTGACCACCGCCACCCAGCTCGACGGTTCGATTACTCAGGCACCGACCAACAGCGTCGGCTGGGGTGTGGCGAACCTGGAGCGGGCGATGCGTGGTCCGGGCCAATTGCTCGGCACCTTCGATGCCAATCTGGGTGCAGGGTTGACTGATGTGTGGAGCAATAATATTTCCGATCAGGCGCTGCTCCAGCGTCAGGCCGAGGACAGCGCCGAGCAGGCCACCTGGCAGCAGACGCTGATCAGCAAAGGCTGGCAGAACGGTGTTGCCAGCACCGCCAGCCAACAGGATCAAACCGATTACGCCACCGGCACCGCTCGCGCCGCCGCTGCTGCACAGCGCCAGTATCAGGGCAGCCTGATCAAATCCGGCGCAGGCCGCCTGATTCTCGACGGTGCCAACACCTATCGCGGTGACACCTTGGTCAACGGCGGCGTGCTGTCGGTCAATGGGTCGCTGGTGTCAGCCGTGCAGGTCAACGCGGGCGGTACGCTGGGCGGCAACGGCCAGATCGGCGGGCTGACAGCACGCAACGGCGGTATTGTCGCGCCGGGTAATTCCATCGGTACATTGCAGGTCAATGGCGATGTAACCCTCGAGCCGGGTTCAACCTACGCCGTGGAGCTTTCACCAACCGCCAGTGACCGCATCGTCGCCACCGGCAGCGCCACTGTGTCAGGCGCGAACATGACACTGGCGCTGGAGAATGCGACGCCAGTGGCCTTGAGTGCTGCACCCGTCCAAAGCGTGGTCGGTCGCCAGTACAACGTGCTGCAAGCCGCCAATGGCATCAACGGTCAGTTTGGCAGCGTGTCCTCCAACTACGCCTTCCTCGGTGGTCGACTCGACTACGCAGCCAACGCGGTCGCACTGAACGTCGAGCAAACCGCCGCTTTCAACAGCGTGGCGCAAACCCCCAACCAGGCTGCGGTGGCGACTGCCGCCGAACAACTCGGCGCCGGTAACGCGGTGTACGAAAACCTGCTGCTTACCCAGAGCGCTGCCTCTGCACGCGACAGCTTCCAGCAATTGTCCGGCGAAATTTACCCGGCCATCGGCAGCGTGTTGATCAACGACAGCCGTCAGGTTCGCGATGCCGTGGGTGAGCGCCTGGGTGCCAGCGTGTTCGGCACTGATGGCAACACTGCCGCACAAGACAACGTCTGGCTCAAGGCGCTGGGTGCCTGGGGCAAGACCGACTCGCGTGACGACACAGCGGGTTACACCTCTTCGATTGGCGGGCTGCTGGCCGGTGTCGATGGCAACCTTGCCGATGACACGCGTCTGGGCGTCGTCGCAGGCTACAGCGACAGCTCGTTGAACATGGGCTCCGGCACGCATTCGCGGGCGTCGGTGGACAGCTACCATTTGGGTGCGTACCTGGGCCATGAAATCGGTGCACTGCGCCTGACCCTCGGCGCCGCACACAGCTGGCATCGCATCGATGCGCAACGCGACGTGCAGGTCGGCGGTGCAGCGGGCAAGGAGAAAACCAAACACGATGCGCAGAGCACCCAAGTGTTCACCGAGGCGGCGTATCGCATTCACCTGCAACCCGCCACGCTTGAGCCGTTTGCCAATCTGGCCTATGTCCACCTGAACACCGATGGCTTCACCGAGAAGGGCGACGCTGCCGCGCTGTCTGCCGGTAGCGACAACCGTGATGCGGTACTCAGCACTCTGGGCCTGCGTGCCCTGAAGACCATCGCGATCAGCGACCGGCAGAAGGTCGACCTGTCCGGCAGCCTCGGCTGGCAGCACAACCTGAGCAACACCGATTCCGAACAGCACCTGGCATTCGCTTCCAGCGGCAACAGCTTCGGCATCGAAAGCTCGCCGCTGGTGCGTGACGCCGCGCTGGTCGGTGCTCACGCCAGTCTGGCGTTGAGCAAGGATGCCAGAGTCAGCCTTGATTACAGCGGCCAACTGGCCAGTCGTGAGAAAAGTCACGGTGTCGGCCTGAGTCTGAACTGGCAGTTCTAATCTAAGCAGTAGACAACCCTAAACCCAAAAGAACGACGCGCATGCAGATGCATGCGCGCGGAGATTCGTGCGCGTTAACTAAGGACGGTAATTTTCATGAAAGATGCATTCAGTACCCGACACACCTCTGTCAAATCCCTAAGACAAGCCATTCGAGCGGTCAATCGCGCCTCTTGCGGCGCGCTCGCCTGCTACCTGGCGACACTGGGCGTGGCTCATGCCGCACCTTATGTAGAAGCAGGGCAGGCAGGCAACGCCGCCAGCTGGCGCAGCGCCGAGTTCAATGCCGACTGGGGCCTGGGCGCGATCAACGCTGATCAAGCCTATGCCGCAGGTTACAGCGGTAAGGGCATCAAACTGGGCATCTTCGACCAGCCGGTCTACGCCCCGCATCCGGAATTCGACAGCCCCGACAAGGTGGTCAATCTGGTCACCAGCGGCATCCGCGAATACACCGACCCGTACATCCCGGTGAAGGCGGGCGACGCTTTCCGTTACGACGGCGCACCGAGCCTGGACTCCGGCGGCAAACTCGGTAACCACGGCACCCACGTCGGTGGCATTGCCGGTGGCAATCGTGACGGCGGGCCGATGCACGGCGTGGCCTACAACGCGCAAATCATCAGCGCCGACAACGGCGACCCGGGCCCGGAAGACGGCATCGTGCTGGGCAACGACGGCGCGGTGTATCAGGCAGGCTGGAACGCGTTGGTCAACAGTGGCGCACGGGTCATCAACAACAGCTGGGGCATCGGCATCACCGACCGTTTCGACAAAGGCGGGCGCGATCCGGCGTTCCCGCACTTCACCGTGCAGGACGCACAAGTGCAGTTCGACCAGATTCGCCAGATCCTCGGCACGCGTCCGGGTGGCGCGTATCAGGGCGCGATCGACGCAGCACGCAGCGGCGTGGTAACCATCTTCGCCGCTGGTAACGACTACAACCTCAACAACCCCGACGCGATGGCAGGGCTCGGCTACTTCGTACCGGAGATCGCGCCCAACTGGCTGACCGTCGCCGCCCTGCAACAAAACCCGGATGCCGCAGCGGCCGCTACCACGCCCTACACGTTGAGCACCTTCTCGTCGCGCTGCGGCTACACCGCCAGCTTCTGCGTCTCGGCACCGGGCACGCGCATCTACAGCTCGGTGCTCAACGGCACCAGCCTGGCAGACCTGACCGTCGGCTGGGCCAACAAGAACGGCACCTCGATGGCTGCGCCTCATGTCGCAGGCAGCATGGCCGTGCTGATGGAACGCTTCCCGTACATGACCGGCGCGCAGGTCGCCGACGTCCTGAAAACCACCGCCACCGACCTTGGCGCGCCGGGCGTCGACGCGCTGTACGGCTGGGGCATGATCAACCTCGGCAAGGCTATCAACGGCCCGAGCCTGTTCGTTACCGAAGCGGACATTCCTGCCGAGTTTCGTATCGACGGCGCCTACGGCGACAGCCAGTTCGTGGCCGACCTGCCCGGTGTTGGTGCGATTGTCGATGCCGGCAAACCGACCCAACGTACCTGCAGCGGGCCGCAATGCGGGCTGGACGTGTGGAGCAACAACATCTCCGGCCACGGCGGCCTGACCAAACAAGGCATCGGCACCCTGGTGTTGACCGGGGCCAACAGCTACAGCGGGCCGACGCTGGTCAATCAAGGACGCCTGGCCATCAACGGCTCGCTGGCCTCGGCCGTCACCGTCAACAACGGCGGCATTCTGGGTGGTAATGGCAGCGTCGCGTCGCTCAACGCCAACCAGGGCGGCACCGTTGCGCCGGGCAATTCCATCGGCACCCTGCAAGTGGCGGGCGACCTCAACCTGGCACCGGGCTCGACCTACGCGGTCGAGTTCTCGCCCACCGCCAGCGACCGCATCGTGGTCGGCGGCACCGCGACCGTGAGCGGCGCCAACATGGCCCTGTCTCTGGAAAACGACAACCCCGCACTGCTCAGTAGCAACCAGACCCGCAGCGTTCTGGGTCAGCAGTTCAACGTGCTGCAGGCGGCTGGCGGCGTTCAGGGTCAGTTCGGTTCTGTGACCGATAACTACGCATTCCTGGACGGCAACCTGGCCTATACCGGCACCGGCGTGACCCTGGCCCTTGCACGCAATGGCGACAGCTTCGCCAGCGCCGCACAAACCGACAACCAGCGCAGCGTGGCCCAGGCCATCGAGCAACTGAGTGCGGGCAACTCGGTTTACGAGAGCATCATCCTCAGCCAGGACACGGCCAGCGCACGCCGGGCGTTCACCCAACTGTCGGGCGAAGTGCACCCGGCCATTGCTACACAGCTGATCAACGACAGCCGCCAACTGCGCGACGCCGTGGGTGACCGTCTGCGCGTGGAAGGCTTGTACGACCAGCCAGCACCGGGCAGTGAAGACAACTCGGTGTGGGTCAAAGCGCTGGGTGCCTGGGGCAAAAACAGCGGCAGCAGCGACAGCGCCAGCTCGACCTCATCGCTGGGCGGCCTGCTTGCCGGTGTGGACGGCCTGATCAGCGAGCACACCCGCTTGGGCGCGATGGCAGGATACAGCGACACCTCGCTGAGCCTGGGCGACGACACCCACTCGCGGGCCTCGGCAGACAGCTACCACCTGGGCGCCTACATCGGCCACGAACAGGGCGCACTGCGCCTCACCGCAGGCGCATCGCACAGCTGGCACCGCATCGACGTGAAACGCGACCTGCAATTCGGCGCGTTCTCCGACCGCCAGAAAGTCAAACGCGACGCCCAGTCGAGCCAGGTGTTCACCGAAGCCGCCTACCGCCTGAACCTGCAACCGCTGGCACTGGAGCCATTCGCCAACCTGGCTTACGTCCACTTCGACAGCGACAGCTTCACCGAAAAAGGCGGCGCCACGGCCCTCAAAGGCAGCGACGACACCCGCGACACCGTGCTCTCAACCCTGGGCATGCGCGCCGGTAACCGCTTCAACCTCAACGACACACAAAAACTCGACGTCTCCGCCACCCTCGGCTGGCAGCACAACCTGAGCGACACCTCGTCTGAACAACACCTGGCCTTCGCCAGCGCTGGCAACAGCTTCAACGTACAAAGCGTCTCCATGGACCGCGACGCCGCCGTCGTCGGCGCCCGCGCCAGCCTGGCACTGGGCAGGGATGCGCGCATCAACCTGGACTACAACGGTTTGCTGGGTGCGCGGGATAAAACCCACGGCGTGGGTCTGTCGCTGGACTGGCAGTTCTGATGGGGGATGCCTGCGGGGTGAAGTAGCCCCGCAGGCTCTAGACACCTAGCTTGCCCATCGCTCCGTATGACTATCGTGCCAATGCTCCGCGTTGGCACGCATTTCGTGACGCTCTGCGTCATATCCAAGCCATCAGGCAAATGCCTGATCACTCACAACTCCGGCTTCTGGCCGTAGGCCGTGGGGCGCACCGGTCGACGTTTCGCTGACCCGCTTCTGCCCGTAGGGCGTAGGAGCGAACTTGTTCGCGATCTGCCGGGAACCGGCAGCAAAACCTGTGCACCCGGTATATCAGGTTCAAACGAGGTCACCAGTTTCAGGGCCGCTTCGCAGCCCATCGTAGCCGTCTTCACCTACTGAAGCGCCTACGCCTTCCGTGTAGAAGCTCGTTCTCCGAATCGGTCACAGGGCTGGTATATAGATTTCATTCCTCCGCTCGGAGACGATATCCAAATTCAGCTTCACATCTTCCCCACACGCCCGAATAGGACTCAGGCAAAGGCTGTTTTTGAACAACCAACGCTGATGTACGAATTTTCCGAATTTTTGCAGGTGCCATGCGGCTCTTGGAATTTTTTGCACTTCTTCTGTTAAGTTGCTCAGGCAGAGCTGTATCAAGAATTGTCAGGGAGACACCGAATGTTCTTTTTTCACATGCTGCCTTCATGGGATGACATACGGCGAAAGCTTGACCGTGACATCGAGCCCTACAGAGGGGGCCATTTTCGCACCCATCGAAATGAACCCCTCCCGTCGCCCGCGCTGATCATTCGCCGCTTCAATTGTGTCAGGTCCGCGTTCGACCGTGCCGAATGGGAAGCTTGCCGCATACTGGGACAGCGGTTCGTTGACCTCGACATCTCTAGCATCATCAAGGACTTGATCGACGTAGTCACCCAGATGGCCATGATCGTCGTCGGCAGTGCTTTTGTCGGAGGGGTCGCCGGTGCAAGCGCGGGTGCACTTTTTTTCGGGGTGGGTGCTGCTCCCGGTGGTTTAATGGGCGCTGCATTAGGGGCGCAGGCCAGTACTTTCATACTGGGGATTCTTGGTCTGGAGTCCATCGCTGAATCCGTCATCGACGGCTTTCCGCGCATCATTCATTACTACACACGCGGTATCAGCACAGCATGGCAAGGCCCCCGCGAACAAGGGTGGAGCTCCTTCATGGGAGACGACCCGGTCGCACAGAACAGTGCGGTTCAGGAAATCGCACAAGGGCACGTTGAGGTTGTGATTCTGCTATTGGGCGCGATGGTTCAGTACATCACACGCGGCCGCGGTAACGCTCGTGCGTTGGCAAATGAAATGCGGGCCAGCGCCAAAGGCGAGCGACTGGGCCAGTGGATGCTTGAGCATGAAGATGACCTGAAGAAGCGACCTGATTTGCAGAGGCCGGAGCCGGGTAGGGGGGCGCTGGAAGCTCAAGAGGCTTTGTCAACAAATCGCTCAAAGACCGCAGACGCAGCTAAACCAGATGCATTGGATCAAAAAACTGTTTCAAGCAAGATAGATCCAAAACAATTAGATCTTGTAACGGGCCACCCCAACGCACACTCCCTAAGTGTTCACGGTGGCAAAGTCTCTGATGGAGACCTAATGCTCCGGGCAAAATCAGCCATTAAGCCGAACGGAGACGTCGGCCCGTCAGTCCCACCTTTATCATCGGCTTTCCACAGCGATGAATTATTGATTTTTGCTGACCAAACCATTAGAAATGGTGGAGCTTTGGAAAGGGCTATAGCGCGCCAACCAGGCCAAGATGTCATAAGGGTTACGGCTCAAGAGGCAGGCGATATCGGCGTTGATCTTGGAAGAGGTTTCAAGCGGGTATTACCCACTGGTAACATCCTTAAAAACCTTGAGACAAATGGCGCTCCAGAAAAGCTTGAAAATTTGCGAAGTGTAGAAGGCTTGTATCAGTATAATCCCAGCAAGAAAATTTGGGAGACAATTACTATTTTTCCAGCACCTGCTCCCTAAAAAGGTAAGGCATTTATGAAATATGAGAATGTTCGGCACATGCTAAAGACTGTTTTTTGTTCGGATTTTAATCTGGCAGAAGACGTTGCTATAGGTATATATGTTAATAGCCTTAATTCTAGTGGCAAAACAGATGAGATGAGGTATGAGTTAGCTGAATGTCTTCGTGATCAAAATGTTTCTTGGCGAGACATGTTAGTAAATGATGAGTACGAGGTCTTGGATTTTGAAACTGAGCAGGAAGCTAAGGATTATATTAAAAGGATTCTGTGGCAGCCATTGGATGAAAAAACCAATTGAAATTTACGAGGCGCTCGTAGGAACTTGAGTGGTCGCATGAAGAGAAGTTATCAGGCAGTTTTCATAGTTCCTACAGGCGCATCTAAGGTTCTAGGCGATTATGGGTGGGAGTTTAATAGTCTTGAAAGGCTTCCTGAAAGTATCGGAGAGTATTTGGTTGGGTGTTTGGGTCTTAAGTTTGAAGAGGAATACGCAGGCATCAAGAAATATACCAACGGTCAGATAAATATGTCGATTTTTCTTGACGACAATAATGAGGTTGAGAGTATCTATTTTCAAGCTTTCGAAAGTTTCTTGGCGGAAATTTATAAGGCATGCCAAAATGAAGCGGTTTTTTCGGGGGCGGAAATATTTATTTCCGAGGAACTAAAAAGCCTTTAGTGCTAAAGGGGTATGTGTCTCACTGAAGTTGTGCAATGGTGAAATCGATAGCTCAGCAAAAAGCCAAGGCTCAGGATTTTAAATGTTTGTTAAACAGTGTGAATGGATCTCGAAAGATGCTCTAGAGGCAATGCTGACAATCGGTGATGCCGAGACTCAGTGCGTAGCCTTTTGTCATCCATGTCATATGAATGTCGGGGACATGCTGCTTGAGCCTGTCCTTGCGATATCAATAAAAAATGTAGCCAAGATGGCGGCAGGCTCTCAGCCATACGTACTACGTATTGACGATGGATTCGTTCATGAAATTCTGGCTGAGGTGGCTAGTGTTGAAAAATCGCTGGTGGTTGCGGGTGAAATCACTATTGAATTGGATGATGTACTACCCGGAGACATCAACGTCGGAGATATGATCAGTTTCTCCTGTGGACGTCTTGATGTGATTTCCTGACTTTTAAAAGTGGTATTGCCAAGATGACGATGTGTATCACGAGTCTTCGTTGCACTGCACACTCTGAATTGGACACAGAGCCTCCCAAGCATCATCACCACTTAGAGCGCTCGTTGTTATACATAAGTCTGTTTTCGATTCTGGCAGAAGGTTTAGTTCACCCCACTGGGGTTACATCTAGTCTGCGACGTCGTTTTTTAGCCCTTTTTCCGAACTCACTCGGATTTTTGTATAGCGACAAGCGCATTCACGTGCGCCCCATATAGCGGACCCTGTGCGCTATGACAAAAACCTCACACGTCTCAAAACTCCCTCCCGCGACGTGACAAGACCCGGACAAGGACCTCACTAAAAATTGATGGCCTAGTGATGCCATGGTAAAACCTTGCAACAGACACTCGTCTGCACTCGCTAAGGAATAGCCATGAAAAAGACAGGGACAGGCCTCTTCGCCATACTCGCGTTGCTCTGCGCCTTCACCGTACAGGCCAGAGAAACCCAGGTAACAGACGCCTCAATCGTCAAAGCCATCATCCAGGAATCCATCGACAGCTACCCCGGCAACTGCCCATGCCCCTACAACTCCGCCCGCAATGGCAGTCAATGTGGCAAACGCAGCGCGTACAGCCGCAAAGGCGGCTACGCACCCATCTGCTACAAGGAAGACGTTACTAAAGAAATGATCAACGACTACCGACGCCGCCTGAAAGACTGACCCGACGAGACGCAATGGCCGTCACCTACACGGCACGGCCATCACCACGCATTCAACCCAACCGAGAAGCAGGCAACACCGCCCGCCACCAAGGCCTGCCTAAACTACGTGGCCGCGCTTCAACCTGCATCTGCGGATGCGCCAACAGCATCGGCATATCCCGCAACCGTATCCACGGCTCGCTGTGCCAGTGCAACATACTTACCGACAACCCCGGCCACTGCAGCATGCTCAGGTTCGGCGTGCAGTCATCGAACGGCACCTGCCCATCCCGCAACGCAGGCACCACCTCATGGGTAATCCACTGCCGTAACCCACGATTCTCTGCGTGATAGTGATGTACCATCATCGCGTACGCCCCCGACTCACTGACCATCAGCTCTGACTGTGTTTCGCCGTGCAGGTCGAGCGTGATCATCCGGTGCTGGTCAGCGTCCAGCTTGCGCAGCGTTCGCTCGTTCAATGGCCAGCCGATCATGCGACCCAGATCGCGGGCACTGAACCAGGGTTGGTTTTCGAGGAGGAGGGCGAGGAGTTGGCGGTTGTGGCGGTGGAAGGGGGTTGGGGTGAAACCGGCACACACCTTGCGCGCCTGACAAGCGCTTGCCCGAAATAAATTGCTTAACATGCTGACCTCTACGTATGAGCTGAAATGACGTTAAAGACCAACGTAGAGCGGGCGTAAGAAAACCCAACTGAGCGGATCAGCAAGGCCGAGATTCCCGTTTGATTAGAACGATTGGAATCTGGGGCTATGGTGAACTCACTGCATCTACGTTGGGTGTTTCTTAGGCACCGGCGCATACGATACGGGCGCTGGCAACGTGTCGATATCGGACTGGGGAGTGAGAGGATGTCAGGGGTTTCCGATCTTCAGGCGAGGTATCGGGCTAAGCAACCCATATCGTTCCAACGCTCCGCGTAGGAATGCAGTTCGCGACGCTCTGCGTCGCATGCTCAGGGCTGCTACATAAACACGACACCACCGACGCTTCGCTTTACCCATGCTGGCAATCTAGATACTGTTGTCGGACTTTTCCTACAGGGACGTTCGGCAATGCCTTCGCTCAATCAGATTTTCTTCGGTCCGCCCGGTACGGGGAAAACCTACGCCACAGTCGAAGCTACGTTGCAGATCCTTGGTCAGCCTTTTCTTGCTAAAAACCTTGATAATCGGTCAGCGCTGAAAGCTCGATTTGACGAGCTGCTTGCAGCAGGCGACGTGCGCTTTGTGACCTTTCATCAGAGCTTCAGCTACGAAGACTTTGTTGAAGGGCTTCGCGCTACGACTGATGAGCAAGGCCAGATCCGTTACGAAGTGGTCTCAGGCGTTTTCAAAAGCCTCTGCGAGTCAATTGCGAGTGAACTGAGCGGAAAGTACCGAGCATTCAAGGTTGGTGAGCGCTACGGCACAGGCTATAAGGTAATTCGAGCAAATGACGATATTCTTGAGTTAGAAAAGCCAAAAGGTAAAAATTTTGGCCTTGCTATGAGTCTACTTAATGCTCTGGCTGATGACGTTTCTCAAGGTGTACTGAGTGTTAATGATTTGAGCACAGGTAATTGGGAGGAAAAACTACCGAACTCTACTTATGATCCTTACTTGGTCAAAGGTTATCGCAATATTGTTCCCGTATTGATTGAACACATGCTCAGCAAGCGAAATGAAGATTTCCGGACGGCAGAGGTCGCTCAGAGTGAACGGCCAAAAGTGCTGATCATTGATGAGATCAACCGAGGCAACGTCTCGCGCATCTTCGGCGAGCTGATTACCCTCATCGAACCTTCCAAGCGTGCGGGCGCATCAGAGGCACTCGAGGTTACGCTGCCCTACTCGAAAGAGCGCTTCAGCATCCCCGGCAACATTCACTTGATCGGCACCATGAACACATCTGACCGATCATTGGCCGCACTTGATATTGCCCTGCGTCGTCGCTTCACGTTCATCGAGGTGCCGCCTAACCCTGAGCTGCTTGAAGATATAGAGGTTGATGGCATCGCTATCGACGAATTGCTCAGTGTGATGAACCAGCGTATAGCAGTCCTGCTTGATCAAGATCATTGCCTGGGGCACGCGTACTTCATGCCTCTTGAGAACGATCCGACCTTGGAGCGGCTGGCAGGTATTTTTCAAGAGCAAATCCTGCCGCTACTTCAGGAGTATTTCTTCGAAGATTGGCAGCGTATCCAGTGGGTCCTCAACGACCAACGCAAAGCTCCAGAAAATAGGTTCTTGATCCAGCCGAGCCAAGACTTCAGCGTGCTGTTTGGAGATGCTGTCACAGTGGGGCAGAACAACGAACGTTGGGAATTGAATCTGCCTGCATTCGACAATATCGAGTCATATCTGGGCGTGATCGATCACAACCTGAGCGTCAGCGCGCCGCTGGAAGCGAAGAGCGTCAGAACGGAAGGCGTAGACATACGACAAGCCGCCAATGGCAGTATTGAGGTCTATCGTGGAGGCCAGCAGGTCAAACCTGCCAAGCCACATTTGCGAGAGATTGCCAGCAAACATGGCCTACCTATTACATCAGCGTCGGGCATCAAGCTGAACACGCGGAGCCTCGGGCGTAAGATCATCAAGTTCCTTAGCGAACAGCAAAGGTGAAAACCACCGTAACGGTCCGAGAATATGCTCGGCTGACAACCAGCAATGTTCTTAGCCCGACGCTCGACGTAGCCCAGGTATCGCCCTCGGCTTTCGACTGGCTCTGCGAAACCAGTTCCCGCTTTAGCAAAGCGGGTGCCGCACTGGTTCAAGTTGAAGGCCGCCGCTGGCTTAAGCTCGATAACTACGTTGGCGCGCTGGAAACACCCTGCGGTACGCGTATCGAAATCCTGCCTAAGCATTTTGAACAAGGCGACTGCATCCAGCAAAGCCGCGCGTTGCTCAGGCGCATGATTCAGAGGTCATTAGACCTACCAACCCGTAAGGTCGGCGCAACCGCGTTACAGCGCTTCGATGCGCCGTTGACCGAATGGGTAATGAGCAGCTTTCTGGAAGCGCTCGACCACCTCATCAAACGCGGCCTTCGCTTCGACTACCTACGAGTCGAAGAGGAACAGCGATATTTGCGCGGCCAACTCAACACCGCCCGCCAAATGCGCCAACCTCCTGGCCGACAACACCACTTCCAAATTCGTCACGACGTATTCCTGCCCGACCGGGCCGAGAACCGTCTTCTCAAAACAGCGTTAGGTATCGTCTGTAAAACCACTCAAGACCCCAGTAACTGGCGCCTCGCCCACGAACTGCGCTCACTGTTGCTAGAAATTCCAAGCAGCCGAGACACCGCTCAAGATTTCAAACAGTGGCGCCACGATCGGCTCATGGCTCATTACCAACCTGTGAAGCCGTGGTGCGAACTCATCATCCAACAGCAAACGCCACTGGCGATTGCGGGCGAATGGCAGGGCATGAGCTTACTGTTCCCGATGGAGAAACTGTTCGAACGCTACGTGGCTGCGTGCCTGAGGGATTCGCTGCCGCCAGACGCTACGCTACACACGCAGCGCAGCAGTGAGTATCTGTGTACTCATGAGGGCAAAAAGGTCTTTCAGCTAAGGCCCGATCTCATGATTACTCAGGGGGAGAAGAGCTGGGTTCTGGATACCAAGTGGAAGCGGCTGGACAGCGAGCTTGGTAGCAAAAATTATGGTCTAAGCCAGGCGGATTTTTACCAGCTGTTTGCGTATGGGCAGAAGTATCTAGGCGGACAGGGGGATCTGGTGCTGATTTATCCGAAGCGGGCATCGTTTCAGGAGGCGTTGCCAGTTTTTGAGTTTTCGGAGGGGCTGCAATTGTGGGTGGTGCCGTTTGATCTTGATACGGGATATTTGATGTGGGCGATGCAGCATTAATAACTGAAATGTGTCATCTATCAATCAATGGTTCTGTGGTTTCTAAATATCCTGTTTAGATTTCCCCGTTCCGTCTAAGAGAAAACAAAAAGGCTGCCAATTGGCAACCCTTTTCGCATAAACCATTTCATGCAGGATGAAATGGCTTCAGGTCTTAACACGGTTCTACAAGCGAGATCATCAATCCCAGCTCAACGCCCCACCTGTCTGATACTCAATAACCCGAGTGCTCAAAGAAATTCCTCTCTTTCTTCAAGGCGATGATCTCGCTCATCCAAGGGAACGGGTTGGTCGTCTCTGGACACTTTTCCTTCAAGCCAATCTGGCTCAGGCGGCGGTTAGCGATGAAATTCAGATAGTCCTCCATCATTGCATGCGTTCATGCCGAATACGCCGCGGGGCATAGTGTCGCGGGCGTATTCGATTTCCAGCTGGGTGCCTTGCTGGATCATCTGCGCGCACGTTGCGCACGGGGGACTCTATGGTCTGATGATTGCGATGCCGCTAACGGGCTACTTGGGCACGGGGGCGCCTACTGACTTCGGACTGTTCAGCGTGACAGGCTTCAATGAAACCAAGCGGCTGGCCAGCCAATCGAGCAGCGCCTTGAGCAAAGTTCAAACCCCGAGCCCACCGATCAATCCAGCGCCTCCAGGTAAGGTTATATGCCCGCTTTTTGCTGTGACAAATGAAGCGAAAACGGTTTATTGAATGCGGGATGGTTGCACTGGTAATGCGGGACAAGCACTTTATTTGTGTTTTTCTCTTTGTAAGTGTCAACGCTATTATTGCAGGTCTAGCAGCTTATCCGGGGTCAGCGTCTTTTTTTCGTCGGTTCGGGCCGCTCACGACTTAGGGGAAAATAGAAATTCGCAGGCTGGAAGTATCAAGGTGCTACTAGCCGGTACTGTCGGCACATCGATGACATTCTCCCAGGCCCCTATGGTAGTCATGCAGACAGGGCAAGCCAGGTTCTGACATCCGGTTTATCTGCGACAAACTTGTGCTGTAACTACCGAGTTCTGTAGGGAACCTGGTCAGCACTACAGGAATTCGGCAGGGCCGCGAACATCGTCACTCGGCTCCCGAAAGGATATTAAAATCAGGGATGTTTACGCATGACGTCGTCACATCAACACGTATCGAACAACTCCAATGTCTCGTATGAACTATCCTCAGTACAGCAGGGTATCTGGCTCGGTCAGATAGCGAATTCGGACATACCGCTGTACAACATCGGCATGACGTTAGAGATCAAAGGTGATCTCGATATTCCGATGTTCGAGAAGGCTATCAAGCTCGTTGCCAAGCATAACGATGCGCTACGGCTTGCCTTGTTCCAAGAGGGTGATATAGCCCGGCAGAGGGTGCTGCCATCTGTCGATATCACACTCGCGCTCGTCGATTTTTCAGACTACGGTGACGGTGTCGAGCGAGCGCAGGAATACCTTCAACACGCATTTTCCCGACCGTTCAATCCATTGGAAGGCATTCTTTGGGAGGCGCAGCTCGTACGGTGCAGTGCATCCCGTCACTACTGGCTGGGCCGCTACCATCATTTGGTCATGGACGGCGCAGGGGTGACGCTGTTTTGCCATGCAGTCGAAAAGGCCTACAACAATTTACTGGTGGGCATCGACGCGTTCGAGGAAGGCCCTTCCTACAGCGACTTCCTGGCCAAAGACCAGGCCTATCTGAATTCACCGCGTCTGGAGCGTGACCGGTCGTTTTGGCGCGAACGTTACGCACACATACCGCCATCCCTGCTGCAGTGGTCCGGCGACCATGCCGTGGGTTCGATGTGCAAGAGCGGTCATATTCGCTCGACGATCAAGCGTGACCTGTTCAATGCTGTGGCCGCGGTTGCCACCGAGCATGGCCTTTCTCCTGTCACGGTATTCTTTGCAGTCGTCAGTGCCTATTTTTCACGCGTCGGTGGTGCAGAAGAAGTCATCATCGGCATGCCCCTGCATAACCGCACGACGGCCCGCCAGAAGCAGACGATCGGGATGTTTTCTTCTGTCATCCCGGTCGGCGTACGGGTTGACCCCAATCGTTCCCTGCTCGAATTGATGGGCGATGTGGCCGCCGAATTGCGACGCTGCTACCGCCACGAGCACTTCCCGATTGCCGAACTGAATCGCGCTCTGAATATTGGCCATTCCAGGCGCAAGCAGATCTTCGATATAACGCTTTCATTCGAAAAATTTGACGCAGACTTTGTCTTTGGCGGCGCCCCTTCGAAGGCGATCAGGATGTACAGCGGCTTCGATCAGACGCCGCTCTCAATCGCTATCTGTGATTACTATTCGGATGAAGACGTAGTCGTTGACTTCAACTTCAATCTGGCCTGCTTTCGCCCGGACGAAGTTGAGCGGATTCGGGACCGCATTACGCTGCTCCTGGAGTCGGTTGCCGCCCATGAATCGACGCCGATTGGCCAGCTTGCGCTTATGGGGGAAGCGGAACGCCGGCAAGTGCTTGTCGAGTTCAACGCGACACATCAGGCCTTGCAACAGGATCTATTGGTCCATCAGCTTTTCGAACAGCAAGCGCAGCAGCAGCCCCAAGCGCTTGCACTGGTCTGCGCCGACGAGCGTGTGACCTACGCTGAACTCAGCGAACGCAGCAATCAGGTGGCTGATGTCTTGCTGTCGCTGGGCATTGCTCCGGACGACCGCGTGGCGATCTGTGTGGAACGCAGTGTGGAGATGGTGGCGGGCTTGCTGGGGATCCTGAAGGCGGGCTGTGCCTACGTGCCGCTGGACCCTGGGTATCCGCCGGAGCGGTTGCGCTACATGCTGGAGGACAGCGCGCCGGTGGCGGTGCTGGTGCAGCGTACGACCCGGGAATTGCTGGGTGCGTTGGCGATGCCGGTACTGGATCTGCAAAGCGTGAACCGGGCGGCTGAAGCCGAGCATGACTGCGTGTTGCCGACGGTCGCGCCACAGCACCTGGCTTATGTGATCTATACCTCGGGTTCGACCGGCCAGCCCAAGGGCGTGATGATCGAGCATCGCAATCTCGTGAACCTGGTGGCCTGGCATTGCGAGGCGTTCAATCTGACCCGTCGCAAGCGGGTTTCGAGCGTGGCGGGCGTCGGTTTCGATGCTTGCGTCTGGGAACTATGGCCAGCGCTGTGCGTGGGAGCCAGCCTGTCGCTGTTGCCTGGACAAGCGCTTGGCAATGATGTCGATGTGCTGCTGGGATGGTGGCGTCGGCAAGAACTGGATGTGAGCTTCTTGCCTACGCCGATTGCCGAGATTGCGTTCGCCCAAGGGATTGAGCCGGCGTCGCTGCAAACGTTGCTGATCGGTGGAGACCGGTTGCGTCAGTTTCCCAATCCGGATAGCCGGGTTGCGCTGATCAACAACTATGGTCCGACCGAGACCACGGTTGTGGCCACATCCGGTCTGATCGATGCAACGCAGTCGGTATTGCACATAGGCCGTCCGATAGCCAATACGCAGGTTTACCTGTTGGATGCGCACGGCCAGCCGGTGCCTATCGGGGTGAGCGGCGAGATTTATATCGGCGGCGCAGGGGTTGCCCGGGGTTATCTGAACAGGCCGGAACTGACGGCAGAGCGTTTTCTGGATGACCCGTTCAGTGCCGAACCGGCGGCGCGGATGTACAGGAGTGGCGATCTGGGGCGCTGGTTGGCGGACGGCAACATCGAGTACCTGGGGCGCAATGACGATCAGGTCAAGCTCCGGGGAGTTCGTATCGAGCTGGGCGAGATTGAGGCGCAACTGAGACAGATCGCGGACATCAGGGACGCGGTGGTGATTGCCCAGGAGGATACGCCGGGTGAAAAGCGTCTGACGGCGTATTACACGATTCAGGAAGCTGCACAGGCGATTACGGCACAGACGTTACGTGCTGCCTTGCAGGCTAGGCTGCCGGAATACATGGTGCCGGCGGCGTATGTGAAATTGTCCGAATGGCCGCTGACACCGAACGGCAAGCTCGATCGGCGGGCATTGCCGGCGCCGGGGGACGACGCTTATGCCAGTCGTGACTACGAGGCGCCGGCAGGCGAAGTCGAGCGTGCGCTGGCGGATATCTGGCAGGAGCTGCTCGGTGTTGATCGGGTGGGGCGCAATGATCACTTCTTCGAGCTGGGTGGGCATTCGCTGCTGGCGATGAGGCTTATCTCCCTGGTCCGGCAGCGTTTGAACGTGGAGTTGGAACTGGCCGCGTTATTCGCCCATCCGCAGCTCGAGGCGCTTGCCTGCGTGGTGGCGCAGGCACAAAACAATACGCTGCCGCAGATTGTGCAAACGTCACGAGAGGCGCGACTGCCGCTGTCGTTTGCTCAGCAACGGTTGTGGTTTCTGGCGCAAATGGAAGGTGCCAGCGCTGCCTACCACATACCGGCGGGGCTGCGCATCGTCGGCGCGCTGGATGAGGCGGCCTTGCAACGTGCGTTGAACCGCATTGTGGCGCGTCACGAAGTACTGCGCACAACGTTTGTCCAGACCGGGGATCAGGCCGTAGAGCTGTGCATCCATCCCGAGGAAACAGGCTGCCCGTTGCGCAAGTACGATCTCACGACGCATGCCGATAGCTCGAGTGAGTTGGCACGACTGATGAACGAAGAAGCCATTGGGCGCTTCGATCTTCAGCAGGGACCGCTGATTCGAGGGAGTCTGGTTCGGCTGAGCGATGAAGACCATGTGTTGCTGTTGACGATGCACCACATCGTATCGGATGGCTGGTCGATGGGCGTGTTGACGCGCGAGTTGGGAGCACTCTACGCGAGCGGTTGCCAAGCTGAGGCAGACCCGTTGCCGCAGTTGTCGATCCAGTACGCGGACTATGCGGTGTGGCAACGAGGCTGGTTGAGCGGCGCGGTATTGCACAAGCAAAGTACCTACTGGCAGACCGCTCTACTCGATGCGCCGGCATTGCTGATGTTGCCCTCTGATCGTGTCCGTCCGGCGCAGCAGGACTATACGGGCGATGCGGTGCCCGTGGTGCTGGATGCGACGCTGAGCCACGAGCTCAAGGCGCTGAGTCGGCGGCACGGCACGACCCTGTTCATGACATTGCTGGCGGGCTGGGCGACGGTATTGAGTCGTTTGTCGGGGCAGGATGAGGTGGTGATCGGTTCGCCGGTGGCGAACCGGATGAGCGCTGAGGTCGGGGGCCTGATCGGGTTTTTTGTCAATACCCTGGCATTGCGCGTGAATGTGTCGAACGATCCGACGGTCGAGACATTGCTGAGTCGCGTCAAGGCCTGCACGCTGGCGGCGTATGAACACCAGGATCTGCCGTTCGAGCAGGTGGTGGAGTTGCTCAAGCCGGTGCGCAGCTTGTCCCATAGCCCGCTGTTCCAGGCGATGCTGTCGTGGCAGAACACGCCGCCGGCAGAACTGGCGTTGGCGGGGCTGGAGCTAACGCTGCTGGATTCGGTAGCACGCACCACCAAGTACGATGTGTCCCTCGACTTGGCGGAGGTGGAGGGACGGATCGTCGGTTCGCTGGAATATGCGACGGCGCTGTTCGACCGCGAGACGGCCCAACGCTACGTGGCGTATCTGGAACGGGTGCTGCGTGCGATGGTCGAGAACGAGCGCCAGGTTGTGGGCGCGATCGAGCTTTTGGGCGAAACCGAACGTCGGCAAGTGCTTGTCGAGTTCAACGCGACACATCATGCCTGGCAACAGGATCTATTGGTCCATCAACTTTTCGAACAGCAAGCGCAGCAGCAGCCTCAAGCGCTTGCACTGGTGTGCGGCAACGAGCGTGTGACATACGCGGACCTCAACGAACGCAGCAATCAGGTGGCTGATGTCTTGCTGTCACTGGGCATTGCTCCGGACGACCGCGTGGCGATCTGTGTGGAACGCAGTGTGGAGATGGTGGTGGGCTTGCTGGGGATCCTGAAGGCGGGCGGTGCCTACGTGCCGCTGGACCCTGGGTATCCGCCGGAGCGGTTGCGCTACATGCTGGAGGACAGCGCGCCGGTGGCGGTGCTGGTGCAGCGTACGACCCGGGACTTGCTGGGGGCGCTGGCAATGCCGGTGCTGGATCTGCAAAGCGTGAACCGGGCGGCTGAAGCCAGGCATGATCGTGTGTTGCCGACGGTCACGCCACAGCACCTGGCTTATGTGATCTATACCTCGGGTTCGACCGGTCAGCCCAAGGGCGTGATGATCGAGCATCGCGCCATTGTGAACCGCCTGTTGTGGGCACAGGACCAATATCGGCTGAGTCGCGAAGACCGCGTCTTGCAAAAGACACCGTTCGGTTTTGACGTGTCGGTCTGGGAATTTTTTCTACCCTTGCTCGCGGGTGCGCAATTGGTGATCGCGCGTCCGGGAGGTCATCAGGACCCCGAGTATCTGGCCGGGTTGATCGCAGACTCGGGTGTCACGATATTGCATTTCGTACCGTCCATGTTGCAGAGCTTCCTCAATCAGGCTGGCCCGCTGGCCTGTAGCACATTGCGGCAGGTGTTCTGTAGCGGCGAGGCGTTGCCCTATAGTTTGCAAAAGCACTTCGAGCAACGCTTTGCACATGCGCAATTGCATAACCTGTATGGCCCCACTGAAGCCGCTGTCGACGTCACCTACTGGCACTGTGTGCCCGACCTGCATGCGGGGATCGTGCCGATCGGCCGGCCGGTCGCCAATACCCTGATGTATCTGCTGGACCCGCACATGCAACCGGTCCCGGTTGGCGTCTGCGGCGAGATTTATATCGCGGGTATACAGCTCGCGCGCGGCTATTTGAATCGTGATGCGCTGACCGCAGAGCGGTTCGTGAAAGACCGTTTCAGCAACGACCCGACGGCGCGGATGTACAGGAGCGGCGATTTGGGTCGTTGGCTGGCGGACGGCAATATCGAATACCTGGGACGCAACGACGATCAGGTCAAGCTCCGTGGCTTCCGTATCGAACTGGGCGAGATTGAGGCGCAGCTGGCTGGGTGCCCTGGTGTCGGAGAGGCGGTGGTGATTGCCCGGGAAGACACGCCGGGTGATAAACGTCTGATCGCGTATTACACGACGCGAGAAGCGAAAGAGACTATTGCGGTGCAGACGCTACGGGCGGCCTTGCAGGCGAGTCTTCCGGAGTACATGGTGCCGGCCGCGTATGTGAAATTGCCGGGGTGGCCGCTGACACCTAACGGCAAGCTGAATCGCCGGGCGTTGCCTGTGCCGGAGGCTGACGCTTATGTGAGCCGCGGCTACGAAGCGCCGTGCGGGACGGTCGAGAGGGCGCTTGCCGAAATCTGGCAAGAGCTGCTTGGTGTCGAACGGGTGGGTCGCCACGATCACTTCTTCGAGCTGGGTGGGCATTCGCTACTGGCCGTCAGTCTGATGGGCCGGATGCGTCAAGCGGGACTGTCGGCGGATGTGCGGATGCTGTTTGCCCAGCCAACCCTTTCGGCGTTTGCCGAGGTATTGGGTAACGGTCATCAGGTGGAAGTACCCGCCAACGGAATCGTGGTCGGGTGCACACGAATTACACCGTCGATGTTACCGCTCGCGGACCTGAGCGAGGACGCCATCGAGCGGATTGTGCGTGCTGTGCCAGGCGGGACGGCGAACGTCCAGGATATCTATGCACTGGCGCCACTGCAGGAAGGGGTGTTGTTCCACCACCTTGCGTCGGTCGAGGGTGATCCCTATTTGCTAAATACGCGTTTTGCGCTGCCAAGCGAAGATCACTTGAAGGCGTTTGTGCGGGCACTTCAGGGCGTGATTGCCAGGCATGACATCTTGAGAACAGCGGTGCTGTGGGAGGGGCTGGACGAGCCGGTTCAGACAGTCTGGCGCGAAGCACCATTGGCCGTGGAGGCGTTGGCGCTGAAGGCGGCCGACGGAGACATAGAACAGCAACTCCAGGAGCGCTTCGACCCCAGGCATTTCCGGCTGGATTTGACGAAAGCGCCCTTGATGAAGATGGCTTACGCCTACGACGAAGCGAATAGTCGCTGGGTGGCGATTCTGCTGTTTCACCACATGGTGCTGGACCATATGGCGCTGGAAGTGGTGCAACATGAGGTGCAGGCGGATCTGCTGGGGCAGGCAGCCGGCCTGCCGGATTCGGTACCCTATCGCAATCATGTGGCGCAGGCGCGATTGGGCGTAAGCCAAGCGGCGCATGAAGCGTTCTTCCAGGAAATGCTCGGTCAGGTGACAGAACCGACGCTGCCATTCGGTTTGCACGATGTGCAGGGCGACGGTCGGGACATCAAGCAAGCCAGGCAGGCGGTTTCCGCAGATCTGGCGGGCAGGATCCGTCGGCAAGCCAGGAGCCTGGGCGTTAGTGCTGCCAGCCTGCATCATCTGGCCTGGGCGCAGGTGCTGGGGCGCACGTCGGGCCGGGAAGACGTGGTGTTCGGTACGGTGTTGCTGGGACGCATGCAGGGTGGCGACGGCGCCGACCGCTCGTTAGGGATGTTCATCAACACCTTGCCGTTGTGCCTGAACGTCGGTGAGCAAGGCGTGCGTGAGGGGGTGAAAGCCACGCATGCCCGCCTGACCGCGCTGCTCGGTCACGAACATGCGTCGTTGGCGCTGGCGCAACGCTGCAGCGCCATTGCTCCGCCGTTGCCGCTGTTCAGCGCGCTGCTGAATTACCGCCACAGCGCCGAGCCGCAAGTCTCGGACCAGGGAGACCGCGCCTGGGGCGGAATCGAGGTCCTGGGCTGGAATGAGCGAACCAACTATCCGCTGACACTGGCTGTGGACGATCTGGGCGAGGGCTTTGCACTGACCGTTCAAGCCACGGCGGGGATCGATCCGCAGCGGGTATGTGCTTACATGGAGACGGCGCTGGAGAGTCTGGTCGACGCGCTGGAACACTCACCTGAGTCGTTGCTGCGCAGTCTGGAGATGCTGCCGCGATCCGAGCGTCAGTTGCTGCAGGAGTGGAATGCGACGGCCGTGGATTATCCGCAAGGCGCCTGCGTCCATCAGTTATTCGAAGCGCAAGTAGAAAAGACGCCAGCAGCGATTGCGCTGGTATTTGAGGCGCGCACATTCACTTATGCGCAACTGAATGCGCGCGCCAACCAGTTGGCGCATCATCTGATCGGCCTGGGCATCGGGCCGGATGACCGGGTGGCGATCTGCGTAGAGCGCAGCCCGGAAATGGTGGTGGGCTTGCTGGGGATCCTGAAGGCGGGCGCTGCCTACGTGCCGCTGGACCCGGCGTATCCGGAGCAGCGGTTGCGCTACATGCTGGAAGACAGCGCGCCGGCGGCGGTGCTGGTGCAGAGTGCGACCCGGGCGTTGCCGGGCGAGTTGGCGGTGCCGCTGCTGGACCTGGAAGGCGGGTGCTGGGAAGCTGAGGCTGACCATGATCCAGTGGCGCGAGCCGTCAAGCCGGATCATCTGGCCTATGTGATCTATACCTCAGGCTCGAGCGGCCAACCCAAGGGCGTGTTGATCGAGCAAAGGGGCTTTCTAAACCTGATGCACTGGTATCTGGCCGAGCTGAAACTGGCTTCCGATGATGCCGTGCTGCTTGTTTCCTCCTATAGCTTCGATCTGACGCAAAAAAATATCCTGGGGCCGTTATTGGTCGGTGGAACACTGCACCTGGCCAGAGAGGCTTTCATTCCCGAAGTGCTGCTGGAGCAGATTCAACGCGAGTGTATTACCCACATCAATCTTTCACCCAGTGCGTTCAACACACTCATCGATGCAAACGATTCAAGACAGCTCGACAGCATTCGCCGGGTGGTACTGGGCGGAGAGCCTATTCAAGTCGCCAGGCTGGAAATGCTTCCCGAGCCGAGGCCCGAATTCATTAACAGTTACGGGCCCACGGAGTGTAGCGACGTGGTGGCCTGGCACAGACTGATTGACGATATCGACTGTTATCGGTCTTCGGTATTTCCAATCGGCCGTCCGATATCGAACACACGGATTTACCTGTTGGATGCGCACGGCCAGCCGGTACCGATCGGGGTCAGCGGCGAGATCCATATCGGCGGTGCGGGGGTTGCCCGTGGCTATCTGAATCTGCCGGAACTGACGGCGGAGCGTTTCCTGGATGACCCGTTCAGTGCCGAGCCGACAGCGCGGATGTACAGGAGCGGCGATCTGGGGCGCTGGCTGGCGGACGGCAATATCGAGTATCTGGGGCGTAACGACGATCAGGTCAAGATTCGGGGTTTCCGTATCGAGCTGGGCGAGATCGAGTCACAGCTGGCGGCTTGCTCCGGAGTCAGGGAGGCGGTGGTGCTGGTACGCGAGCACCGTCCCGGTGACAAACGCCTGGTGGCGTACCTGACGGCGCAGGAAGGTGTCGAGTTGTCGGCGGCGCAGTTGCGTGAGCAACTGTCGCAAGGGCTGGCGGAGTACATGATTCCGAGTGCCTTCGTAACGCTGGCGCGTTTCCCGCTAACGCCAAACGGCAAGCTGGATCGACGGGCATTGCCGGCGCCGGAGGACGACGCTTATGCCAGTCGTGATTACGAGGCGCCGGCAGGTGACGTCGAGCATGCGCTGGCGCAGATCTGGCAGACGTTGCTGGGGCTGGAGCGGGTAGGGCGTCATGACCACTTCTTCGAACTGGGCGGCCATTCGTTGCTGGCGGTGCAGCTGGTTTCGCGCCTGCGTCAGCGCTTCGAAGTCGAAGTGGCACTGCGGGATGTGTTCGCCGAGCCGACGCTGCAAGGTCTGGCACGTCAGGTGGCGAACGCCCGGCTCTCGGCGCAGACGCCGTTGACGCCGGTGGATCGCAATCTGCCATTGCCGCTGTCGTGGGCGCAACAACGCTTGTGGTTCCTTGATCAACTGGATCGGGCGGCGGGAGCCGCCTATCACATCCCGGCGGGGCTGCGCTTGCGCGGCCGTTTGGACAGCGACGCCTTGCAGGCCACGCTGGACCGGATCGTGGCGCGTCACGAAACCCTGCGCACCCATTTTGCCTTGCACGAGGGCCAGGCGATCCAGGTGATCGCGCCGGAGACCCAGGGTTTCGCCCTGGCGAGCCATGACCTGCGCGCTTTGGACAGCGCGGCGCAACACGAGGCCGTAGAGCGGCTCGCTCGCGAGGAGGCGCTGGCGCCGTTCGACTTGTCGAGCGGCCCGCTGATTCGCGGACGACTTGTGCAACTGTCGCAGACGGAGCACATCCTGCTGGTGACACAGCACCATATCGTTTCGGACGGTTGGTCGACGGGCGTTCTGCTGCAGGAAATCGGCATGTTGTACCGCGCCTTCAGCCAGGGGCTGGCCGACCCTCTGCCGGCACTGGCCTTCCAGTATGTCGACTACGCCGCGTGGCAGCGGCAGTGGTTGCAGGGCGAAACCCTGCAAACGCAGGTCGATTTCTGGCGGCAGCACCTGAGCGGCGCACCGGCCTTGCTGGAGCTGCCAACCGACCACCGTCGCCCACCGTTGCGCAGTTACGCCGGCGGACGGGTGAGCCTGGCCCTGAGCCCGGCATTGACGGCAGGGTTGCGACAGTTGGGTCAGCGTCACGGTGCGACGCTGTTCATGACCTTGCTGGCGGGCTGGTCGAGTCTGTTGAGCCGCTTCAGCGGGCAGGACGATGTGGTGATCGGCACGCCGGTGGCGAATCGTCCGCGCAGCGAACTGGAGTCGCTGATCGGCTTCTTCGTCAACACACTGGCGCTGCGCATCCGGCCGCAAGGGCACCTGAGCGTGGCGGCGTTGCTGGAGCAGGTCAAGGCGGTCATGCTGGCGGCGCATGCGCATCAGGACCTGCCGTTCGAGCAGGTGGTGGAGGCGCTGCAGCCCCCGCGCAGCCTGGGCCATAGCCCGATCTTCCAGGTCATGCTGGCGCTGAACAACACCCCGGGCGGCGGCGAACTCAGCCTGCCGGAGCTGAGCCTGGAGCCGCTGCAAGCGCCGCACACGACGGCCCAGTTCGACCTGTCGCTTGCGCTGGTCGAGGCGGATGGCGGGTTGATCGGCTCTCTGGAATACGCGAGTGATCTGTTCGAGCGTGCGACGATCGAGCGGATGGCGGGGCACCTGCAAGTGCTCTTGGAAGGCATGGTGGCGGATGACCAGCAAGCGATCGGAGAACTACCGCTGCTGTCCTGCGAGCAACGTCGGCAGGTACTGGAGTCGTTCAACGATACGGTAGCGGCCTACCCGGCGGAAAAATTGCTCCATCAACTGTTCGAGGAACAGGTGGCACAACAACCGGATGCCCCCGCGGTGGTCGATGAAACCGCAAGTCTGACCTATGGCGAACTCAATGCCCGGGCGAATCGACTGGCACATTATCTGATCGGCCTGGGTATCCAGCCGGATGATCGGGTCGCGATCTGTGCGCAGCGCAGCCTGGAAATGGTGGTGGGCTTGCTGGGTATTCTGAAGGCGGGCGGTGCGTACGTGCCGCTGGACCCTGGGTATCCGCCTGAGCGATTGCGCTACATGCTGGAAGACAGCGCGCCGGTAGCAGTGCTGGTGCAAGAGGCTCTGCAGGAATGCCTGCCGGCGGTGAATGTGCCGCAGGTCGTGTTGGACAGCGTGGACCTGTCCTCAGGGACCGGTGGGCTGCCGTGTGGCAATCCGGATCTTGATGCCCTGGGGCTGACGTCGAGAATGCCGGCTTATGTGATGTATACATCCGGCTCCTCGGGAGTGCCGAAGGGCGTGCTGATTGAGCACCGCAGTGTGCTGCGTCTGGTTATCAATAATCCTTATGCCAGGATCACCACAGAGGATTGCGTTGCGCATGGCGCCAATACGGCCTTCGACGCTTCGACCTGGGAAATCTGGAGTGCGCTGCTCAATGGGGCGAAACTGTTGGTTGTGTCTCAGGCGACGCTGCTCAATCCCGCGCGCTTGAACCATGTATTGATTGAAGGTGGCGTGACCGCTTTATGGTTGACTGCTGGATTGTTCAATGAATATGTCGATGTACTCGCCGTTGCCTTCTCAAAGCTGCGATATCTCCTGGTCGGTGGGGATGTGCTCGATCCAGTGAGCGTTGCGAAGGTTTTGTCCCGCGCCCATCGCCCGAGGCATCTGATCAATGGCTATGGACCAACGGAAACAACGACCTTTGCCAGCACCTATGAGATCCATGCGCTGTCCGACAATTCGCGCTCGATTCCTATTGGCCGCCCCATCGGCAACACACGCATTTACCTATTGGATGCACACGGCCAGCCGGTGCCCATCGGGGTCAGCGGCGAGATTCATATCGGCGGTGCGGGGGTTGCCCGGGGTTATCTGAATCTGCCGGAATTGACGGCGGAGCGTTTCCTGGACGACCCGTTCAGTGCCGAGCCGGCGGCGCGGATGTACAGAAGCGGCGATCTGGGACGCTGGCTGGCGGACGGCAATATCGAGTACCTGGGGCGCAACGACGATCAGGTCAAGCTCCGCGGCTTCCGTATCGAGCTGGGCGAGATCGAGTCACAGCTGGCGGCTTGCCCCGGTGTCAGGGAGGCGGTGGTGCTGGTACGCGAGCACCGTCCCGGCGACAAACGCCTGGTGGCGTACCTGACGGCGCAGGAAGGTGCCCTGTTGTCGGCGGCACAGCTGCGTGAGCAACTGTCGCAAGGGCTGGCGGAGTACATGATCCCGAGTGCCTTTGTAACGCTGGCGCGTTTCCCGCTAACGCCGAACGGCAAGCTGGATCGACGCGCATTGCCGGCGCCGGAGGACGACGCTTATGCCAGCCGTGGCTACGAGGTGCCTGCTGGTGAAATCGAGCATGCGCTGGCAGAGATCTGGCAGGCGTTGCTGGGGCTGGAGCGGGTAGGGCGTCATGACCACTTCTTCGAACTGGGCGGCCATTCGTTGCTGGCGGTGCAGCTGGTTTCGCGTCTGCGTCAGCGCTTCGAAGTCGAAGTGGCACTGCGGGATGTGTTTGCCGAGCCGACGCTGCAAGGTCTGGCACGTCAGGTGGCGAACGCCCGGCTATCGGCGCAGACGCCGCTGACGTCGTTGACGCCGGTGGATCGCGATCTGCCATTGCCGCTGTCGTGGGCGCAGCAGCGCTTGTGGTTCCTCGATCAACTGGACCGGGCGGCGGGAGCCGCTTATCACATCCCGGCGGGGCTGCGCTTGCGCGGCCGATTGGACAGCGAGGCCTTGCAGGCCACGCTGGAGCGGATCGTGGCGCGCCACGAAGCACTGCGCACCCATTTTGCCTTGCACGAGGGCCAGGCGATTCAGGTGATCGCGCCGGCAACTCAAGGGTTCGCCCTGGTCACTCATGACCTGCGCGCTCTGGACAGCGCAGCGCAACACGAGGCGGTGGAGCGGCTCGCTCGCGAGGAGGCGCTGGCGCCGTTCGACTTGTCGAGCGGCCCGCTGATTCGCGGACGACTTGTGCAACTGTCGCAGACGGAGCACATCCTGCTGGTGACACAGCACCATATCGTTTCGGACGGTTGGTCAACGGGCGTTCTGCTGCACGAAATCGGCATGTTGTACCGCGCCTTCAGCCAGGGGCTGGCCGACCCTCTGCCGGCACTGGCCTTCCAGTATGTCGACTACGCGGCGTGGCAGCGGCAATGGTTGCAGGGCGAAACCCTGCAAACGCAGGTCGATTTCTGGCGGCAGCACCTGAGCGGCGCACCGGCCTTGCTGGAGCTGCCAACCGACCATCGCCGCCCACCGTTGCGCAGTTACGCAGGTGGAAGGGTGAGCCTGGCCCTGAGCCCGGCATTGACGGCGGGGTTGCGACAGTTGGGCCAGCGTCACGGTGCGACGCTGTTCATGACCTTGCTGGTGGGCTGGTCGAGTCTGTTGAGCCGCTTCAGCGGGCAGGATGATGTGGTGATCGGCACGCCGGTGGCGAATCGTCCGCGCAGCGAACTGGAGTCGCTGATCGGCTTCTTTGTCAACACACTGGCGCTGCGCATCAGGCCGGAAGGGCGCCTGAGCGTGGCGGCGTTGCTGGAGCAGGTCAAGGCGGTCATGCTGGCGGCGCATGCGCATCAGGACCTGCCGTTCGAGCAGGTGGTCGAGGCGCTGCAACCCCCGCGCAGCCTGGGCCATAGCCCGATCTTCCAGGTCATGCTGGCGCTGAACAACACCCCGGGCGGCGGCGAACTCAGCCTGCCGGAGCTGAGCCTGGAGCCGCTGCAAGCGCCGCACACGACGGCCCAGTTCGACCTGTCGCTTGCGCTGGTCGAGGCGGATGGCGGTTTGATCGGCTCTCTGGAATACGCGAGCGATCTGTTCGAGCGTGCGACGATCGAGCGGATCGCGGGGCACCTGCAGGTACTTCTGGAAGGCATGGTGGCGGATGACCAGCAATCGGTCGGAGAACTGCCGCTGCTGTCCTGCGAGCAACGTCGGCAGGTACTGGAGTCGTTCAACGATACGGCAGCGGCCTACCCGGCGGACACGTTGATCCATCAACTGTTCGAGGAACAGGTGGCACAACAACCGGATGCCCTCGCGGTGGTCGATGACGCCGGAAGCCTGACCTATGGCGAACTCAACGCGCGGGCGAATCGACTGGCACATTATCTGATCGGCCTGGGTATCCAGCCGGATGATCGGGTCGCGATCTGTGCGCAACGCAGCCTGGAAATGGTGGTGGGCTTGCTGGGTATTTTTAAGGCAGGTGGTGCATATGTGCCGCTTGACCCTGCGTATCCGGAGCAGCGGTTGCGCTACATGCTTGAGGACAGCGCACCGGTGGCGGTGCTGGTGCAGGCCGAGACCCGGAGGTTACTGGGCGAGTTGGCGGTGCGGACGCTCGATCTGCAAGAGGGCGACTGGGAGGTTGAACCTGAACACAATCCCGTGGTGCCGGCCATCACGCCGCAGCACCTGGCCTATGTGATTTATACCTCGGGTTCCTCCGGTAAACCCAAAGGCGTGGGCGGTCCACATCAGGCCATGGTTAACCGTCTTTACTGGATGCATAACACTTTCGGTGGTCAGCGACTCGAAAAGCATGCACAAAAAACGTCGATCAGTTTTCTTGATTCGGTGACTGAAACGCTGATGCCCTTACTGTTTGGCGCGCAACTGCATATCGTGTCGCCGCTGGCCTCCAGGGATCCGCTACAGCTATGGCAGGCGGTTACAGAGCATCAGTTGACCCGTCTGGTTCTTGTCCCTTCACTGCTGGAAGAACTGTCGAGAATAGAGAACCGACAAGTTTCGCCAGAAAAGCGGCTGATCGTTTGCAGTGGCGAGGTGTTTTCGTCCTCCCTGCTTGCTCGCACTCGCGCCTGGTTACCTTCGGCCACGATACTGAATTTCTACGGTTCGTCGGAAGCGGCGGGTGACTCTACTTTTTACCTGTGCGACAGCGCTGTTCAAGCGGGTCATTCACTTCCGATAGGCCGTCCGATCGCGAATACACGGATTTACCTGCTGGATGCACATGGCCAGCCGGTACCGATCGGGGTCATTGGCGAGATCCATATCGGCGGTGCGGGGGTTGCCCGTGGCTATCTGAATATGCCGGAACTGACGGCGGAGCGGTTCCTGGACGACCCATTCAGTGCCGAGCCGACAGCGCGGATGTACAGGAGCGGCGATCTGGGGCGCTGGCTGGCGGACGGCAATATCGAGTACCTGGGGCGCAACGACGATCAGGTCAAGCTCCGGGGTTTCCGTATCGAGCTGGGCGAGATTGAGTCGCAGCTGGCGGCTTGCCCCGGGGTCAGGGAGGCGGTGGTAGTGGCGCGCGAGCACCGTCCCGGCGACAAACGCCTGGTGGCGTACCTGACGGCGCAGGAAGGCGCCGTGTTGTCGGCGGCGCAGTTGCGCGAGCAGCTGTCGCAAGGGCTGGCGGAATACATGATTCCGAGTGCCTTCGTAACGCTGGCGCGTTTCCCGCAAACGCCGAGCGGCAAGCTGGATCGTCGGGCATTGCCGGCGCCGGAGGACGACGCTTATGCCAGCCGTGATTACGAGGCGCCGGCAGGTGAAGTCGAGCATGCGCTGGCGGAGATCTGGCAGGCGTTGCTGGGGCTGGAGCGGGTAGGTCGTCATGACCACTTCTTCGAACTGGGTGGCCATTCTTTACTGGCGGTGCAACTGGTTTCGCGTCTGCGTCAGCGCTTCGAAGTCGAGGTAGCACTGCGGGATGTGTTCGCCGAGCCGACGCTGCAAGGTCTGGCACGTCAGGTGGCGAACGCCCGGCTCTCGGCGCAGACGCCGTTGACGCTGGTCGACCGCGATCTGCCATTGCCGCTGTCGTGGGCGCAGCAGCGCTTGTGGTTCCTTGATCAACTGGATCGGGCGGCGGGAGCCGCCTATCACATCCCGGCGGGGCTGCGCTTGCGCGGCCGATTGGACAGCGAGGCCTTGCAGGCCACGCTGGACCGGATCGTGGCGCGCCACGAAACCCTGCGCACCCATTTTGCCTTGCACGAGGGTCAGGCGATCCAGGTGATCGCGCCGGAGACCCAGGGTTTCGCCCTGGTCACTCATGACCTGCGCGCTCTGGACAGCGCAGCGCAACACGAGGCGGTGCAGCAGCTCGCTGGCGAGGAGGCGCTGGCGCCGTTCGACTTGTCGAGGGGGCCGCTGATTCGCGGACGGCTTGTGCAACTGTCGGAGACGGAGCACATCCTGCTGGTGACGCAGCACCATATCGTTTCGGACGGTTGGTCGACGGGCGTTCTGCTGCACGAAATCGGTACGTTGTACCGGGCCTTCAGCCAGGGGCTGGCCGACCCTCTGCCGGCACTGGCCTTCCAGTATGTCGACTACGCCGCGTGGCAGCGGCAGTGTTTGCAGGGCGAGACGCTGCAAACGCAGGTCGACTTCTGGCGGCAGCACCTGAGCGGCGCACCGGCCTTGCTGGAGCTGCCAACCGACCACCGCCGCCCACCGTTGCGCAGTTACGCAGGCGGAAGGGTGAGCCTGGCCCTGAGCCCTGCATTGACGGCAGGGTTGCGACAGTTGGGCCAGCGTCACGGTGCGACGCTGTTCATGACCTTGCTGGTGGGCTGGTCGAGTCTGTTGAGCCGTTTCAGCGGACAGGACGATGTGGTGATCGGCACGCCGGTGGCGAATCGTCCGCGCAGCGAACTGGAGTCGCTGATCGGCTTCTTCGTCAACACACTGGCGCTGCGAATCAGGCCGCAAGGGCACCTGAGCGTGGCGGCGTTGCTGGAGCAGGTCAAGGCGGTCATGCTGGCGGCGCATGCACATCAGGACCTGCCGTTCGAGCAGGTGGTCGAGGCGCTGCAACCACCGCGCAGCCTGGGCCATAGCCCGATCTTCCAGGTCATGCTGGCGCTGAACAACACCCCGGGCGGCGGCGAACTCAGTCTGCCAGAGCTGAGCCTGGAGCCGCTGCAAGCGCCGCACACGACGGCCCAGTTCGACCTGTCGCTTGCGCTGGTCGAGGCGGATGGCGGGTTGATCGGCTCTCTGGAATACGCGAGCGATCTGTTCGAGCGTGCGACGATCGAGCGGATGGCGGGGCACCTGCAAGTGCTCCTGGAAGGCATGGTGGCGGATGATCAACAGTCGGTCGGAGAACTGCCGCTGCTGTCCTGCGAGCAACGTCGGCAGGTACTGGAGTCGTTCAACGATACGGTAGCGGCCTACCCGGCGGACAGGTTGCTCCATCAACTGTTCGAGGAACAGGTGGCACAACAACCGGATGCCCTCGCGGTGGTCGATGAAACCGCAAGCCTGACCTATGGCGAACTCAACGCGCGGGCGAATCGACTGGCACATTATCTGATCGGCCTGGGTGTCCAGCCGGATGATCGGGTAGCGATTTGTGCGCAGCGCAGCCTGGAAATGGTGGTGGGCTTGCTGGGTATTCTGAAGGCGGGCGGTGCGTATGTGCCGCTTGATCCTGGGTATCCGTCGGAGCGGTTGCGCTACATGCTGGAGGACAGCGCGCCGGTGGCGGTGCTGGTGCAGGGCGAGACCCGGACGTTGCTGGGCGAGTTGGCAGTGCCGACGTTCGATCTGCAAGATGCCGACTGGGAGGTTGAGGCTGACCACAATCCCGTGGTACCGGCCATCACGCCGCAGCACCTGGCCTATGTGATCTATACCTCGGGTTCCACTGGTAAACCCAAAGGCGTGGCCAACCAGCATGACGGCGTCGTCAACCGGTTGTGGTGGGCGCAGAGCGAATACCGGATTGGAGCCGACGATCGTGTCTTGCAGAAGACGCCCTTCGGCTTCGATGTATCGGTCTGGGAGATCTTCCTGCCTCTGCTGGCCGGGGCACAACTGGTCATGGCCCGCCCCGGCGGGCATCAAGACCCTCACTACCTGATGGAGGTGATCGAGCGCCGAAGCATCAGCATGCTGCACTTTGTTCCTTCCATGCTGCAGGCCTTCGTCAATCAGACGCCAGCAGGCCGGTGTTCGACGCTCAAGCGAGTACTTTGCAGTGGTGAAGCGCTGCCGCATGCTTTGCTATTGCAAGGCCAGGCACATTTCCCGAAAAGCGAGTTGCACAATCTTTACGGCCCCACCGAAGCAGCCATTGACGTTACTGCATGGCATTACGTGGCAGAGCAGGATATCGGTATCGTTCCGATCGGCCGTCCGATAGCAAATACACAGATTTACCTGTTGGATGCGCACGGCCAGCCGGTACCCATCGGGGTCAGCGGCGAGATCCATATCGGCGGTATTGGGGTTGCCCGTGGTTATCTGAATCGGCCGGAATTGACGGCGGAGCGTTTCCTGGAGGATCCGTTCAGTGCCCAGCCGGCGGCGCGGATGTACAGGAGCGGCGATCTGGGGCGCTGGCTGGCAGACGGCAATATTGAGTACCTGGGGCGTAACGACGATCAGGTCAAGCTCCGGGGCTACCGTATCGAACTGGGCGAGATCGAGTCGCAGCTTGCGGGTTGCCCCGGGGTCAGGGAGGCGGTAGTGCTGGCGCGCGAGCACAGTCCCGGAGACAAACGCCTGGTGGCGTATTTGACGGCGCAGGAAGGCGCCGTATTGTCGGCGACGCAGTTGCGCGAGCAACTGTCGCAAGGGCTGGCGGAGTACATGATCCCGAGTGCCTTTGTAACGCTGGCGCGTTTCCCGCTAACGCCGAACGGCAAGCTGGATCGACGGGCATTGCCAGCACCGGAGGATGACGCTTATGCCAGTCGTGGTTACGAGGCGCCGGTAGGTGAAATCGAACATGCGCTGGCGGAGATCTGGCAGGCATTGCTGGGGCTGGAGCGGGTGGGTCGCCATGACCACTTCTTCGAACTGGGCGGGCATTCGCTGCTGGCAGTGCAACTGGTTTCGTGCCTGCGTCAGCGCTTCGAGGTCGAAGTGGCGTTAGGCGATCTGTTCATGCACCCGACAATCTGTGAACTTGCCGCGTCTTGCCATAGCGGTTTGAACAAGGCTCTGCATCCGAATCTGACCACCCTTCGCAAAGAGGGGGCTCAACATCCTTTGTTCCTCATTCATGAAGGCTCAGGGGATATCGGCTATGCCCAACAGTTGGCAAAGCAAATTCCCTCTGACATTCCGGTGTATGGATTTTCGGCGAGCGGACTGCAAAGTGGAGAGGAACACCTCACCACTATCGAGGCAATGGCCTCACGCTACATTGAGGGTATCCGCCATATACAGCCACAGGGGCCGTATCGCGTGGCCGGCTGGTCTGCCGGGGGAACGATCGCCTATGAAATTGCCCATCAACTGACAGGGGCCGGTGCTACGGTAGAATTCCTCGGGCTTGTCGACACCACCAGCGACTATCGGCATTTGTTTGATGCGCAGGAGGGTGGGTACGCTCATCTCGATGAGAGGCCGGATTTCGACGAGATCGAGGCCTTGTTGAGACTTCTGCCGCCGGATGTACGTCAGGGGCCTGTCAGACACTTGGCTGCTGCTCGGGATTTCGAGGCCTTGTTGGCTTATACGCAAGTTCAAGGTCTGCTTCCTGAAGGTATAGAGAGTGATCTTGCAAAAAGATACCTGGCACTGATCCGCAGTATCGGTCTGGCGCTCTACCGTTACAGGCCGCCCGCGCTACCGGTGCGTGTCACTTTATTCTCAGCAATGGGAGAAAACCGTAGTGATATCAGCATGGGTTGGGAGGCGCTGATGCCCAAGGAGCAGTTGCAAGTCATCTCCATCATGGGGACTCATCACTCCATTGTGAAAGAGCCGGACATTCGCGAGCTGGGGCGGGCGATCCTTGAGGCAGTTACCAATAAGGGGAGGGCCAGCCAAACCAGATTGTCTTTGGAAACCGTTTAGTTTCGTTTGACCTTCCCTTTGCCATCACCCGTCGTCCTGGTCTTTGCCGTCTGGGATGATGGCCGAGAGGAAGGTCAGGCAAGGCAAAAACAGGCGAGGCTCGGCCGGAGTCGCGTTCGACCGGAATTAACCGAGTCAAACCTCACGTTTCTGCCGAAACAAAAATAAAAAAGGCTGCCAGTTGGCAGCCCTTTTCTCAGAACCCGTTTCATTTTTGATGAGATGGGTTCAGCTTTTATTGCAATTCCGCGGGATGCAAATCAATCCCAGCTCAACGCCCCGCCCGTCTGATACTCAATAACCCGAGTCTCAAAGAAATTCTTCTCTTTCTTCAAGTCCATGATCTCGCTCATCCACGGGAACGGGTTGGTCGTCCCTGGATACTCTTCCTTCAAGCCAATCTGGCTCAAGCGGCGGTTAGCGATGAATTTCAGGTAGTCTTCCATCATCGCAGCGTTCATGCCGAGTACGCCGCGGGGCATGGTGTCGCGGGCGTATTCGATTTCCAGCTGGGTGCCTTGCAGGATCATCTGCGTGGCTTCTTCTTTCATCTCGGCATCCCACAGGTGCGGGTTTTCGATTTTGATCTGGTTGATCACGTCGATGCCGAAGTTCAGGTGCATGGACTCGTCGCGCAGGATGTACTGGAACTGCTCGGCAACGCCGGTCATCTTGTTGCGGCGGCCCATGGAGAGGATCTGGGTGAAGCCGCAGTAGAAGAAGATGCCTTCCAGTACGCAGTAGTAGGCGATCAGGTTGCGCAGCAGCTCTTTATCGGTTTCGACGGTGCCGGTTTCGAACTTCGGATCGGAGATCGAACGGGTGTACTTCAGGCCCCAGGCTGCTTTTTTAGCGACCGACGGGATCTCGTGGTACATGTTGAAGATCTCGCCTTCATCCATGGCCAGCGATTCGATGCAGTACTGGTAGGCGTGGGTGTGGATCGCCTCTTCGAAGGCCTGGCGCAGGATGTACTGGCGGCACTCCGGGTTGGTGATCAGGCGGTACACGGCCAATACCAGGTTGTTGGCAACCAGCGAGTCGGCAGTGGAGAAGAAGCCCAGGTTGCGCATGACGATGCGGCGCTCGTCGTCGGTCAGGCCTTCCGGGTTTTTCCAGAGGGCGATGTCGGCGGTCATGTTGACTTCTTGCGGCATCCAGTGGTTTGCGCAACCGTCCAGGTACTTCTGCCAGGCCCAGTCGTACTTGAAAGGCACGAGCTGGTTGAGGTCGGCGCGGCAGTTGATCATCATTTTTTCGTCAACGGCGACGCGGGCGCTGGCGCCTTCGAGCTCGGCCAGGCCTTCAGCGACGTCCAGTGCGTCCAGCGCTTTCTTGGCGCGGATCAGGGCAGCGGAGTCGGCGGCGGTCACGGCGCGGGCTTCCTGGGCAGCCAGGCCGCCGGCGCTGTCGAGGCGGTCCATGTTGGCTTCGTTGGCATGACCGGCGTTGGTCGCTTTGGCGACTACTTCGCCGTCTTCCTTATCGAATTCGTCCCAGCTCAGCATGGTGTACTTCTCCTGCTTGAGGGTCAGTCGGGTGGACTGGCCTGTTGGATCTAGAGGGTGTGTTGCTTGCTTTTCAGGTGTGGCGCGCAAGGAACATGAATTTTTGGCTTTCGGGGCCTTTGGGTGAGAAGGAGGGTGGCAAGGGGATGTGTATCCTTGCCGGCCTCTTCGCGGACAAGTCCGCTCCTACAGGTACAGCGTCAGGCTTGTTGGCCTCTCGCTCCCACAGGGTTGTGTTTCTCCTGTGGGGGCGAGGCGGGTTGCCTTACTGGCAAGCCTCACAATCCGGCTCGTCAATCGCGCAAGCCTTTGGCACTGGGGCCGGGCCGGCAGGTGCTGCTTCGGTTGGGCGCGGGGCGGTGATCGCCGAGTCGTCCGGGCCGTGGCCGCCGCTCGATACTGCGTTGAGCTTGCCGGTGTTGACGGTGGACTTCTCGGTGCTGGTCGCGGCCAGGGCACGGAGGTAGTAAGTGGTTTTCAGACCACGGTACCAGGCCATGCGGTAGGTCACGTCCAGCTTCTTGCCCGAAGCGCCAGCGATGTACAGGTTCAGCGACTGAGCCTGGTCGATCCACTTCTGACGACGGCTTGCCGCGTCGACGATCCACTTGGTGTCCACTTCGAAAGCAGTCGCGTAAAGCTCCTTGAGCTCCTGCGGGATGCGCTCGATCTGCTGTACCGAACCGTCGTAGTACTTCAGGTCGTTGATCATGACCGAGTCCCACAGGTCGCGGGCCTTGAGGTCGCGAACCAGGTACGGGTTGATCACGGTGAATTCGCCGGACAGGTTCGATTTCACATACAGGTTCTGATAGGTCGGTTCGATCGACTGCGACACGCCAGTGATGTTGGCGATGGTGGCGGTCGGTGCGATGGCCATGATGTTCGAGTTACGGATACCTTTCTGCACACGGGCACGTACCGGCGCCCAGTCCAGGGTTTCCTTCAGGTCGACGCTGATGTACTTCTCGCCACGCTGTTCGATCAGGATCTGTTGCGAATCCAGCGGCAGGATGCCCTTGGACCACAGCGAACCCTGGAACGTCTCGTAGGCACCGCGCTCGTCGGCCAGGTCGCAGGACGCCTGGATCGCGTAGTAGCTGACCGCTTCCATGGAGGTGTCGGCGAACTGCACGGCAGCATCGGAACCGTACGGGATATGTTGCAGGTACAGCGCGTCCTGGAAGCCCATGATGCCCAGGCCGACCGGACGGTGGCGCAGGTTGGAGTTCTTGGCCTGGGGTACCGAGTAGTAGTTGATGTCGATCACGTTATCGAGCATGCGCACGGCTACATCGACGGTGCGCTTGAGCTTGTCGGTATCCAGCTTGCCGTCGACGATGTGGTTCGGCAGGTTGATCGAGCCCAGGTTGCAGACCGCGATCTCGTCCTTGTTGGTGTTCAGGGTGATCTCGGTGCACAGGTTCGAGCTGTGAACCACGCCCACGTGCTGCTGCGGGCTGCGCAGGTTGCACGGGTCCTTGAAGGTCAGCCAGGGGTGGCCGGTTTCGAACAGCATCGAGAGCATCTTGCGCCACAGATCCTTGGCCTGGATGGTCTTGAACAGTTTGATCTTGCCTGGGTATTCGGTCAGCGCTTCGTAGTGCTCGTAACGCTCCTGGAAGGCCTTGCCGGTCAGGTCGTGCAGGTCCGGTACTTCGGAGGGCGAGAACAGGGTCCACGGGCCGTCATCGAAGACACGCTTCATGAACAGGTCAGGGATCCAGTTGGCGGTGTTCATGTCGTGGGTACGACGACGGTCATCACCGGTGTTCTTGCGCAGCTCGATGAACTCTTCGATGTCCATGTGCCAGGTTTCCAGGTAGGCACAGACCGCGCCTTTGCGCTTGCCGCCCTGGTTGACCGCAACGGCGGTGTCGTTGACCACTTTCAGGAACGGTACGACGCCTTGCGACTTGCCGTTGGTGCCCTTGATGTACGAGCCCAGCGCACGAACCGGTGTCCAGTCGTTGCCCAGGCCGCCGGCGAATTTGGACAGCATGGCGTTATCGTGGATCGCGTGGTAGATGCCCGACAGGTCATCCGGCACGGTGGTCAGGTAACAGCTGGACAGCTGTGGACGCAGGGTACCGGCGTTGAACAGTGTCGGGGTCGACGACATATAGTCGAACGACGACAGCAGGTTGTAGAACTCGATGGCGCGGTCTTCACGGGCTTTCTCTTCGATTGCCAGGCCCATGGCCACGCGCATGAAGAAGATCTGCGGCAGCTCGAAACGCACGCCATCCTTGTGGATGAAGTAACGGTCGTACAGGGTTTGCAGGCCCAGGTAAGTGAACTGCTGATCGCGCTCGTGGTTGATCGCCTTGCCGAGTTTTTCGAGGTCGAATTCGGCCAGCACAGGGTTGAGCAGTTCGAACTTGATACCGGCGGTGACGTAGGCAGGCAGCGCCTTGGCGTACAGGTCGGCCATTTCGTGGTGGGTGGCGCTGTCGGCGACACCGAGGAAACCCAGGCCTTCGGCGCGCAGGGTGTCCATCAGCAGGCGGGCGGTGACGAACGAGTAGTTCGGCTCGCGCTCGACCAGGGTACGGGCGGTCATCACCAGTGCGGTGTTGACGTCTTTCAGCGCCACGCCGTCGTACAGGTTTTTCAGGGTTTCGGTCTGGATCAGGTCGGCGTCGACTTCAGCCAGGCCTTCGCACGCTTCGGTAACGATGGTGTTCAGACGACCCATGTCCAGCGGCGCAAAGCTGCCGTCGGCGCGGGTGATGCGGATCGACGGGTGAGCCTGGACCTGCTCCTCGGGTGTACGAACGGCACGCTCTTTGGCGCGCGAGTCACGGTAGATGACGTAGTCGCGAGCTACTTTCTGCTCGCCGGCACGCATCAGCGCCAGTTCGACCTGATCCTGGATTTCTTCGATGTGGATGGTGCCGCCCGAAGGCATGCGACGCTTGAACGTGGCGCTAACCTGTTCGGTCAGGCGCGCAACGGTGTCATGGATGCGCGACGAGGCAGCAGCATTGCCGCCTTCAACTGCAAGAAACGCCTTGGTGATGGCAACGGTGATCTTGTCGTCGGTGTAAGGAACGACAGTACCGTTACGCTTGATCACGCGCAGTTGACCGGGGGCAGTGGCAGACAGATCCTGCTGGGTCTGGCTTGGCTGCGGCGCGCCGGTCGGCGAGTTCTCGCGAGTTGTGTCTGTTTGCATGTGTGACTCCACGTTCTTTAAGTTTGTTCGGGCATTGCTGCCCACCATTTCGTTTAGAGCAGTCAGTCGCAAAAGGCGACCAAAGGGCTCCAAAACGAAGGTGAAAGCGGGGTCTGTCGCCGCTTCCAGGTTTTGAAGCCAAAAAGGACCGGGCTATGCCCGATCCTTCGAAAATCTGATCAAGAGTGCGTGTTCGATGTTGCAAAACGTGTACGGGATAGCTCTGGCTCACACACGAGGGTCTTGGTGCCTAAACTGGCTTGAAGTTCAACCCCTCAGACGCAACAAAAATGCTTGAATTTCCCATTTGAGTTGTGCTGGCGTTTTTATTCAAAACCCCACATGTAGGGTGTGTCTGGTCGCCGGGCTACAAGATAATGCGTTTTGGACATGAATTGCAACGCACCGCTTGTGGATAAAGTGTGTGTAGTTTGTGTATGAATCGCACACCATGCGTGTAGGCCGCATAACTACTGGATCGTGACCGTTTGTCACCGATTTCTGTAGGCACCGGCGATGCACTGCTGATTTTTGAGGGCGCGAACCCTATCACAAAAAAACGCAGCTGCAAGGCCGTTCTGGCATGTCATGTGCTATGCCGCCTGCGGTGTCGTGTGATCCGCGCAAGGGTTGCTACACTCGCCTGCGACGCGATGCCGCAACCCCTGCGTTGCAAAAACAAAAAGCGGTCGATAACGACAAGGAAAGATGGCTGTGGAACCACACACCTGGCACGTATTGATCGTCGAGGATGACCAGCGACTGGCCGAACTGACCAGCGACTACCTGCAGAACCACGGCCTGCGCGTCAGCATCGAAGGCGACGGCGCGCTGGCGGCGGTGCGGATCATCGCCGAGCAGCCGGATCTGGTGATTCTCGACCTGATGCTGCCCGGCGAGGACGGTTTCAGCATCTGCCGCAGCGTGCGTGACCGCTACGACGGGCCGATTCTGATGCTCACCGCGCGCACTGACGACACCGACCATATAGAAGGACTCGACACCGGCGCCGACGATTTCGTCTGCAAACCGGTGCATCCGCGCGTGCTGCTGGCGCGTATCAAAGCCCTGCTGCGCCGCAGTGAAGCGCCGCAGGTGCCGGCTGCCGAGCTGCGCCGTCTGGTGTTCGGGCCGTTGGTGGTGGACAACGCACTGCGTGAGGCCTGGCTTCGCGAGCAGAGCATCGAGCTGACCGGTGCCGAGTTCGACCTGCTGTGGCTGCTGGTGGCCAACGCCGGGCGCACGCTGTCCCGCGAAGAGATTTTCACCGCGCTGCGCGGTGTGGGGTACGACGGGCAGGATCGCTCCATCGATGTGCGTATCTCGCGTATCCGCCCGAAAATCGGCGACGATCCCATTCATCCGCGTCTGATCAAGACCGTGCGCAGCAAGGGCTATCTGTTTGTGCCCGAAGCGGCGCAGGACATGAGCGGCCACGTGTTCAGCGGCTGACCTGATGAATTCGATCTTTCTGCGCATCTACGGTGGCGTACTGTGCGTATTGGTGCTGGTCGCGCTGCTCGGCGTGCTGGCCCTGCATGTGCTCAACCAGTCGCGCGGCGAGCAGTACCGCGAGCGCCTGGCCCATGGCACCTTTACGATCATGGCCGACAATCTGCTGCCCCTCGATGGCATCGAACGGCGCCGCGCCCTGGCAGTCTGGGAGCGACTGCTGGGCATTCCCCTGAGTCTGCAAACCCTTGAACAGGCTCACCTCGACAGCAGCGCACTGGGGCAACTGGCGCGCGGCAAGGTAGTGGTCGAACAGATCGGGCCGCACGCTGCCAGGGTTTATCGTCAGTTGAGCGACAAGGAGCCACTGTTGCTGACCGGCGAAGTGCAGCAGATCACCGAACAACTGGCGAGAGCCACTATTTACCTGCTGATCGATGAACTGGTGCGCTTTCCGGTCGACGAGCAACCGGCGCGCCTGCAGGCCCTGCGCAGCGACAAGGGGTTCGGTTTCGACCTGCACCTGCTGGCGCTGGATCAGGCTGATCTGGACGATGACCAGCGCCGCCGCGTCTATGAGGGCGATACGGTCATGGCGCTGGGCAAGGGCGGCGATTCGATCCGCGTGCTGGCCGGGATCGTCGACACCAACTGGGTGCTGGAAATCGGCCCGCTGTACCAGATGAACCCCTATCCACTGCATTGGCTGCTGCTGATCGCCTTGATGGGCCTGTGTCTGATCGGTCTGGTGGTGTACTTGCTGGTGCGGCGTCTGGAGCGACGGGTGCTGGAGCTGGAAGCGGCGGCCACGCAGATTGCCCAAGGCAGCCTGCACAGCCGCGTGCCGACCGAAGGCTCCGACTCGGTGGGGCGTGTGGCGGCGGCGTTCAACAGCATGGCCGAACACCTGCAGCGCTCATTGATGATCCAGCGTGAACTGGTGCGCGCGGTGTCTCACGAACTGCGCACGCCGGTGGCGCGTCTGCGTTTCGGTCTGGAGATGGTCAGCGACGCCGCCACCCCCGAGGCGCGGCGCAAATACATGCGTGGCATGGACAGCGATATTCAGGACCTCGACAAACTGGTCGATGAGATGCTCACCTACGCGCGCCTTGAGCAGGGCGCGCCGACCCTGAATTTCCAGCGTGTCGATCTGGATGCGCTGATCGATCAGGTGATCGCCGAACTGGCGCCATTGCGTGCCGATGTGCGGGTTTCGCGGGGCGAATGCCTGAGGGCCGAAGAGGGCGAGGCTGCCTGGGTCGAGGGTGAGCCACGCTACCTGCATCGCGCCGTGCAGAACCTGGTGAGCAACGCGCTGCGCCATGCCGACAACGAGGTGCGTATCAGCTATCGGCTGGAAGCGCAGCAGTGCCGTATCGACGTGGACGACGATGGTCCTGGCGTGCCGGAGCAGGCTTGGGAACAGATTTTCACGCCGTTCATGCGCATCGATGACAGCCGCACCCGTGCCTCGGGCGGGCATGGGCTGGGTCTGTCGATCGTGCGGCGGATCATCCATTGGCATGAAGGCCGCGCGCTGATCGGACACAGCGTCAGCCTGGGCGGAGCATGCTTCAGCCTGTCCTGGCCGCGCACGCAGGTGCCGCGTTGAGCTTGCCTTTGTTTGCCGGGCCATTTGCGCGGTTCGGGCGGACCTTGCTGACGGCGGATGATCCGCGTCCGGTGATGACGTTGCCTGATCTGCTGCGCCCCGAGCGTCTTGATCAGATACTGCTGACTGTTTACGGGCCGCAACTGATGCCCGATCAATTGCCGGTGCTGGTGTCGCAGTGGGCCAAGTTTTACTTCATGCAACTGATTCCGCCGGTGCTGGTGGCCAGCCTGGTGCATGACTGGCATTGGCCGTTACAGCTGGAGCAAGTGGCGTTGGCGCTGGATGAGCGTGGGGTGCCGAGCGGCATCAGGCTGGCAGGGGAGGGAAGCGTCTGGCGGGGTATTGCGGTTGATCCGTTTCAGCGCTTTGCCGGATTGCTCGATGACAATCTGCAGCCCTTCATTACTTCTCTGAGCGCTTATGGCGGACTGTCGGCTGCTGTGTTGTGGAGCAGCGCCGGGGATTATCTGGAAGGCTGCCTTGCGCAGCTGGCCACCTGCAGTGATGCGTCGCTGGCTGCGGGGCTGGCGCTGTTAAGCGAGAAGAAAAGGCCGGACGGGCGCACCAATCCTCTGTTTCAGACCGTGCGTTATGTGCCGCAGGCGCGAGGTGGTGAACCACGCAGGCAACGGCGTGTGTGCTGTTTGAGTCATCGGGTCGAGTGGGTTGGGCGTTGCGAGCATTGTCCGCTGCCCGGCTGATCAGCCTTCGACGGCGACCAGGCTCAACAGGTGATCGTCCTGCACACTGAATTGACCGTCCAGCTCCTTGCCCGCATGCCACTCGCTGGACAGGTCGATCAGCAGTTGTAGCCGGGCGTGGCCATCGGCGGACCATTCCAGCAGTTGTGCGTCTTCGAAATAGAAACGCTTGTGCACGATGGGGTAGAGCGCCTTGAACAGCGCTTCCTTGATCGAAAAGGTCAGGGTCACGCGCAGTGCGATCTGATCTTCCGGACCCGCCGCCATCTCTGCCAGCTCGGCCGCCGTCAGAATTTCCCCGGCCAGCCGCGAGGCGCGGTCATGGCTCAGCAGGTTTTCCGTGTCCAGCCCCAACCCGCGCCACTGCTCCTTATGCGCAACCACGGCAGCGGCCCAGCCGGTGCTGTGAGTGATCGAACCGCAGACATCCGAGGGCCACACCGGCGCGCGGTCTTCGCCCACTGCAGGAACGTGCAGACGACCATCCAGCTGAAGCATGGCTTCGCGTGCGCAGAGACGACCGGCGAGAAATTCAGTCTGACGCTTGGCCACCGAGCGCTGAATGCTCGCCGGCATCTGCAGCGCACAACGCTGAAAGTCGCCGTCTGCCAGCTTGAGCGGATCAAAATGTCCACTCACCAGTACTGCTCCCGGCAAGGCTTGAGGCAGCGGCCAATGCCGGAGCAGTTCCGGGCAGCAGGCGGGGAGGTGGGATAGTTCAGTCATGGGCGGCATTTTGCCGGGGGAACGGGTTGGAGGGAAGGGCACTAGCAGTAACTATCGTGCGGCGCTCCGCGTCGCAGGACTTTCTGGACGCTGCGCGTCCTCTTTTGCGACGCAGAGCGTCGAGAACTGCATTCCCACGCTGGAGCGTGCGGAACGATCATCTCAACTATCGTGCGGCGCTCCGCGTCGCAGGCCTTTCCGCACGCTACGCGTCTTGACGACGCAGAGCGTCGAGACCTGCATTCCCACGCTGGAGCGTGAGGAACGATCATCTCAACTATCGTGCGTCGCTCCGCGTCGCATGCCTTTCCGGACGCTCTGCGTCCTCTTGGCGATTCAAAGCAAAAAAACTGGTCACACTTTCATTATTTCCACGTACTCGGTCGGAAGGTACCTTTCGCGCCTCTGATGATTCAAGGATGAACACATGGGTCGAAGCAGATACACCATCACCGAACCTGAAAAGCCTCACTTCCTGACCTGCACGGTGGTGGAGTGGTTACCGCTTTTTACCCGGCCTGTTCTGGTAGACATTCTGTTCAATGCCTGGCGCTATCAACAGGCTCATCAGGGACTGCAGCTATTCGGGTATGTCGTACTGGAAAACCATTTGCACTTCGTGGCCCAAGCGCCCGCTCTGGACAAGTGTGTGAGTAGTTTCAAGTCTTTTACGGCTCGACAGATAATCGCAGCACTTGAGAACGCCAATGCCGACAGCACATTGGAGCGTCTGCGGTTCGTCAAGCGCCTGCACAAGAGTGACAGGGTTTATCAGGTCTGGCAGGAAGGAGCCCATGCCGAGCTTGTGTGGAATGAAAAGGTGATGCGGCAGAAGCTCGATTACATTCACCATAACCCGGTAAAGAGAGGTTATGTGGATGTCGGTGAGCACTGGAGATACTCCAGCGCCCGCGATTATGAGGGGCAGCGCGGTTTGATCGATATTCAGCGCTGGTATTAACGCATTGTTGCGACGCAGAGCGTCGAGACCTGCATTCCCAGGCTGGAGCGTGAGGAACGATGATCGTAACTATCGTGCGGCGCTCTGCGTCGCATGCCTTTCTGGACGCTCTGCGTCCTCTTTTGCGACGCAGAGCGTCGAGACCTGCATTCCCACGCTGGAGCGTGAGGAACGATGATCGTAACTATCGTGCGGCGCTCCGCGTCGCAGGCCTTTCTGGACGCTCTGCGTCCTCTTTTGCGACGCAGAGCGTCGAGACCTGCATTCCCACGCTGGAGCGTGCGGAACGATGATCGCAACTATCGTGCGGCGCTCCGCGTCGCATGCCTTTCTGGACGCTCTGCGTCCTCTTTTGCGACGCAGAGCGTCGAGCACTGCATTCCCACGCTGGAGCGTGAGAAACGATGATCCCGACTATCGTGCCGACGCTCCGTGTAGAAGGAACATCTGACAGTCAACCAAATATCTTCTTGAAGAACTCTTTCATGTCCGCCCAGGAGCTCTCATCGGCGGATTTGCTGTAGCCGATGTCCGGGCCGCCGTGTTCGCCGTGGCTCAGGCGGTCGGCGTCGGGGTTGGTGAAGCCGTGTTTGGCGCCGTCGATGCTGACGAACTTGTAGTCGGCCTTGGCGTCGTCCATTTCCTTCTTGAATGCGGTGACGTTTTCAGGGGTGACCATGCTGTCCTTGGCGCCGTGTTCGACCAGCATTGGCACCTTGATGCCCGGTTTAGCCGGAGTGTTGGTGACCAGTGCGCCGTGGAAGCTCACCACGCCCAGCAGCGGTTCACCGCGGCGTGCCGCATCGAGCACGATCTTGCCGCCGAAGCAGTAACCGATCGCTGCGATCTTCTTCGGATCGGTCTGTGGCTGCTTCTTCAATTGCTCCAGCCCGGCGTCAAAGCGCTTGTCGGCGGCATCGCTGTCCTTCAGCGCGGCCTGCATGAAGGCCATCGCGTCTTTCGGGTGCTCGGTGTTTTTGCCTTCGCCGTACATGTCGATGGCCATTGCGCTGTAACCCAGTGCAGCCAGATCGCGGGCGCGGCGCTTGGCGTAGTCATTCAGGCCCCACCACTCGTGGACCACCAGGACGCCAGGGCGCGGGCCTTTTACCGCGTCGTCGTACGCGTAATAGCCCACCAGCTTGGTGCCGTCGGCACTTTTGTAATCGATCTGCTCGGTCTTGATCGCCGCCTGGGCGAGGCCGGTCAGGCCCATCATGATCATTGCAATCCACACACGCATGGTCAGCTCCTTGTTGATGTTTGAGTTGGCAAATAACCATAGCCGATTCTGCTGCACAGGGTGTGGATGACTGTTCAGCGCCGGTTCATGCAGTGTTCAGTCGGGGTTCAGCCCGGCGCGATTACTGTTGGCCCATACCTTGACAGCGTCCCCGAGCGCAAAAGGAGTCGATATGTTGAATCTCAACAAGTTTTTCCTGGCCCTGGCTTTTCTGGGTGGCAGTGCTGCGGTGCAGGCGGGTGATGGTCGGCTTGACGTGGCCCGTATCGAGTTCAGCAAGACCAGCGAAAGGCTTGACGATACCAACAGCTGGGGGCACGCGCTCGGGGAGCAGGCGCATTCCAACGTCTCGGTGGGGACGCTTTATTCGCCACCGGTTTACGGCAGTCTGACGGGCACTCACAATGGTGCGCCTGTCAGCCGCGAAATCCTGCTGGGCAGCTATGATGTGACACAACACGTGCCCGTCAGCGCCCGCCTGTTGAGTACTGATGCGACGATGTCGTTTCATTCTTTGTCTTGAGGCTGCGATTGTGCCTGGGAGAGCTGCATGAAGTTGTTGGTAGTTGAGGATGAAGCGCTGCTGCGCCACCACCTGCGAACCCGTCTGACCGAAGCCGGGCATGTGGTGGAAGCGGTGGCCAACGCTGAAGAAGCGTTGTATCAGGTCGCGCAATTCAATCACGACCTGGCGGTGATCGACCTGGGCTTGCCAGGCATCGGCGGCCTGGACCTGATTCGCCAGTTGCGCACACTGGGCAAGGCGTTTCCGATCCTGATCCTGACCGCGCGTGGCAACTGGCAGGACAAGGTAGAAGGCCTGGCGGCCGGGGCTGACGATTACGTAGTCAAGCCCTTCCAGTTCGAAGAGCTGGAAGCACGGCTGAATGCCTTGTTACGGCGTTCCAGCGGCTTCATTCAGTCAACCATCACGGCTGGCCCGCTGTTGCTGGACCTCAATCGCAAGCACGCGGCACTGGCCGAACAGCCGTTGGCGCTGACGGCCTACGAATACCGCATTCTTGAGTACCTGATGCTCCATCATCAGCAAGTGGTGCCCAAGGAGCGCCTGATGGAGCAGCTGTACCCTGATGACGACGAGCGCGACCCGAACGTGATCGAAGTGCTGGTCGGTCGTCTGCGTCGCAAACTGGACAGCAGCGTGGCCTTCAAACCTATCGAAACCGTGCGCGGCATGGGCTATCTGTTCAATGAGCGCTGTACGTGATTCGTTCGCTTCGCCTGCGCCTGATGCTGGGCGCCGCCACGCTGGCGGTGATCTTCATGCTGCTGATGCTGCCTGCTTTGCAGGGGGCGTTCAGCCTGGCGCTGCGCGGAGCGATCGAGCAACGCCTGGCTTCCGATGTCACCACCATGATTTCGGCCGCGCGCGTCGAAGATGGTCATCTGTTGATGCCGTCTGTACTGCCGGGCGAACAATTCAATCTGCCCGGTAGCCGTCTGCTGGGTTACATCTATAACCGCCAGGGGCAGATGGTCTGGCGCTCGTTGTCGACCGAAGGCGAGAACATCGACTACCGCCCGCAATACGACGGGCAGGGCAGCGAGTTCACCAAGATCAAGGAAATCAATGGCGATGAGTATTTCGTCTATGACGTCGAGATCCGGCTGCTCGGCGGGCGCAATGCCGCATTCAGTATCGTTGCCGTGCAGCCGTTGCGCGGCTATCAGGAAACCATCGACGGCCTGCGCCGCAAGCTTTATCTGGGCTTTGGCGCAGCACTGGCGGTGCTGCTCGGGTTGCTGTGGATGGGCCTGACCTGGGGGCTGCGGGCCTTGCGCGGCTTGAGCCAGGAACTGGATCAGGTGGAAGCCGGCGTGCGCGACAGCCTCAGCGAAGAACACCCCAGCGAACTGCTGCGCCTGACCGACTCGCTCAACCGCCTGTTGCGCAGCGAGCGCGAGCAGCGGATTCGTTACCGCGACTCTCTGGACGACCTGGCGCATAGCCTGAAAACCCCGCTGGCGGTCTTGCAGGGCGTAAGCGAGAACATCGCCAAGCGCCCCGAGGATGTCGAGCAGGCGTGGGTGCTGCAATCGCAGATCGAACGCATGAGCCAGCAGATCGGCTATCAACTGCAGCGGGCCAGCCTGCGCAAAAGCGGTCTGGTAAGGCATCACGTGATGTTGCGGCCCGTGGTCGAAAGCCTGTGCAACACGCTGGACAAGGTGTATCGCGATAAACAGGTCAAGGCCACGCTGGACCTGCCCGAGCACTGCCAGGTGCATATGGAAGAGGGCGCGTTGCTGGAAATGCTCGGCAACCTGCTGGAAAACGCTTATCGGCTGTGTCTGAGCGAAGTGCGCGTCAGCTTCACGCGTTCAACGACCGGCGATGAACTGTGCGTCGAAGACGATGGCCCCGGCGTCCCGCAGAGCCAGCGTGCCCGCATTCTCGAACGCGGCGAACGGCTGGACCGCCAGAACCCCGGGCAAGGCATCGGCCTGGCGGTGGTCAAGGACATCATCGAGAGCTACGGCGCGCAACTGACGCTGGGCGATTCCCCACTGGGCGGCGCGGCGTTCAGGATTCATTTTCTGGCGCAGTGACGATCGTGTTCACCCGGACACCTATCCTTCCTCACGCTCCAGCGTGGGAATGCCGTTCGTGACGCTCTGCGTCACACCTCTGCGCGTCACCGAGCGCTCCCGTCACTGCCGAAAGAAGGCGGATACCCGCCACTGTGTGCTCATTTTTCCCACCATACGGCGGAAAACCGCCACCTCTCCTGTTGAATCCCGACTACCGTTACCAGTGTGCGCCTTGTAATGCGGGGGTTTGATATCAAAATGACTCCATGGCACGCGTATTGCTATCTACATGGCAGAGACCTGCCTTGCGCAGCTCGACAAAACAAATCCCTCCAGTGCAGGAGGGTTAGCGCTTTATAGGCTCGCGTGCATCAGGTGAAGATGCTCGACGACGCCCTTGAGGAAAACTGCAATGACGACTCGTCAGCCCATCTACAAATCCCTCTATTTTCAGGTAATCGTTGCGATTGTCATCGGTATCCTGATCGGTCATTTCTACCCGGACACCGGCAAGGCGTTAAAACCGCTGGGTGACGGGTTCATCAAACTGATCAAGATGGTTATTGCCCCGATCATCTTCTGTACCGTCGTCAGTGGTATCGCTGGCATGCAGAGCATGAAGTCGGTCGGCAAGACCGGCGGTTATGCGCTGCTGTATTTCGAGATCGTTTCGACCATCGCCCTGCTGATCGGTCTGATCGTGGTCAACGTGGTTCAGCCGGGTGCCGGCATGAATATCGACGTCAGCACGCTCGACGCTTCGAAGATCGCTGCCTACGTCACTGCCGGTCAGGACCAGAGCATCGTCGGCTTCATCCTCAACGTGATTCCGAACACCATCGTCGGCGCGTTTGCCAACGGCGATATCCTGCAAGTCCTGATGTTCTCGGTGATCTTCGGCTTCGCGCTGCATCGCCTGGGTGCCTACGGCAAGCCGGTTCTGGACTTCATCGATCGCTTCGCCCACGTGATGTTCAACATCATCAACATGATCATGAAACTGGCCCCGCTGGGTGCGTTCGGTGCCATGGCCTTCACCATCGGTGCCTACGGCGTGAGCTCGCTGGTGCAACTGGGTCAGTTGATGATCTGCTTCTACATCACTTGCGCACTGTTCGTCGTGTTTGTACTGGGCGCGATCGCCCGCGCTCACGGCTTCAGCATCTTCAAGCTGATTCGCTACATCCGTGAAGAGCTGCTGATCGTACTGGGTACTTCTTCTTCGGAATCGGCCCTGCCGCGCATGCTGATCAAGATGGAGCGCCTGGGTGCCAAGAAGTCTGTGGTCGGTCTGGTTATCCCGACGGGCTACTCGTTCAACCTGGACGGTACGTCGATCTACCTGACCATGGCCGCCGTGTTCATCGCTCAGGCGACCAACACGCACATGGACATCACGCATCAGATCACCCTGCTGCTGGTACTGCTGCTGTCGTCCAAAGGTGCTGCCGGCGTAACCGGTAGCGGCTTTATCGTACTGGCTGCGACCCTGTCGGCCGTAGGCCATCTGCCGGTAGCCGGTCTGGCGCTGATTCTGGGTATCGACCGCTTCATGTCCGAAGCCCGCGCCCTGACCAACCTGGTCGGTAACGCTGTTGCCACCGTTGTGGTTGCCAAGTGGGTCGGCGAGCTGGACACCGACAAGCTGCAGTCTGAGCTGGCTTCCGGTGGCTCTGCCATTCTGGAAACCCGCCCTGAAGACGACCTCGGCGTTGCCGAAGGCCCGACTCCAGGCGCTGCAGTGAACACCACCAAAACCGTCTGATACCCTTCAGGCCATAAAAAACCCATCTTCGGATGGGTTTTTTTATGCCTGCTGTTTATCGGAGGACTATTCCGTGCGCGTCTCGCCGCTGAACACCAGCGTCTCGCGGCAGCGGCGGCACAGGTAGCGCCGTCCTTTGCGAACCATGCCATGACGCTGCGCGGTGAACGGGAAGTCGCTGTCGGGGCACGGGCAGCGGTAGATGTAACGGATCACACTGCGCCGCTTGACCGCGTAGGTGTGGCAGCGATTGGGCGGCAGTTCATAGACGCCGCGCATGATCAATTGCCATTCTTCGCCATGTGGCTGGATGCTGCCACCCAACAGCTGATGGGCGATCAGGTGCGCGACTTCGTGGGGCACGGTCTGGCGCAGGAAGTCTTCGGCGTTTTCCTTGTAAAGCTGCGGGTTGAAGCGCAGGAGATTTTCATGCAGGTGAGCGACACCGGCCTTCTGACCGCGCAACTGGAAACTGACCACCGGGCGTTTGAAGGTGCGCTTGAAGAAGGCTTCGGCTTGTTGGTAACAGGTTTCGACGCGTGAATTGAGTTGGTCGGGCATGCTTTAGGGTTCTCCAGTGCGCCAAGTATGCCGCAATGTGGCTAAGCTCTGAACACGCCAGCCGCCCGGTGGTCATTTTTGCTCCAGTCTGTTCGCCTGTCTGAACAGCACGATCGCAGCATATTTAACGAATGGTCGGTTACGGGTAAAATGCCCGGCTTTTCTCAAGCTATCGTCAGCGGATATTTCCATACATGGGCACCCTTTCAGTCAATCAGAACAAACTGCAGAAACGTCTGCGTCGGCTGGCCGGCGAAGCGGTTGCCGACTTCAATATGATCGAAGAGGGTGACAAGGTCATGGTTTGCCTGTCCGGCGGCAAGGACAGTTACACCATGCTCGACGTGCTGATGCACCTGCAGAAGGTCGCGCCGATCAAGTTCGACATCGTGGCGGTCAACATGGACCAGAAGCAGCCCGGCTTCCCTGAACACGTGCTGCCTGCCTATCTGAAAGAACTGGGTATCGAGTACCACATCGTCGAGAAAGACACGTATTCAGTGGTCAAGGAATTGATCCCGGAAGGCAAGACCACCTGCTCCCTGTGTTCACGGCTGCGTCGCGGCACGCTGTACACCTTCGCTGACGAGATCGGCGCCACCAAGATGGCGCTCGGGCACCACCGTGACGACATCGTCGAGACATTCTTTCTCAACATGTTCTTCAATGGCTCGCTCAAGGCCATGCCGCCCAAGCTGCGTGCCGATGACGGCCGCAACGTGGTGATTCGTCCGTTGGCGTACTGCCACGAGAAGGACATCCAGGCCTACTCGGACCTCAAGCAGTTTCCGATCATCCCGTGCAACCTCTGCGGCTCGCAGGAAAACCTTCAGCGTCAGGTGGTCAAGGAGATGCTGCAGGACTGGGAGCGCAAGACACCGGGCCGCACGGAGAGCATCTTCCGCGCCCTGCAGAACGTGCAGCCCTCGCAGCTGGCCGATCGCAACCTGTTCGACTTCACCAATCTGCGCATCGACGAAACCGCAGCATCACGGTTCGTCAATGTGGTGAATATCTGACAATGCTCAGTGGTTGACGGTGAACGCCAGCATGGCTGACAGCTGGCACATCGGCCGACCGCTTTCTGCGTGCCACTGGTTGAAGACGTCCTGCACGATCGCCTGATCGCGTTTGCTGCTCGGCACACGGTCGACGATATCCTGCGCGTTCAGGGCGGCAACCACATCCCAGGTCGGAATGAAGGTGTCCTTGCCGATCATGCGCAGAAAGCGCGGCGCTGACAGGCCGCCCATCTGGTTGCCGTGTTTGGCGATGTACTGCCACAGGCCGGTGATGTTATCGACCGGCCATTCGGCGATGAACGTGCCGAAACTGCCATGCTCCTGCTCGATGTCCAGAATCAGCTGCGCGTTGCGCGGCACGCTCTTGAGCTTGCCCAGGTGACGAATGATGCGCGCGTCCTGCATCAGTCGCTCCAGATGATCGGCGCCCATCAGCACGACTTTCTCCGGGTCGAAGCGAAAGAACACTTCCTCGAACGCTGGCCATTTGGCGTCTACCAGGCTGTGTTTCAGGCCTGCGCGGAAAACCCGCAGGGCCATGGTCGACAGGTAGCGGTCGGCGCTGATGGCTTGCAGTTGTCTGGGTGTCTTGGGGGAGGGCAGATGAGCTTCCAGAGCTTTGGCGGAGCCGAATCGATTCAGGCAATACTCGTTCAGCCATTTGTAGTCGTGCATCGGTTCTCCAAAGAAATTCAACAGGCAGGACAAGGGGTCAGACCGACCCTTGCCCTGCAAGTTTACGATTTAACTGAAAGCCCCCGGCGTTCTGCCGGTTCAACTGCGCGGCGCGTCCAGTTGCACCGCGGTCCTGGCCAGACGCTGGCCCAGTGCGCGGCACAGGTCGGTTTCATGACGGTCCAGCGCGCGCTTGCCGTCGGCACCTGCGTGATGGCTGGGACCGTAGGGCGTGCCACCCCCGGTGGTTTCCAGCAGCGCCGATTCGCTATAGGGCAGGCCCATGATCAGCATGCCGTGGTGGAGCAGGGGCAGCAGCATCGACATCAGCGTGGTTTCCTGACCGCCGTGCAGGCTGGCAGTGGAGGTAAAGACGCCAGCCGGTTTGCCGACCAGTGCGCCGGTCAGCCACAGGTTGCTGGTGCCGTCGAGGAAGTATTTCAGCGGCGCGGCCATGTTGCCGAAGCGCGTCGGGCTGCCCAGTGCCAGGCCGGAGCAGTTTTTCAGGTCGTCGAGGGTCGCGTACAGCGCGCCGCTTTCCGGAATCTCGGGGGCGGTCGCTTCGCAGTCGGCGGAAACGGCGGGCACGGTGCGCAACCGCGCTTCCATGCCGCCCAGTTCGATGCCGCGGGCAACCTGCCGGGCCATTTCGCTGGTGGAGCCGTTGCGGCTGTAATAAAGGACCAGAATGTAGGGTGTGCTCACGGCAGCAGCTCCAGAATGTTCTCGGGTGGGCGGCCAATGACAGCCTTGTCGCCAGCGACCAGAATCGGTCGTTCGATGAGTTTGGGGTGAGCGGCCATGGCGGCGATCAGCTGCTCGTCGCTCAGGCTCGGGTCGGCCAGATTGAGTTGCTTGTAATCGTCCTCGCCGGTACGCAGCAGTTGCCGGGCACCGATGCCCAGCTTGCCGAGCAGGTCGCGCACACTGTCGGCGTCGGGCGGGGTTTCCAGGTACAGGACGATGTCCGGCGTCAGGCCGCGGGCCTGAAGCAGTTCCAGCGCGCCGCGGGACTTGCTGCAGCGCGGGTTGTGATACAGCGTCAGATCGGTCATTTGCTCGTCGCATCTTGTGTGGGTGGCGTATTCTAACCAGCGATGGCACTGTCCGACATATCGAATGGTCAATAGTCGTGGCGTGGGTATAAGTAATTGCAGGTTGAACGGGGCGAGGAAACAAGCAAATGGCAAGGCGATTAACAGCAGCGGTGATACTTTTCGGCAGCTTGCTGCTCAGCGGATGTGGCGTGGACCTGGGCAATGATCAGAATGGCCAGAAGGTCGCCAGCGAACGCATCAAGGGGCACTGGCTGGTGGTCAACTACTGGGCCGAATGGTGTGGCCCCTGCCGTACAGAGGTTCCGGAGTTCAATGCATTGTCCGAACAGCTCAAGGACCAGAAAGTCACCGTGCTGGGGGTCAACTTCGACAACCTGCAGGGCGACGAACTGAAAAACGCTGCCAATGCACTGGGCATCAAATTCACCGTGCTCGCTCAGGACCCAGCCGAGCAATACAGCCTGCCGCCCTCCGAGGCGCTGCCGGTGACCTACATCATCGACGACAAGGGCAAAATGCGCGAACAACTGCTCGGCGAACAATCAGCCGCGACCGTGATCCAGAAGCTCAAGACACTGCGCGGCGAGGGCTGATCGGATCGATTTTCGACGCTTGGCGTAGCAACGAGGACGCGGAGCGTCCAGAACGGCATGCGACGCGGAGCGTCGCACGATAGTGATCGTTCCCTGCGCTCCAGCGTGGGAATGCAGTTCTAGACGCTCTGCGTCGCAAGTTACGCTGAGCTTCGGCACGATAGTTACAATCAGCTATCTTCCAGCCAGAAACGCAACGGCTTGCCCTGCGTTGGCCACAGACGCAACTGCTCGATGGGCGAGATATCCCAGCGCTGCACACTGCTCATCGCCTTGATAAAACGCTGCTCCTGCTCCATCAACGCCGGCGCACACATCTTGCGCGTCCTGCCCAGCGGGCCGAAACTGATGCTGTGATCGTTCAGCGTATAGGGCGCGAACCAATGGTTGCAGCCCGCATTGCCATACGCCCGGCCATCGGCACCCAGCGTCATGGTCAAGCGACTGTTATCGATCAGCGGACGTTCGCCGATCCACTCGGTTACATAGCTGTGATCCTGCTGGATCGGCAGCGGGTCAGCAGTACAACCAACCAGCAGCGCGCCGCCGATCAGGCTCAGGAGCGCAAACTGTTTCATGCCGCTTTCTCCTGGCACTTCTTGCAGAAGTGCTTCTCGCCATCGGTTTTCCAGCCCAGCTCCGCGATGCGCGCGGTAGCGGCCGGTTTCTGCGCCTTGACGCCCAGCTTGCTCTCTACCATGAACTCGAAGTTCAGTTCGGCGGCGCAGCTGTCGCAATGCACTTTCCACTGATGGATCGCCAACTCGTCGAATACCGGGCCTTTAGCCACCGCAATCCACTGGCCGGGCGGGTTGATCAGGTGCCGGACTTTCTCGACGGTGAGGCGCATGTGCAGGCTTTTGCTGCCTTTGATGGTCACCAGCAACTGGTCGTTGTCGTGAATCGAGCCGCCGTTGCCGGTGACCTGGTAGCGACCGGGCGCCAGCGTGCGGCATTCGGTCAGTGTGTGCTGGGGGTTGAGCATGCTGTAGCGAAAATCGTGTTCGACCATGGGTCCTCCAAAATTGCGCGCATCCTAACATGCTCCGCCCACGCTGGAGCGTCAGGCACGAAAGGTGTCGCGCCGCACGCTCAAGCCATGACCCGCGCCTCGGCTTCCAGGCGAATGATGGCCTTGTCCAGATCGTTAAGGGCCTCTTCGGTGTGCGGGGCGTTCTGCTTGAGCAGGGTTTCGGCGCGTTGGCAGGCACTGCGCAGCTGGGGAACGCCGCAATAACGCGTTGCGCCGTGCAGACGGTGGATGCGTTCGATCAAGGCGTGTACATCCTGGTTGGCACGCGCCACACGAATGGCTTCGCGGTCAGCGTCCAGGGAGGCCAGCAGCATGGCCAGCATGTCGGCGGCGAGATCCGCCTTGCCCGCAGCCAGGCGCAACCCTTCTTCATGATCCAGCACCAGCGGCCCGACGTGCACCTCGAGCGCTTCATTCTGGCGTTCCGGCGCAGGGTTGCGCAGCGCCAGCCCGGTCCACTTGAGCACCACCTGCGCCAGCTGCCGTTCGCTGATCGGCTTGGTCAGGTAGTCGTCCATACCGCTTTGCAGCAGTGAGCGTTTTTCATTGGCCATCGCATGCGCGGTGAGGGCCACGATCGGCAGCGAGCTCTGGTTGCGTTCGGCCTCCCAGGCGCGGATCGCCTCGGTAGCCTGCCGACCGTCCATGCCGGGCATCTGCACGTCCATCAACACCAGGTCGAACGCTTCCTGTTGCACGGCATTGACCGCTGCGTAGCCGCCCTCGACAGCGACCACTTCAGCGCCCATGTCTTCGAGCAGGGTCTGCACCAGCAGCAGGTTGGCCGGGTTGTCGTCCACACACAGCACTCGCGGTGCACGGCTCGACAATGGCGGGCCGATGTCGGCACGCACCGCTCGCGGCGCGATCAGCTCGGACAGGGCTTTTTGCAGTTTGCGCGTGCAGGCGGGCTTGGCCTGCAGTTGCGTGTAGACATCGTGGACGGCCAACTGGAACAGCGCGTGCTCGGTGGTCGGGCACAGCACCATGACCTTGCAATTGAGGTTTTCCAGGTCCCAGATGTGCTGGCGCAACCGTTCCGGAGAGATTTCCAGCGCCGTCACGCCAAGTACCGCCAGATCGATGGCCGCTGGCGTCTCGTGCGCTGCAGTCACGCCGTTGAGCAGGTTTTCCAGGTTATTGAACACGATGGTCTGCAGGCCGCAGTCTTCCAGTTGATGCTCCAGCGCCTGACGCGCCAGGTCATGATGTTCAAGCACTGCGGCGCGCAGGCCGCCGAGCGGAATATTGAGTGATTCTTCCTTGTCTTCGCGGGCCTTGGGCAGTTTCAGGCTGATCCAGAATTCCGAACCTTCGCCCGGTGTGCTGTCGACACCGATTTCACCGCCCATCTGTTCGATCAGGCGCTTGGAGATCACCAGACCCAGTCCGGTACCGCCCGGTTGGCGCGAGAGCGAGTTGTCGGCCTGGCTGAAGGCCTGGAACAGCGCTCGCACATCCTGACTGGACAGGCCGATCCCGGTGTCCTGCACACTGATGCGCAGTTGCGCGTGCTCTTCGGTTTCATCTTCGAGCATGGCGCGCGCGACGATCGTGCCTTCGCGGGTGAACTTGATCGCGTTGCTGACCAGATTGGTCAGGATCTGCCGCAGACGCAGCGGGTCGCCGGACAGCGCCAGTGGCGTATCGCGGTACACCAGACTGACCAGTTCCAGCTGCTTGGCGTGCGCCGCCGGGGCGAGGATGGTCAGGGTGTCCTGCAACAGGTCGCGCAGGTTGAACGGGATATTGTCGAGCACCAGCTTGCCGGCCTCGATCTTCGAGAAGTCGAGAATCTCGTTGATGATGCTCAACAGGTTGTCGGCGGACTTCTCGATGGTGCCCAGGTAGTCGAACTGGCGCGGCGTCAGTTCGCTTTTCTGCAGCAAATGGGTGAAGCCCAGAATGCCATTGAGCGGCGTGCGGATTTCATGGCTCATGTTGGCCAGGAACTCCGACTTGATCCGGCTTGCTTCAAGCGCTTCCTTACGGGCCAGGTCCAGTTCGATGTTCTGGATTTCGATGGTCTCCAGATTCTGCCGGACATCCTCGGTCGCCTGATCGATGCTCAGTTGCAGTTCTTCCTGTGCGTTCTGCAGCGTCGCCGCCATGCGGTTGATGCCCGACGCCAGCTCGTCCAGCTCGCGGCTGCCCAGCGGTGGCAGACGGGTTTCCAGATTGCCGTCCTTGAGTTGCGACACGGCCTGTTTGATCTGGCTCATCGGCCCGTTGATGGTGCGGCTCATGCGTACCGCGAGGGTTGCGGTGAACGCCAGCCCGGTGAGGATCAGCAGCAGGCTGGCAAACAGGCTTCGGTAGCCGCGCAGCAGCGTGCCATTATGGGATATTTCAAGCTCGACCCAGCCCAGCAGGGTGTCGGCTTCGGCAGGAATGATCGGGCTGGTCAGGTGGCGTTGACTGCCGAATACCGGCAGCAGGTAGCGCGTGGCGTCGGTGCCGGTCGAGCTGAGCAACTGCGACCCGCTGCCAATCGGCGACGGGCTGATCATGGTCGGCCCGGCGTGGGCCAGTACCGTGCGATCGGTGTCGAGAAACGACACGGCGCGCACGTCGGTCTGCTCCAGCGTCTGGGTGGCGATGCGACTGAGCAGCACTTTGTCCTTGCGCCCCAGTGCATTGGCGGCAAGGGGCGCCAGATCCTGGGCGATCATTTCGCCGCGTTGCAGCAGCTGGCTTTGCAGTTCGCTCAACTGCATCCAGGTGAAATAGCCACCGAGCATCGCCGCCATCAGGCTGGCAGGCAAAATAGTCAGTAGCAGCACACGGCCTTTTATACCCAGCTTGGTCAGCACGCTCTTCCTCCGGCAACACGTATCAGTCCGTCGATATCAGGCATCGGCTGCCTTGCTGTATCGGCACAAGGGGATGAGTTTAGCCATTTACCGTCGGCATGGGCACCTAACTCTCTATGCAGGGCGGGGTGGCAGCGGAAAAATCGGTGGTTATTCTTTTTGGGAATAAGCAGCGCACTTTGCGTGATATGGGCTTTGGCCGTTTGCCGTTATGATAGGCACCCCCCGCAGTCTGGATTGCGAAGACGCCATGACCCTGCAGTATCAAACCATTGCCGATTGCGTCGGCAACACCCCGCTGGTGCGTCTGCAACGCATGGCGGGTAATACCAGCAATACCCTCCTGTTGAAACTCGAAGGTAACAACCCCGCTGGTTCGGTAAAAGACCGCCCGGCCTTGTCGATGATCACCCGCGCCGAGTTGCGCGGCCAGATCCATCCGGGTGACACGCTGATCGAAGCCACCTCCGGCAATACCGGAATCGCGCTGGCCATGGCTGCGGCGATCAAGGGCTACCGTATGATTCTGATCATGCCGGACAACTCCAGTGCCGAACGCAAGGCCGCGATGACCGCCTATGGCGCCGAGCTGATTTCGGTCAGCAAGGATGACGGCATGGAAGGTGCCCGTGATCTGGCCGAGCGCATGCAGGCCGAAGGCCGTGGCAAGGTGCTCGATCAGTTTGCCAATGGCGACAACCCCGAGGCGCATTACACGTCCACCGGTCCGGAAATCTGGCGGCAGACGGGCGGTACCGTGACCCATTTCGTCAGTTCGATGGGCACCACCGGCACCATCATGGGCACCTCGCGCTACCTCAAGGAGCAGAACCCCGACGTGCAGATCGTCGGTCTGCAACCGATGGAGGGCGCTTCGATCCCCGGTATTCGCCGCTGGCCGCAGGAATACCTGCCGAAAATCTATCAGTCGGACCGTGTCGACCGCATCATCGACATGGGCCAGAGCGAAGCCGAAGACACCATGCGCCGCCTCGCTCGCGAAGAAGGCATCTTCTGTGGCGTGTCGTCCGGTGGCTCGGTCGCCGGGGCATTGCGTATTTCCCGTGAAGTCGAAAACGCCGTGATTGTGGCGATCATCTGTGACCGAGGCGACCGTTACCTGTCGACCGGCGTCTATGATTCGCCCAACTGATGGCCAAGCATGAAAGAGGTTTGCGCTTTCAGCCTGCGGGCGGCGTTAAAACCGTACAGATTCCTGCCGGTAAAAAGCAGCGGCTGACCATTGAGCGGCTGTCCGACGACGGTCGCGGTATCGCCTTTCTCGAGGGTAAAACCTGGTTTGTCGCCGGCAGTCTGGCGGGCGAAGAGGTCGAGGCGCGCGTACTTAATGCGCGCGGCAAGGTCGTCGAGGCGCGCACCGAGCGGGTGTTCACTGCCAGCGCCATGCGTCGCGCTCCGGCCTGTGAGTATTTCGGTCGCTGCGGCGGCTGCAGTGTTCAGCATGTGCCCCATGAGGAACAGCTTGCCCTGAAACAGCGCATGCTCGCCGAGCAGTTGATGCGCGTGGCGAACGTGGTGCCGGATGAATGGGCGGCACCTTTGAGTGGTGCCGAGCTGGCCTATCGCCGACGCGCGCGGGTCGCGGTTCGCTGGGATGCCAAGGCCAAAAGGCTGGATGTGGGGTTCCGCGCAGCCGCCAGCCAGGACATCGTCAGCATCGAACACTGTCCAGTGCTGGTACAAGCCTTGCAACCGATCATGAATGAGTTGCCTGGCATGCTGAAAAGTTTCAGCAAGCCGCAGGTGCTGGGTCACGTCGAGCTGTTCAGTGGGGTTGCGACTGCCGTGTTGTTGCGCCACACCGCGTCGCTTGCCGAGGCCGACCTGGCGCTGTTGCAGGCGTTTTGCTCCAGGCACGACGCGCAGCTGTGGCTACACGGCGAAGGCGAGCCGCAACCGGCCAGCCCCGGCGATACGCTGGGCTACCGGCTGGAGCCGTGGAACCTGCAACTGGCCTGGCGACCGGGAGATTTCATTCAGGTCAACGCGGCGGTCAATACCGCGATGATCGAGCAGGCCCTGCAATGGCTGGCGCCTGCAAAAGATGAGCGTGTCATGGATCTGTTCTGTGGTCTGGGCAATTTCGCCTTGCCACTGGCGGGGCTGGCCAGGGACGTGGTGGCGGTCGAAGGCGTTGCGACCATGGTCGAGCGTGCAGCCGTCAACGCAATGAGTAATGATCTGCACAATGTGCGGTTTTTTCAGGCGGATCTTTCCCAGCCGCTGACACAGGCCGACTGGGCGGCAGAGGGGTTTTCTGCGGTACTCTTGGACCCACCGCGTGACGGAGCCTTTGAAGTGGTCCGCCAGATCAGAAAGACGGGGGCCCGGCGACTGCTTTATGTTTCATGCAACCCGGCAACTTTGGCTCGTGACGCGGTCGAACTGATCCGTCAGGGCTACCGATTAAAACGTGCCGGAATCCTCGATATGTTTCCTCAGACGGCGCATGTCGAGGCGATGGCTTTATTTGAAATGAGTAAGTGAGCGGCGTTCACTGGAACGAGTTCGTTGCTGACAAGGAATCTCATTTAATCCGACTGGCCCGCGAATGCCGGTCCTTGCTTGCCCGGCAAGTGGCATTCGCTCAGAAGGCTGGCGACTGATGGCGCTATTCATCGCGCCGTAGGGAAGGTAAGCAGCATGGTACAGGTGAGAGCGAACCAGCCGATAAACACAGACGGCAGTATCAATCTCGACGCGTGGCTCGATCATATTGTCAGCGTCGACCTGGTCCTGGACCGGGAAGTCATGAAAAAGGCCTGTGAATTTGCCCGGGAAGCCGAGCAGACCGACAAGGCTCACAAGAATCATTGGGCAGAGGGCACCTCCAGTTTCCAGACCGGTCTGGAAATCGCGGAGATCCTGGCTGACCTCAAGCTGGATCAGGACTCGCTGGTCGCTGCGGTCATTTACCGTGGCGTGCGTGAAGGTCTCATTGCGCTGCCGGACGTCGAGCAGCGCTTTGGCGCAACGGTCGCCAAACTCATCGACGGCGTGCTGCGCATGGCCGCGATCAGCGCCAGCCTCAGCCCTCGTCAGTCATTGGTGCTCGGCAGTCAGGCGCAGGTGGAAAACCTGCGCAAGATGCTGGTGGCGATGGTCGACGACGTTCGCGTTGCGCTGATCAAGCTGGCCGAACGTACCTGCGCGATTCGTGCGGTGAAGAATGCCGACGACGAAAAACGCAACCGTGTGGCTCGCGAAGTCTTCGACATCTATGCGCCACTGGCCCACCGCCTGGGTATCGGGCATATCAAGTGGGAGCTGGAGGACCTGTCCTTCCGCTACCTGGAGCCCGATCAATACAAGCAGATCGCCAAGCTGCTGCATGAACGCAGGCTGGACCGCGAGCGCTTCATTAGCGACGTCATGTCTCAACTCGATAACGAGCTGCAGGCCACCGGCGTGACCGCTGACATCAGCGGTCGTGCCAAGCATATCTACTCCATCTGGCGCAAAATGCAGCGCAAGGGCCTGGCGTTCAGCCAGATCTATGACGTGCGTGCGTTGCGTGTGCTGGTCCCGGAAATGCGCGACTGCTACACCGCGCTGGGTATCGTCCACACCTTGTGGCGGCATATTCCCAAAGAGTTCGACGATTACATCGCCAACCCCAAGGAAAACGGCTATCGCTCGCTGCACACCGCCGTGATCGGGCCGGAAGGCAAGGTGCTGGAAGTGCAGATCCGCACCCACGCCATGCATGAAGAGGCCGAGCTGGGCGTTTGTGCGCACTGGCGCTATAAAGGCACCGACGTCAAATCCGGCTCCAATCATTACGAAGAGAAGATTTCCTGGCTGCGTCAGGTGCTCGAATGGCATGAGGAGCTGGGCGACATCGGCGGTCTGGCCGATCAGTTGCGGGTTGATATCGAGCCCGACCGCGTCTACGTCTTCACCCCGGACGGCCACGCCATCGACCTGCCCAAGGGCGCGACACCGCTGGACTTCGCCTATCGGGTGCACACCGAAATCGGCCATAACTGCCGGGGTGCGAAGATCAATGGCCGCATCGTACCGCTCAACTACAGCCTGCAGACCGGCGAGCAGGTCGAGATCATCACCAGCAAGCACGGTACGCCGAGCCGCGACTGGCTGAACTCGAACCTGGGCTACATCACCACCTCGCGCGCGCGGGCCAAGATCGTTCACTGGTTCAAGTTGCAGGCTCGCGACCAGAACGTTGCCGCCGGCAGAACCCTGATCGAACGCGAACTGGCGCGCCTGGCGTTGCCGCAGGTCGATTTCGACAAGCTGGCGGACAAGGCCAATCACAAGACCGCCGACGACATGTTTGCGGCATTGGGCGCGGGCGATCTGCGTCTGGCGCAACTGGTCAACCTGGCTCAGCAGCAGGTTGAGCCTGATCGCGTCAATGAACAGCTGGAGCTGATCCCGCGCAAGGCCACCGGCTACAAGCCCGGCAAGCGTGGCGATATTCAGATTCAGGGCGTCGGCAACCTGATGACGCAGATGGCCGGCTGCTGCCAGCCACTGCCGGGCGATGCGATCGTCGGTTATATCACTCAGGGGCGTGGCGTCAGCATTCACCGTCAGGATTGCGCTTCGGTGCTGCAATTGGGCGGTCGCGAGCCCGAGCGGATCATTCAGGTCAGCTGGGGGCCGGTGCCGGTGCTCACCTATCCGGTGGACATCATCATCCGTGCCTACGACCGTTCCGGCTTGCTCCGGGACGTCACCCAGGTGCTGCTTAACGAGCGGATCAACGTGCTGGCGGTCAATACCCGTTCGAACAAGGAAGACAACACAGCGCTCATGTCCCTGACCATCGAGATTCCGGGTCTGGACGCGCTGGGGCGGTTGCTGGGGCGCATTTCCCAGCTGCCGAACATCATTGAAACGCGCAGGAACAGGACGCCCTAGGGGCGGCTATAAGCTATAAGCTGCAAGCTGCAAGCTGCAAGCTAAAGCTAAAGCGGATTGCGGTGGCTTGCAGCTTGAAGCTTGAAGCTAAACCGCTGCGACCGAAGGAAGCCTATGTATACAGTTCAAGACCTGCTGCACCTCATGGCCCGGCTGCGTGATCCGCAGTTCGGCTGCCCGTGGGACCTGAAGCAGACCTACGCCAGCATCGTGCCGCACACGCTGGAAGAAGCCTATGAAGTGGCTGATGCCATCGAACAGGGCGACCTCGACCATCTGAAGGGTGAACTGGGAGACCTGCTGTTTCAGGTGGTCTTCTATGCACAGTTGGCCAAAGAGGAAGGCCGGTTTGAATTCGACGATGTGATCGACGGTATTACCCGCAAGTTGCTGCGTCGCCATCCGCACGTGTTTCCGACCGGCGAGCTGTACGCGCCGGCAGAAACGCCGCGCCTGACCGACGAGCAGGTCAATCGTCGTTGGGACGAAATCAAGGCCGAGGAGCGTGCCGAAAAGGCCGGTGTGCCCGAGCAGTTGTCGCTGCTCGACGACGTGCCCCGGGCCTTGCCCGCGTTGAGTCGTGCGGCCAAACTGCAGAAGCGTGCAGCGCAAGTGGGTTTCGATTGGCCTGCGGCCTTGCCGGTGGTCGACAAGGTGCGTGAAGAACTCGATGAAATTCTCGAGGCCATGGTCGACAATGACGCCGAGGGCATCGCCGAGGAAGTCGGCGACCTGCTGTTCAGCGTCGTCAACCTGGCCCGACACCTCAAGGTCGACCCGGAAACTGCGCTACGCTCGGCCAATAGCAAATTCGACAGACGCTTCCGATTCATTGAACAGGCTTTGCGTCACCTGCAGCGTCCTATCGAAGCGTGCTCGCTCGAAGAAATGGACGCGTTGTGGGGCGAAGCCAAACGTCAGGAAAAGAGCACACCCGGCTGCGGCTGAGTGTGCGGTAACGGTATAAGTGAGTAGACAATGAGCCTTTCCCTTCGCGATCAGTTGCTCAAGGCAGGTCTGGTCAACCAAAAGCAGGCCAAGCAGGTCGGCAAAGAAAAGCAGAAAGAGCAGCGTCTGGTGCACAAGGGTCAGGCTCAGGCCGATGACTCGCAAAAGCGTGCGGCCCAGGAGGCTATGGCCGAGAAGGCCAGGCGTGACCAGGAGCTGAACCGTCAGCAGCAGGAGAAGGTCGAGCAGAAAGCCCGTACCGCTCAGGTCAAGCAACTGATCGAAGTGTCGCGCCTGCCCAAGCTGATCACCGAGGATTACTACAACTTCGTTGACGACAAGAAGGTCAAGCGCATCCCGGTCAACGCCATGGTGCGCAACAAGCTCAGCAGCGGTTCACTGGCCATCGTTCACCACGGCGGCGGTTACGAGATCATTCCGCGTGAGGCTGCGCTGAAGATCCAGGAGCGTGACCCGCGTCGTATCGTGCTGCTCAACACCCCGACCGAAGCGCCGGATGCAGACGACCCGTACGCGGCGTATCAGGTGCCTGACGATCTGATGTGGTAAGCCCACGGCGCGGTCATTGCGTTGTCAAAACAAAACCCGCATTCAGCGGGTTTTGTCTTTTCCTGTTCTGAGAATTGTTCAGTGGTTGCCCTGGCTTTCCAGCGCTTCCAGCTCTTCCTTGTAGCGAAGGGCATCGGACTCAACGTGGAACATGCCTACCAGTTGGTCCTGTTGGTGCACATCCCAGATCTGGATGCCGTCGGCAACGGCTTCGTGAGAGAGGTGGGCGTCGTCGCGTTCAGTAACTCTGACAGTCATAGTAGTAAGCTCCTGACTTTGATGGCCTTGATGGTCAGGCCTCTGGATACTGCGGCGATGTGTCGCAGGACTCTTTTATAGGATTTGTTAGCTGCCTAAGTAAATAGCCTGTTCAGGTTCCCCAGTGGTCAGAAACTGATCGATCTTCTGCAGCCCTTGCATGGCGAGGCTTACAGCGCGGTGGAGGCAAAATGAAGGATGTTTCATGTGCTTCGAGGCTGTCCGAACGCACGTGAAAACGCCGTTCCAGACGCTCCGCGTCCTCATTGACGACGCAGAGCGTCGAGACCTGCATTCCCACGCTGGAGTGGTGTGACCCCCGAAGGTTGGACAATTATCCACCTACGCTGCCTTGGCGGCCTGCATTCTGTATTCCACAGGACT
>NZ_JAGPYR010000012.1:0-164878 GCF_020312125.1 Pseudomonas sp. P135
CCGAAGACCAGGCTTGCGATGGCCTGTGTGCCCATGGCTCTTGTAATTGGCGACCCAGCGTCGAAGCAGGCTGAAATCGATCGAGAACTGGCTGGCCACCTTGCGAAAGCCGATGTTGCCTTCAAGGTACGCTTTGACGACGGTGAGTTTGAATTGCTCTGAATACTTGGCCATTTGAACACCCCCATTAGGTCGGATTGGTGTCCAACTTCTTGGGGGCAGTCCACTGGAGCGTGCGGAACGATAATCTCAACTCCGTGCTGAGGCTCTGCGTCAGGCAACTCAACTATCGTGCGACGCAGAGCATCGCGAACTGCATTTCCACGCTGGAGCGTGAGGAACGATAATCTCAACTCCGTGCCGAAGCTCTGCGTCAGGCAACTCAACTATCGTGCGACGCTCCGCGTCGTCATGCCGTTCCGGACGCTCCGCGTCCTCTTTGCGACGCAGAGCGTCGAGAACTGCATTCCCACGCTGGAGCGTGAGGAACGATAATCTCAACTATCGTGCTGAAGCTCTACGTCAGGCAACTCAACTATCGTGCGACGCTCTGCGTCGTCATGCCGTTCCGGACGCTCCGCGTCCTCTTTGCGACGCAGAGCATCGCGAACTGCAATTTCCACGCTGGAGCGTAGGGAACGATAATCTCACTCCTTGCCAGCCAGCACCCCGATAATCCCCTGAATATCACCCTGTAACTCCGCTAGCGGGTCAGCGCCGTCAATCCCCAGCACCAACAGCTTGCTGCCAGCCGCCTCGATGGCGGCCTTGACCGGCGCGGGTGGCTGGCGGTGATCGAGCACCAAGGCCACGTCGTTATCCTTCAGGGTCGCGCTCAGTTTGCTCAAGGCTTCTGGCGTCCATTGCTCGTCCGTCAGTGCCTGAGTGTCGATCAGCTCCAGATTCAGCCCGCTGATCAAATAGCCGAAGCGATCCGACAAACTCACCACACTCAAATTATCGGCACCGGCCAGCGCGGCTTCGCTGATGGCGCTGAGCTTGAGTAGCTGCTGTTTGAACGCCGCCAGATTGGCCTCGATTTTCGGTTTGGCGGCCGGTGCCAGGCGCACCAGGTCCGCTGCCAGCACATCCGCCATACGCCCCATGTTATTGCTCGCCAGCCACGGCTGACTGTTCAATCCGTCAGTGCCCTGACCCGGCTGTACGGCGATGCCCGGCAGACTGCCGTCCACCGGACGTGCGGCATCGATCTCGACGATACGAATATTGCTGCGCCGTGCATTGGGGTAGAGCGGGTCATCGGCCCAGATCGAGCGCAAGCCGATCACCGCGTCGGCGTTGTTCGCCAGCCCGCGCAAGGCATCGGCACCACGCCCGGTGAAATACGCGGTCTGACGCGAGCCCGGCAGGTTGGCCGCGGCAGCGCGGTCCAGCACCACACCGCTGTCCTTGAGCAGTATTTCGCCCAGGCCATAAGTGATCGGCAGGCTGGCCAGCACTCGCACCGGTTGCGGTTTATCGGTTTTGCTGTCGGCCGCCTGCAGGCTGTTGCTGAACAGGCCGGTGATGAGCAGCGCCAGACTCAAGGTACGTAACGTGGGCATTTATCCAATATTCCCTTTCAGGCTCGGCAGCGTGCCGCGAGCGATGGCGGCCAGGGCGAAAGCAATGCCCGCCACCAGAATGATTGCCGCGCCGGACGGCACAGGCAGGTCGTAGACGATGGGCAGCAGGATGCCGCACAGGGTGCTGATGGTCGCGATGGCCACCGAGATCCAGAAGAAGCCTTTCAGCGACTGGCTCAATAACCTCGCTGCCGCCGCCGGAATCACCAGCAGCGCACCGACCAGAATCGCGCCGATGACTTTCACCGCCGCGACGGTAATCAGCGTCACCAGAATCACGAACAGGTAATCCAGCGTCTTTACCGCCACGCCGCGCACCGCAGCCAGCTGCGGATTGAAGCTGGCCAGCATGATGCGGTTGTACAGCGGCAGGCTCAGGCCCATGACCAGCGAACCGACAATCAGCAGCACCAGCAGGTCGTTACCGTTGACGGTCAGTACCGAGCCGAACAGCACGTTTTCCAGAATGTGCACGTTGATCTTGCCGGCCAGCACCAGCAGCAGGCTCGCGCCCAGTGCCAGGGATACCGACAGGAACACGCCGATCAGCGTGTCCGGTGCTAGCCCGGTGCGGTTGCGCAGGTAGTTGAGGACGATGCCGAACAGCAGGCAATAGCCGAACAGGGCACCATAGGGGCCGGTGTAGGGTTCACCGAGCAGAATGCCGATCGCCACCCCGGTGAGTGCCGCATGACCCACGGCTTCGGAGAAAAACGCGAAGCGCTTGACCACCACCAGCGTGCCCAGACCGCCCAGCACCGGGCCGATCAACAGCCCGGCGAGCAGGGCGTTGACCACGAAACCGTAGGCCAGCGCCTCGGGCAGGTAACCGGACGAGGCGAGGCCCTGAATGAACAGGCGAAAGGTTTCGTAATCCATTACGCGATCCTCCCGGCACTGCTATCCATCGTGCGCGGGTGCGCGGAAAACAGGGTCAGCAGCCGTTCCGGGGTCAGCGCGGTGGCGGCCGGTTCGTCGAACAGGATGCGTCGGTTGAGCCCCGTAACCTGATCGGCCAGACGCCTGACGGCATCCAGGTCATGCTCGATCCACAGGACCGTGAATCCGCTTCGGCGCCAGTCACCCAACAACCGCTCAAACACCTGAATACCCGCCTCATCCAGCGCCGACATCGGCTCATCCAGCACCAGCAATTGCGGCGCAGGAATCAGCCCCTGCGCCAGCAGCACGCGCTGCCGCTCGCCACCGGACAGCGCGCCCATGCGCCGTTTGCGCTTGTCCTGCATGCCGACCCGTTCCAGTGCCTCGCCAATCGCTGCTGCGTAGTGCTTCGACAAGCCCAGAAACGCCGGGCGTCGCTGACACATGGCCGCCATGAAATCGTCCACGGTCATCGGCAGGCCACGGTCGAACTCCAGCGCCTGTGGAACATAGCCGATCAGCCCCGGAGCGGCAGGCCACAGCAGGCTCAACTGACCTTGATGCGGTGTCTGCCCGAGCAGGGTCTTGATCAGCGAACTTTTGCCACCGCCGTTCGGGCCGACCAGTGCGTGTACGCTGCCGGCGCGCACATTGAAGTGAACCTGATCGAGAATCGTGGTGCGCCCGAGGGTCAGGCTGACCTGATTGAATTCGATGCCCGGCCCCTGGCTGACGATGTCGAGGTGCTGTGCAGCCGTCATGCGCCCGACTCCTGAATGGCACGTACCACCGTGTCGAGGTTGCCGGCCATTTCCTTTTCGTACTTGTCGGCGGTGTACTCGCCATAGGAAATGTGCGACAGCGGGTACAGCCGAACTCCGGATTCACGCTGAATGGTCTCGACGTAGGTGGACGGGAAGTCCATCTCCGAGAAGATCACTTTCACATCCAGCTCACGCAGTTGGTCGATGGTTTTTTTCAACTGACTCGGGCTGGGCTCGATGCCATGCGCCGGTTCAACCACGGCGGTGACTTCCAGGCCGAATTCGCGCAGCAGGTAGTCGTAGGCGGCATGCACCGTGGCCACGCGCAGGTCGGCATTGGGTGCCTTGGTCAGTTTGGCGAGCGCGTCGGCGCGCATCTGGCGCAGGCGTTTGCCATAGGCACGGGCATTGGCGGTGTAGGTTTTGGCATTGTCCGGGTCCAGCTTGCCCAGCTCGCGGGCGATATTGTTGACCTGCGCAATGGACGCACTGATCGACAGGAAGGTGTGCGGGTTGACCACTTTGCCGGCACCTCGCGCCGCCACCCCGGTGGCCGCCAGCAACGGCACATCGGCGTTGGCCTCGATGGTCTTGATGTTCGGCGTTTCACTGGCGGCGATCATGCGGTCGGCAAAGTCGTCATGGCCGACGCCGTTGAGTACGATCACGTCCAGCGAACCGATGCGCTTGATGTCCTCGGCGCGCGGCTCATAGGCATGCGGGTTGAAGCCCGCCGGGATCAGCGGCACGACGTCGGCCTTGTCGCCGACGATATTGCTCACGTAGCTGTAGTAAGGGTGCAGGGTAATGCCGATGCGCAGGCGTTTGGCCGGTTCGGCGGCGAAGCCGGACGGCGCCAGCAGGGCGACCATCAGCCCCGTCAGCAGGACGCGCAGCAAGGGACGGCGTTTGAGTGAAATAGGCATGGGCAAGCGGTCTTCTTTCAAAGGAATGCGGAGTTTCAGTGCGGGTGCTGACGGGTCACGCCAGCATCGAATTGCGCGACGACCTGTTTCCAGCCTGAATCGATCAGGGCCTGGTCACCGAGGTCGCTGACCGCCGCCGGCGAGGCGTTGCGGTTGATCCAGATGTCCGGCTGCTCGCCGGAATCGACACGCATCAGAAACGAACCGGCCACGCTCGGCGTCCGGCTCAGCCCCAGATAGGACCGCTCGATCATCTGCCAGGCATGATCGCCACGGCTCACCGAACTGGCATCTTTGGCGAACGGCGCAAAGCCTTCATCGCCCAGTTGCTCTGGGGTGATCGGTGTCTGCTGCTCGGTGGCCAGCAGGCGGATTTCATCGAGGGTCACGCGCAGGTCGGCGTAAATGCCTTGTTCCGCAGCGCTCAGGTCGCGTCGTGCGTCCAGTTGATGGCTGGAGACGCTGTGCGTTTCCTGAGTATCACGGTGCAGGCTGATCACGCCGGCAGCGCTGCCGAGGATCAGCAGGCACAGCAACAGGACGTACAGGGTTTCATGCCCGGCGCCTGCCGGACGGACGATATGTCGGGTCGGTGCGCTCATGGGGCCTGGATATCCGCCTGATCGATTTCCACCACGTGACCGGGTCCGGCGTCGAACAGCACGTAGAACTCCGAAGCCGGGCGCTTGAAGGTCACGGTCGAGTCTTCGCCGAGCTTGCCGGGCACCAGAATGGTTTCGTCGTAGCCGATCACGTCCAGGGTCACACCCGGTGCACCACTGCCGTCGGAAAAACCGCCGGTGCAGCGGATCTGCTCGGTGTCGATCTGTTTGCATTCGCACATCGGGTTATGCGCCAGGGCGTTGCTGCTCAGGCCAAGCAGGCACAGGGCACTGGCCGTCAGCCAGCGCAGGGAAGGGCGGGCACTCATGGTTGGGCTCCTTGTTTTTTCAGCCACGCCACGGTGCTGGGCGAAGCCTGTTGCAGGGGGATGGAGGTCTGATGCACGGCGCCGTCCCAGCCTTCCATGGTGATCCACAGCTCGGCGTCGGGATCGGTGTTTTGCGCAATCTGCATGAAGGCGCTCATGCGGTAGCCGCCACCGAAGAAAATCACCCCGGCGGTGCGCAGGCTGCGCGGTTTGCCGATGCGCAGATAAGTGGCCTTGACCCGGTCGATGCAGGCGTTGCACAGCGCCGCATTGAAACTTTTCATGTAGCCCGATGGGCCGGAAAGGCGCGGCGCTTCGTTGCGGTCTTCTGCCAGGCGCAGGCTCCACGGGCCGACCTGAATCTCGCCGATCTCGCGCTGGCCAAGGCCCTGATCACCGCGATCCAGCGCGTTATCGGAAAAGTACTTGGGCATGAAACCCAGCGGGATCAGCACCAGCAGCACGTTGATATGGAAGCGCCATTTGTGCCAGAAACGACTCAATGACGATGCAGGTTGTGCAACAGTGGCGGCCTTGCTCACAGGCTGTTCTCCGGGGTGCGGGTCGCCAGCGGCGAGGGCGAGGTGTTTCGTGGGGTTGCAGCGGCCGTTGCCGGGCGGGCTCGGGTTTCACGCTTGAGGGCGTTGAGCGTCGCCAGTGCAGTACGCTTGCTCCAGATCAACAGGCCGCTGAGCACCATCATGCTTAGCAGCAGACCGAAGAACGCCCAGATCAGCTTGATCCAGATGCCGCCGAAATCGCCGGTGTGTAGCGGACGCATGGACTCGGTGACGAACTCCAGTTTGTTGCGGTCCGACAGCAGGTGCGAGGCGGCAATCTCGCCGCTGTACGGGTTGATTTCGGCAGTCTGGAACATCAATGGATACCAGCTGCGCCCACCCACCTGCAGGTTGCTGTAGGCATTGAACGGCGGCGTGATGAAGCTGGCTTCCAGGCCCGGAATCCGCTCCCTGGCGATTTCCACGGCGCGCTCCAGGCTGATGGTCGGCGCGGGTCTGCCGTCGGCAGTCAGTGGTACGGCGCTGTGCGGGATGATCGACGCGACCTGGGATTTGCTGGAAATACTGATCTGGTTGTCGCCCAGAATCGCCTGGATCAGAAACCACGTGCCGGTAATGGAAATCACCGCAATGAACCAGATCGACCAGACGCCGCTGAGGCGATGCAGGTCGCCCCAGAAAATCCGCGGGCCCTGGCTGAAACGCACGGGCTTGAAAAAGCCGCGCCAGAATTTCTTGTAGACCACCAGCCCGGTCACCAGTGAGGCCAGCAACGGCAGGCCGAGAATCGACACCAGATACCAGCCCCACGAATAACCGTTGGTAAACGGCACCAGCCACCAGCCGTGCAGCGCGCGGGTGAAGCGGCGGAAGTCGAACGACGGGGTAATGCCCTGAATCACCCCGGTGTAAGGGTTGACGTAAGCCGGCACCGAACGCCCGTCGGGGTAAGTGATGAACACGCTCAAGGCGAAGTAGTCGCCGTCCGGCTGCATGATGGTGCCGACGATCAGGTCCGGTTGGTTGCGTTCGATGGTGGCGCGAATCTGTTCGAAGTTCAGGCGCTGGGCATCGTCGGAAGGACGGTTGTCACGCATCTCCGGGTTGGCCAGCCACATGATTTCCTTGCTGACCACGGCCAGCGTGCCGGTCACACAGACGATCAGCACGAAGAACCAGATCGGCAGGGCCAGCCAGCTGTGGACGAGAAACCAGATTTTTGAACGGGACTTCTTCGACATGGATAAACAATCTCGATTCACGATGTGGAGCGGCCGCAGGGCGGTCCCCTCTGTCTGTACGCGCGGGCGATATAAAAGCGTCACATTAAGTCAAAGACGAATGAGAACTGAATTCCTATAGGAATTTTTTGCGTTTAAATGCAAAAAATTGTTTCAGGACGGCCGAACACCTCCGCATGCCGCATGAATAGGGCGGTACGGTTAATTTTTCAGCGACGCAGTACGTTCAATCTGGACATTGGTGTTGCGCCAGGCCGCAGGGGCTCGGGCGCTTTTGCCATCAAGGGAGAGACATCATGAGTCATGCGTTGAGTTTGGATATCCGGCCGTTGCTGGCAGGGGCAGGCAGCTTGCCGATGCTGGTGCAGGCACCCGAGCCCGGTCTGGACTTGATGGAAGCGCTGGGCGAACTCAAGCCGCTGGTCGCCGGGCACCTGTACAGCGCCGGCGGGATTCTGTTTCGCGGTTTCGAAGTGGGCGGTGCAGAAGCGTTTCGCGAGTTCGCCGCCGGTTTCGGCGATCCGCTGCTCAACTACGAATTCGGTTCTACGCCGCGCAGCAACGTCACCAAAGGTGTGTACACCTCGACCGAGTACCCGGCACACCAGAGCATCCCGCTGCACAACGAGCAAGCGTACACGCTGGAATGGCCGATGAAGATCTGGTTTTACAGCATGATCGCGGCGCAGACGGGTGGCGAAACACCGATCGCCGACAGCCGCGAAATCTACCGACGCATCCCGGCGCGCATTCGCGAACGCTTTGTCGAAAAGAAACTGATGTACGTGCGTAACTACGGCAACGGGCTCGATGTGGAATGGAGTCAGGTGTTCAACACCGAAGATGAGTCCGTGGTCGAAGCCTACTGCCGGGCGCACAACATCGAATGCGAATGGAAAGACGACGGCGAACTGCGCACCCGGCAGATTTGCCAGGCAGTATCGCGCCACCCGGTGACCCACGACAGCGTCTGGTTCAACCAGGCGCACCTGTTCCACATCTCCAACCTGCAACCGGAAGTGCGCGAAACCCTGCTCGACGTAGTGGACGAAGAAGACCTGCCACGCAACGTCTACTACGGCGACGGCTCGCCCCTCGAAGAAACCCTGCTGGACGAAATCCGCGGCGTACTCGACGAATGCACCGTCAGCTTCCCATGGCTGGAAAACGACGTCCTGATGCTCGACAACATGCTCACCGCCCACTCCCGCGCACCCTTCACCGGCAAGCGCAAAGTCGTGGTCGCCATGGCGCAGGGACATTCGGATAAGTAACCGCCTATAGATCATCGTGCCCGACTTTTGATTATCGTGCCGACGCTCCGCGTCGGTACGCCGTTCTGGACGCTCCGCGTCCTCTTGCGACGCAGAGCGTCGTGAACTGCATTCCCACTGGAGCGTGAGGAACGATAGGCTCAATATTGATTATCGTGCCGACGCTCCGCGTCGGTACGCCGTTCTGGACGCTCCGCGTCCTCTTTTGACGCAGAGCGTCTTGAACTGCATTCCCACGCTGGAGCGTGAGGAACGAGAAGCGCCCGGCTACCACCGCAACGAACCTTTCTAAATATTTCCTCGCCAATTCGTTCTTGTTGATACGACCCCGCCCGACGGTCAGCCCCACTCAGCAAGGATCGACCCATGAACCCCGAACACGCCCAGAAACTCGCTCGCCGTTTTGTCGAGTTACCCCTTGAAAAACGCCGCCTGTTCCTCGACGGCATGCGCAAGGAGAACATGGATTTCTCGCTGTTCCCGATCCCTTCCTGTGCCGGGCTGGCCGAGCGTGACGGTCTGTCCTATGCCCAGCAACGCATGTGGTTTCTCTGGCAACTGGACCCGCACAGCGCGGCCTACAACCTGCCGATGTCGGTGTGCCTGAACGGTCCGCTGGAGCTGCCTTTGCTGGAGCGGGCTTTCAGTGCGCTGGTCGAACGACATGAAAGCCTGCGCACCACCTTCGGCCAGGAGGGCGACCGGGCGTTTCAGCGTGTCGCGCCGCCAGCGCCAGCGAGCATCCGCCTGACCGACCTGAGCGCCTTGCCGCCCGAGCAGCGCTGGGCCAGTGCGCGTCAGGCCATGGCCGAACAGGCCGCGCAAACCTTCGATCTGCAGCGTGGGCCGCTGTTCACCGTGCAGGTGCTGCGTCTGGCCGAACAGGAGCACCTGCTGCTGCTCAACCTGCACCACATGATCACCGATGGCTGGTCGATGAACGTGCTGATCGACGAATGGCTGCGCGGCTACGACGCACTGCTGGCCGGTAAACCGCTGCCTTTTCAGCCGCTGCTCGTGCAGTACCGCGATTATGCGGTCTGGCAACGCAGCTGGCTGGAAGCCGGTGAGCAGGAGCGTCAGCTGGACTACTGGCGCAGACACCTGGGCGAAGAGCATCCGCTGCTGGAGCTACCCACCGACCGTCCGTATCCGGCCTTACCCAGCCACGATGGCGCGCGCCTGGAACTGGCACTGGAGCCCGAGCTGCTGCGCGACCTGAAAAGCCTCGCGCAACGTCAGGGCGTGACCCTGTTCGTGGTGCTGCTGGCGACCTTCAAAAGCCTGCTGCATCGCTACAGCGGGCAGACCGATATTCGTGTCGGCGGCCTGATCGCCAACCGCACCCGCAGCGAAACCGAAGGGCTGATCGGCTGCTTCATCAATACTCAGGTACTGCGCAGTGAAGTGACGGCGCAGACCCGCTTCGTCGACCTGTTGAGCATCGTGCGCGACGCCTCGACCGGTGCCCAGGCACATCAGGAGCTACCGTTCGACGCCATCATCGACGCCCTGCAGCCGGAGCGCAGTCAGAGCCATAACCCTTTATTTCAGGTGATGTTCAATCACCAGCCGGTGGTTGCCGACCTGCTCGACAAACAGTTGAGCGGCGGCCTGCGCGTGGCCAATCTGCCTGCCGGGCAACAGGCATTGGCGCAGCGCTCGCACGCTGCCGCCAGCGACCTGATGCTGGCCACCAGCGGTGAAGGCGAGCAACTGCATGCCGCCTTCACCTACGCCACCGACATCTTTGACGAGTGGACCATCGCTCGCCTGGCCGGGCACTGGCGCAACCTGTTGGCCTCTGTCTGTGCCGACCCGCTGCAGACCATCGCCGAGCTGTCGATGCTCTCGGCCGACGAGCGCACGCAACTGCTGGATGTCGACAACGCCACCAAAGCCGACACCACAACTCCCGCGCATCGCCAGTTCGAAGCGCAAGTACAACGCACACCGGACGCACTGGCGCTGATCCTCGCCCGTGAAGGTCAATCGCCGAGCCTGAGCTACACCGAACTGAACCAGCGCAGTAACCGTCTGGCCTGGCAACTGCGCGAGCGGGGTGTCGGTGCGGACGTGCTGGTCGGCGTGGCGCTGGGCCGCTCGCTGGACATGCCCGTGGCGCTGCTCGCCGTGCTCAAGGCGGGCGGCGCCTATGTGCCACTGGACCTGAATGCGCCGAGCGAACGCTTGCGTCATGTAGTCGAGGACAGTGGCGTGAAACTGCTGCTGACCCATAGCGATCAGCTGACCGGGCTGCCTGAACTGGCTGATATTCAATGCCTGTGCATCGATCGGATGAACAGCGAAACCGCCAGCGTGCAAAACCTCGACGGCCCGATCGATCCGGCCAGTCTGGCCTACGTGATCTACACCTCGGGGTCGACCGGGCGGCCTAAAGGCGTGGCGATCAGTCATGCGGCGCTGGCTGAATTCGTCACCCTGGGTGCTGACTACAGTGACCTGCACGAAGGCGACCGGGTCCTGCAATTCGCCACCCACAGCTTCGACGGCTTCGTCGAGCAGTTCTACCCACCGTTGTGTCGCGGTGCGGCCGTTGTGCTGCGTGACGAACGCCTGTGGGACAGCGCCACCTTCCATCAGGCCATCGTCGAGCACGGCGTGACCCTCGCCGACTTGCCCGCGGCCTATTGGCTGACGCTGGTTCAGGACTTCGCCGCCAGCCCGCCCGCGCATTACGGCGCGCTACGGCAGGTGCATGTCGGCGGCGAAGCCATGGCCGTCGAAGGTCTGCGCCTGTGGCACGAGGCCGGGCTGGGGCATGCAAGCCTGCTCAATACCTATGGCCCGACCGAAGCCACCGTGGTGTCGAGCATCCATGATTGCAGCACGCTGACCCCGCAGCAGGTGTCATGGCGCGGCGTGCCGATTGGCCAGGCGCTGACAGGACGACGCCTGTACGTTCTCGACGATCAAATGAACCTGCTGCCGCAAGGTGCGGTGGGCGAGTTGTACATCGGTGGTCCTGGCCTGGCGCGGGGTTATCACGCCCAGCCGGGTCTGAGTGCCGAACGTTTCGTCGCCGATCCGTTTGGCAGCGGTGAGCGCCTGTATCGCAGCGGCGACCGCGCCCGACTGCGTGCCGATGGCGCTGTCGAGTACATCGGGCGGGTCGATCATCAAGTGAAAATTCGCGGTTTCCGCCTTGAACTGGGCGAGATCGAATCGCGCCTGCAGCAATGCAAGGGCGTGCGCGAGGCCGTGGTGCTGGCCGTCGAACTGGCGGGCAGCACGCAGCTGGTCGCCTACGCGGTGCCGGACGTTGCCGCCTCCACAGAGGCTGAACAGTTGGCGCTGCGCCAGAGCATCCGCAGCCAGTTGCAAGCCAGCCTGCCGGATTACATGGTACCGACGCACATGCTGCTGTTGCCGGAGCTGGCCCTGACGCCCAGCGGCAAGCTGGACCGCAAGGCATTGCCAGCCCCCGACGCAAGCCAGTTGCAGGCGCGTTATCGGGCGCCGCGCAGCGAGGTGGAAATCTGCCTGGCGGCCATCTGGCAGGACGTCCTGCACGCACCCCAGGTGGGCCTGGACGATCACTTCTTCGAACTGGGCGGGCATTCGCTGCTCGCCGCGCAAGTCATCGCCCGGATCAAGACGCAACTGGGCATCAGCCTGCCGCTGCGCACCCTGTTTGAAAAACCGCTGCTCAGTGAGCTCGCCGTCGAAGTGGCAGCGCTGACCGACAACAGCACGGACAACGACTGGAGCGACATGGACCAGTTCATGGATTCACTGGAGGAATTCGGCGCATGACCGGGACCACTGCTGCACGCATCGCGAAACGTTTTGTCGGCCTGTCGCTGGAGCAACGCCAGCAGTTCCTCGCCCGGTTGCGCCAGGAAGGCAAGGATTTCAACCTGTTGCCGGTGCCGGTCAGTCGGCATGATGTCAGCGCCATTCCGCTGTCCTTCGCTCAGCAACGCCTGCTGTTCCTCTGGCAGCTCGATCCGTCGAGCGACGCGTACAAGATGACCACCGGCCTGCGTCTGCGCGGCACGTTGAACGAGTCGGCGTTGCGCCGCGCATTCGATCATCTGATCGAACGCCACGAGGTGCTGCGCACGGTGTTTCACACCGATGGCGATCAGGCGCAGCAGGTGCTGATGCACGACCAGACAGTAGCATTGGAAAGCATTGATTTGGCCGGTCTGGCCGATGTCGAACTGCGCGATGCCGAGCTGGCGCTGCAAGTGGCCACAGTCACCGGCCAGCCGTTTGATCTGCGCACCGGGCCGCTGCTGCGCGCGCACCTGTTCCGCCTGGCGGGCGATGAGCATGTGCTGATCGTGAGCATGCACCACATCGTCTCCGACGGCTGGTCGATGGACGTGATGATTCAGGAGTTCGTGCACTGCTATCAGGCGTACTGCGAAGGTCGCGAGCCCGCACTGCCGGAACTGCCGCTGCAATACGCCGACTATGCGATCTGGCAGCGCAGCTGGCTGGAGGCAGGCGAGGGCGCACGTCAGCTGGACTACTGGCGTAACCAGTTGGGCGAAGAGCAGCCGTTGCTGGACGCTGCGCCGGATTTCCCGCGTCCGGCCACGCAGAGCTATCAGGGCGAGCACCTGCGCTTCGATTTCGGCGTTGATCTGTCGCGGCGGCTCAACGCCTTTGCACGTACACAGGGCATGACCCTGTTCATGCTTGTGCTGGCCGGCTTTTCGCTGTTTCTGTCGCGCAAGGCCGGGCAGCGTGATATCCGCATCGGCGTGCCGAATGCCAACCGCGGTCGCGCGGAAACCGAAGGGTTGATCGGCTTCTTCATCAACACTCAGGTCTTGCGCTGCCAGGTGGACGAACGCCTGAGCTACCTTGACTTGTTGGCGCAGATTCGCGACACCTCGTTCGGTGCGCAGGCGCATCAGGACGTGCCCTTCGAACAACTGGTCGATCAACTGGCACCCGAGCGCAGCCTGGGCCACAACCCGCTGTTCCAAGCCAAGTTCAACCAGAACGTGGTCCTCAAGCAGAAAACCGCGCTCAGGCTGGCCGGGCTGGAGGTCAGCGAATATGCCTTCGACAAACAGGGTGCGCATTTCGACCTGGCGCTGGACATCACTGACGACGGCACACTGATCCACGGCGACATGGCCTACGCCAGCGACCTGTATCGACGCACCACCGTCGAAGGTTTCATCCCGGAACTGCTCGCACTGTTCGAAACCCTGCTCGACGCGCCGCAGGCACCGCTGTTCAGCCTGGGAGCACTGACGGTCGAGCCGAGGCGCGAAGCTCGTGAACCCGCGCCGCACATGCTGCAACTGTGGGATCGGCAGGTCGAACGGCAACCTCATGCCCAGGCAGCCCGCTGCCTGGAGCGCACGCTGACCACGCTGCAACTGGAGCAGGCCGCCAATCAGCTGGCTCATCACCTGATCCGCATGGGCATCAGCGAGGGCCAGCCGGTCGCGGTATTGATGGAGCGTTCGCTGGACTGGCTGACCGCCGTGCTGGCGATTTTCAAGGCCGGCGGCGTGTACATGCCGCTGGATGTCAAAGCCCCGGATGCGCGATTGCAACAGATGCTGATCAATGCGCAGGCGAGGGTGCTGCTGTGTGCCGAGGGTGATGTGCGGCAGACGTCATTGGGTGTCGCCGGTTGTCAGGGCCTGACCTGGACGCCTGCGCTGTGGCAGGACCTGCCTGTCAGTCGCCCTGATACCCGGCCTTCAGCCGATTCGGCGGCCTACGTGATTCATACCTCCGGCTCGACCGGGCAGCCCAAGGGCGTACTGGTCAGCCAGGGTGCGCTGGCCAGTTACCTGCGCGGCTTGCTGGAACAACTGCATTTGGCGCCAGAGGCAAGCATGGCGCTGGTCTCGACCATCGCCGCCGACCTCGGCCATACCGTGCTGTTCGGCGCGCTGTGTTCGGGGCGCACGCTGCACGTGCTGACCGAGGCGTTGGGTTTCGACCCGGATGCCTTCGCGGCCTACATGGCCGAGCATCAGGTGGGCGTGCTGAAAATCGTCCCCGGTCATCTGGCCGCGCTGTTGCAGGCCGGCCAGCCAGCCGACGTACTGCCGCAACATGCACTGATCGTCGGCGGCGAAGCCTGCTCGCCAGGATTGGTCGAACAGGTGCTTCAGCTCAAGCCGGGTTGCCGGGTGATCAACCACTACGGGCCGAGCGAAACCACGGTCGGTGTGCTGACTTATGAGGTGCCAGCTTCATCATGCCTTGATCAAAAATTGAAAGCGGACTCGAATCCCTGTGGGAGCGAGCTTGCTCGCGAAAGCGATAGTCCGGCTTTCCCATCTCGCAAGAATGTACAAACCTCTTCGCGAGCAAGCGAAGCGTCGCCCAGCTCGCTCCCACAGCTCCCATGTTTCCCACAGAGCACTGCACACTCTGGCAATCCTCTGCGCAGCGTGCCGGTCGGCACGCCGTTGCCGGGGGCCAGCGCCTACGTGCTGGACGATGTGCTGAACCCGGTCGGCACTCAGGTCGCTGGCGAGCTGTACATCGGCGGTGACAGCGTGGCGCTGGGCTATATCGGCCAGCCTGCGCTGACCGCCGAGCGCTTTGTGCCGGACCCGTTCGCGCAGGACGGCACGCGCGCCTACCGCAGCGGTGATCGCATGCGCCGCAATCATCAGGGCCTGCTGGAATTCATCGGCCGGGCCGACGATCAGGTCAAAGTGCGCGGTTATCGTGTCGAGCCGGCAGAGGTCGCGCGGGTGTTGCTGGGCCTGGCTTCGGTGGCGCAGGTCAGCGTACTGGCGTTGCCCATCGATGACGATCAGACCCGCCTGCAACTGGTGGCCTATTGCGTGGCGGCAGGCGGGGCGGACCTGAGTATCGACAGCCTGCGCGAGCAACTGACTGCGCGCTTGCCGGACTACATGGTGCCCGCGCAGATCATGCTGCTGGACAGTCTGCCGCTGACCGCCAACGGCAAGCTCGACAAGCGCGCCTTGCCCAGGCCCGGCGTGGTCAAACAGCGCTATACCGCGCCGGTCGGCGAGGTCGAGGAAAAGCTCGCCGCCGTGTGGGCGGACGTGCTGAAACTGGAACAGGTCGGCAGCACCGACAACTTCTTCGAACTGGGCGGCGATTCGATCCTCAGCCTGCAGATCATCGCCCGCGCCAAGCGCCAGGGCATCAAGCTCAGCCCCAAGCAATTATTCGAAAAACAGACCATCGGCCAACTGGCTTCGGTGGCAAAACTGATTCAGAAAAAGCCCGTCGCTGTGGCAGAGCAGATCAGCGGTTCGTTGCCGTTGCTGCCGATTCAGGCACGTTTCTTCGAACTGGACATCCCCGAGCGTCAGCACTGGAATCAGGCGCTGATGCTCAAGCCGTTGCAAACGCTGGAGGCCGCTCATCTTCAGTCGGCATTGACTGCGTTGGTCGAACAGCACGACGCACTGCGTCTGGGTTTCACCCGGCAGAACGGCCAATGGCAGGCCACCTTCGGCGCGCTGAACACTCGCGAGCTGCTCTGGGCCCATGAGCTGGACAGCATCGAGCGCTTGCCTGAGCTGGCCGATGAGGCGCAACGCAGCCTGGACCTGAAAAACGGACTGCTATTGCGTGCCGTGCTGATCCACCTGCCGCAAGGCGAACAGCGCCTGCTGCTGGTGATTCATCATCTGCTGGTGGACGGCGTGTCATGGCGGGTGTTGCTGGAAGACCTGCAACAGGCGTACCTCGCCCTGGCGCAAGGCCAGCCGGTAGCACTCGCGGCAAAAACCACGTCGCTCCAGCGTTGGGCCGAGCAATTGCAACAGTACGCGACCGGCCAGACGCTGAAGGCCGAGCGCGATTACTGGCTGCAGGCCTTGCAGGGCGCGGACCAGCCGCTGCCTCGCGACAAGCCCGAAGGCACGATGCGCAATCGCGACGCGGCCCATGCGTCGTCATGGCTGAGCAGGGACCTGACCCACAAGCTGCTGAAAGTCGCGCCCGCCGCGTACCGCACGCAAGTCAACGACCTGCTGCTGACGGTGCTGGCCCAGGTTCTCTGCGAATGGAGTCAGCAGCCCTCGGTGCTGATTCAGCTGGAAGGGCATGGCCGCGAAGACCTGTTCGACGACACTGATCTGAGCCGCACCGTCGGCTGGTTCAGCAGCCTGTTTCCAGTGCGCCTCACACCGCAGATCGCGCCGGGTGCAAGCCTGGCTGGCATCAAGGAGCAATTGCGTGCGGTGCCCGACAAGGGCATTGGTTACGGCGTGTTGCGCTATATGGGCGAGGCGTCTTTCGCGCAGCAATTGGCCGCCTTGCCGCAGGCGCGGGTCACGTTCAATTACCTGGGCCAGTTCGACGGCAGCTTCAACGAACACCAAGGCGCGCTGTTCGTACCGAGTGCCGACAGTGCAGGCACTGCGCTGTGCGAAGACGGGCCGCTGGGCAACTGGCTGAGCCTCAACGGTCAGGTGTTCGACGGCCAGTTGCAACTGGACTGGAGCTTCAGCCGCGAGGTGTATCACGCCTCGACCATCGACACCCTGGCGCGTCGCTACGAGCAGGCGCTGACCACCCTGATCGAACATTGCACGGCCGGGCATCAAGGCGTCACGCCGTCGGACTTCCCGCTGGCGCGCCTCACCCAGGCGCAGCTTGACGGTCTGCCGATTGCGGCGGGCCAGATCGACGATATCTACCCGCTGTCGCCGATGCAGCAGGGCATGCTGTTTCATTCGCTGTTCGATGAAGGCGCGGGCAACTACATCAACCAGTTGCGGGTGAACATCCATGGGCTGGATGTGCCGCGTTTCCGCAACGCCTGGCAGGCTGCGGTGGACCGTCACGAGGTGCTGCGTAGCTGTTTTGTCAGCCAGCGCGAGCAGTCGCTGCAAGTGGTGCAGCGTCAGGTCGAGGTGCCCTTTGTCGAACTGGATGCGCGTGGCCAGCCAGAAAGCTGGCTCGACGACTGGGCGCAGGCCGACCGTCAGCAAGGCTTCGATCTGGCGCAAGGGCCATTGTTGCGCCTGGCCGTGTTGCGCACCGCCGATGATGCGTGGCATCTGGTGTATACCAGCCACCACATCCTCATGGATGGCTGGAGCAGTTCGCGCCTGCTCGGTGAAGTGCTGCAACGCTACAGCGGCCAGATGCCAGCGAAACAGGCAGGCCGCTATCGTGATTACATTCAGTGGCTACAGCGTCAGGATGCCGCGCTCAGCGAGCGTTTCTGGACTGCGCAGCTGGCGGAACTGGACGAGCCGACCCGCTTGCTGCAAGCGTTCAAGTCTTCGGCCGAGGGGCAGGGCTACGGCGACTACATCCAGCTGATCGACAACGACGGCACCCGACGCCTGAACGCGTTTGCCCGCGAGCAGCGCGTCACCCTCAATACGCTGCTGCAATCGGCCTGGCTGTTGCTGCTGCAACGCTATACCGGCCAGTCCAGCGTGACCTTTGGCGCGACCGTGGCCGGGCGTCCGGCCGAGTTGCCGGGTGTCGAAGAACAACTGGGGCTGTTCATCAACACCTTGCCGGTCATCGCCAGCCCGCGAGCCGAGCAGACGGTGGCCGACTGGGTGCAGCAAGTGCAGGCGAAGAACCTTGCGCTGCGCGAGCATGAGCACACGCCGCTGTATGACATCCAGCGCTGGGCGCGCAACAGTGGCGAGGCGTTGTTCGACAACATTCTGGTGTTCGAAAACTACCCGGTGTCCGAAGCCCTGCAGCGTGCGCCGGACGGTCTGGCCTTCAGCGACCTGCGCAATCAGGAGCAGGCGCATTACCCGCTGACCCTGGTGGTCGAGGCCAATGAGGTGCTGTCGGTGCGTTTCAGTTACGACCGCCAGCACTTCAGCGCTGAAGGCATTCTGCAACTGGCGGCGCATTTCGATCACCTGCTGCAGAGCCTTTGCGCATCGGCAACCACGCGACTCAGCGAACTGGCATTGCCGACCGCCTGGACACAAAGCGTGCAGCGCTACCCGAGCGAGCACTGCGCGCATCAACGCATCGAAGCCCAGGTCGAGCGTAACCCGCAGGCCATCGCCCTGAGTTTTGGCGATCAGCAACTGAGTTACCGGCAGCTCAACCAGCGCGCCAACCAGATGGCGCACAAACTGCGCGAGCAGGGCGTCGGCCCGGATGTGCGCGTCGGGCTGGCTGCCGAGCGCGGTGTGGAAATGATTGTCGGTCTGCTGGCCATCCTCAAGGCCGGCGGCGCTTACGTGCCGCTGGACCCGGATTATCCGCAGGATCGCCTGAGCTTTCTGATGCACGACAGCGGTATCGAACTGTTGCTGACTCAGGCGCCGTTGCTAGAAAAACTGCCTATCCCAGCCCAAGTGCAGACGCTCGATCTGGCTGATGCACTGGACGGTTACAGCACGGAAAATCCCATCAATAAAACCGCGCCGGACAACCTGGCCTACGTGATCTACACCTCGGGCTCGACTGGCAAACCGAAAGGCACCTTGCTCGCCCATCACAACCTGATGCGCCTGTTCGCCGCGACGGATGAGTGGTTCGAATTCGGCGAAAAGGATGTGTGGACGCTGTTCCATTCCTTCGCTTTCGACTTTTCGGTATGGGAGATTTTCGGCGCGCTGCTGCATGGCGGCCGACTGGTCATCGTGCCCCGCGAAGTGAGCCGCTCGCCGGAAGAATTCCATGCGTTGCTGATCGAACAACAGGTCACGGTGCTCAACCAGACGCCGTCGGCGTTCAAGCAACTGATGCGTGTGGCCTGTGATTCATCGGTGCCGCTATCGCTGCAGAAAGTCATTTTCGGCGGCGAAGCGCTGGACGTCGCCAGCCTGAAGCCTTGGTTCGAACGCTTCGGCGATCAGACGCCACAACTGGTCAACATGTACGGCATTACCGAAACCACCGTGCATGTCACCTACAGACCAATAGCCGAGGCCGACACGCAGAACCCGGCCAGCCCGATTGGCGAGGCGATTCCGGACCTGTCGTGGTACGTGCTGGACACCGATTTCAACCCGGTCGCCCAAGGTTGCAGCGGCGAGCTGCACATCGGCCATGCCGGTCTGGCGCGGGGTTACCACAACCGCGCCGCGTTGACTGCCGAGCGCTTCGTGCCGGATCCGTTTTCCAGCGAGGGTGGCCGCCTGTACCGCACCGGCGACCTCGCGCGTTATCGCGCTGCTGGAACTATCGAATACGCCGGGCGCATCGACCACCAAGTGAAGATTCGTGGCTTCCGCATCGAACTGGGTGAAATCGAAGCGCGGCTGCAGGCGCACCCGGCTGTGCGCGAAGTCAGCGTGCTGGCGCTCGACGGGCAATTAGCAGCGTACCTGGTGCCTACTGAGCCTGATCAGGATCAGACAACCCTGCGTGAAGCGCTGAAAAGCCAACTCCGGGCGCACCTGCCGGATTACATGGTGCCTACCCATTTCATCGTCCTCGACAGCATGCCGCTGACCGCCAACGGCAAGCTGGACCGCAAAGCGCTGCCTGCGCCGGACGCCAGCCAGTTGCAGGCTACCTACAGCGCTCCGCAAGGCGAGCTGGAGCAGCAACTGGCAGCGATCTGGGCCGATCTGTTGCAGGTCGAGCAGGTCGGGCGCAACGACAACTTTTTCGAGCTCGGCGGCCATTCGCTGCTGGCGGTGCAGATGCTCGTGCGGGTGCGCGAACAGTTGCAGCACGAGGTCAGCCTCAAGGATGTCTTCGAGCAACCGCTGCTGGCGGACTTCTGCGCCACGCTGCAGGAAAAAAATGGCGAAAGTGACCACGCGCAGGACGAATTGACTAAATCACTGGAGGCACTCAAACGTTTATCAGCGGAGGAAATTGATAATTTGATTGCTTAGCAGGAGAGACCCCAGTGCAACAGTTGCTTGACTCCGTTAAATCGCTGTCCGCCCGTGAACGCAAGGCGCTGGCGGTGCTGCTCAAGCGTCAAGGGGTGAATCTCTACGGGGTCACGCCGATTGCCGTGAGGGAGACGCAGGCACCGTCCGCGCTCTCTTACGCGCAGCAGCGGCAATGGATCATCTGGCAACTGGAGCCGCACAGCGCGGCCTACAACATTCCGCTGGCGCTGCGCCTGCACGGTGCGCTGAATGTCGAGGCATTGCGACGCAGCGTGGAGCAACTGATCGAGCGTCACGAAACCCTGCGCACGACGTTCGAACAGCAGGGCGATGAAGCACTGCAGGTGGTGCATCCGGCGTCGCCGTTTGCGCTCGGTGTCGAGCAACTGGCGGCTGGCGAAACGGTCGAGCGTTATGTGGATCAGGAAGTACAACGGCCTTTCGATCTGCAACACGGACCGCTGTTGCGCGTCAGGCTGCTCAGGCTGAGCGCGCAGGAGCATGTACTGGTATTGACCCAGCACCACATCGTCTCCGATGGCTGGTCGATGCCGATCATGGTCGACGAACTGATGCAGTGCTATCAGGCCGCCACGCTGGGCCGCGAGATCAAACTGGCGCCGTTGCCGATCCAGTACGCCGACTACGCCCTCTGGCAGCGCAACTGGCTGGAAATGGGCGAGCAGGAACGCCAGCTGGCGTACTGGAAGCAGCAACTGGGCGAGCAACAGCCGATTCTGGAATTGCCCACTGATCGGCCGCGTCCGGCACTGCGCAATTACGAAGGTGCGCGACTCAATGTCAAACTGGATGTCGCGCTGTTGAATAACCTCAAGACCCTGGCGCGCCAACAGGGCATCACCCTGTTCATGCTGTTGCTGGCCTCGTTTCAGACCCTGCTGCATCGCTACAGCGGTCAGGCCGATATACGCGTAGGCGTGCCGGTCGCCAACCGTACCCGCAGCGAAACCCAGGGGCTGATCGGCTTCTTCGTCAACACCCAGGTGCTCAAGGCCGAATTCACCACGCAGACCACCGTGGCCGGGCTGTTGCAGCAGGTCAGACACACCGCTGTGCAGGCGCAGGCCCATCAGGACCTGCCGTTCGAACAACTGGTCGAAGCCTTGCAACCGCAGCGCGACCTGAGCCGCAGCCCGCTGTTTCAGGTGGCCTGCAACCACCAGAGCGAAGGCCACAACCAGAGCCGTGAGCTGGCAGGGCTGCGTCTGGAATATCAGGTGTCCGACAAGCACACCGCGCAGTTCGACCTGACCCTCGACACCTGCGAACGCCCGGACGGCCTGACAGCCGCACTGACCTACGCCACCGACCTGTTCGACGCATCGACCATCGAGCGCATGGCCAGCCACTGGCGCAACCTGCTCAACGGCATGTGCCACGACGTCAATCAGCGTATCGCTGACCTGCCATTGCTGTGCGCCGAGGAACGCCAGTACACCCTGCGTGACTGGAACCGCGATCTTGCGGTCTACCCAAGCGAGCACTGCGCGCATCAACGCATCGAGGCCCAGGTCGAGGGTAACCCGCAGGCCATCGCCCTGAGTTTTGGCGATGAGCAACTGAGTTACCGGCGGCTCAACCAGCGAGCCAACCAGATGGCGCACAAACTGCGCGAGCAGGGCGTCGGCCCGGATGTGCGCGTCGGGCTGGCTGCCGAGCGCGGTCTGGAGATGATTGTCGGACTGCTGGCCATCCTCAAGGCCGGTGGCGCTTACGTGCCGCTCGACCCGGATTATCCGCAGGATCGTTTGAGCTTCCTGATGCAGGACAGCGGTATCGAGCTGTTGCTGACCCAGGCGCATCTGCTTGGCAAACTGCCGATCCCCGAACAGGTGCAGACGCTCGATCTGGCTGACGCACTGGACGGCTACAGCACGGAAAACCCGCACAATCAGACTACGCCGGACAACCTGGCCTATGTGATCTACACCTCGGGCTCGACCGGCAAACCCAAAGGCACCTTGCTCGCCCATCACAACCTGATGCGCCTGTTCGCGGCCACGGATGAGTGGTTCGAATTCAGCGAAAAGGACGTGTGGACACTGTTCCATTCCTTCGCGTTCGACTTCTCGGTGTGGGAGATTTTCGGCGCGCTGCTGCATGGCGGCCGACTGGTCATCGTGCCCCGCGAAGTGACCCGTTCGCCGGAAGAGTTTCATGCGCTGCTGGTCGAGCAGCAGGTTACGGTGCTCAACCAGACGCCGTCGGCGTTCAAGCAACTGATGCGCGTGGCCTGCGATTCATCGTTACCGCTGTCGCTGCAGACAGTCATCTTTGGCGGCGAGGCGCTGGACGTGGCGAGCCTGAAGCCTTGGTTCGCGCGTTTCGGCGATCAATCACCGCAACTGATCAACATGTACGGCATCACCGAAACCACCGTGCACGTGAGCTATCGACCGATCACGCTGGCTGACACGCAGAACCCCGCCAGCCCGATTGGCGAGGCGATTCCCGACCTGTCGTGGTACGTGCTGGACGCCGATTTCAACCCGGTCGCCCAAGGTTGCAGCGGCGAGCTGCACATCGGCCATGCCGGTCTGGCGCGGGGTTACCACAACCGCGCCGCGCTGACTGCCGAACGCTTCGTGCCGGACCCGTTCTCCAACGAGGGCGGCCGTCTGTACCGCACCGGCGACCTGGCGCGTTATCGCGCTGCCGGAACCATCGAATACGCCGGGCGCATCGACCACCAAGTGAAGATTCGTGGCTTCCGTATCGAACTGGGCGAAATCGAAGCGCGGCTGCAAGCGCACCCGGCGGTGCGTGAAGTGCACGTGCTGGCGCTGGACGGGCAGTTGGCGGCGTACCTGGTGCCTGCTGAGCCTGATCAGGACCAGCCAACCCTGCGTGAAATGCTTAAAAACCAACTCAGGGCGCACCTGCCGGATTACATGGTGCCCACCCATTTCATCGTCCTCGACAGCATGCCGCTGACTGCCAACGGCAAGCTGGACCGCAAGGCGCTGCCTGCGCCGGACGCCAGTCAGTTACAGGCCACCTACAGCGCCCCGCAGGGCGAGCTGGAGCAGCAACTGGCGGCGATCTGGGCCGATGTTTTGCAGATCGAGCGGGTCGGGCGCAGCGACAACTTTTTCGAGCTGGGCGGGCATTCGCTGCTGGCCACTCAGGTGATTTCGCGCATTCGTCAGCAGCTGGATGTCGAGCTGTCGTTACGCGACCTGTTCGAAGCGCATGATCTGGCGGCCTTCGCGCTGGCAGCGGGCGCAGGGCAGGGCAACGGTGCGCCGCGCTTCATCAAGGCCGACCGCACGCAGCCGCTGGGGCTTTCCTATGCGCAACAGCGGCAGTGGTTCCTCTGGCAGCTTGACCCGGAGAACACGGCATACGTTATTCCCGCAGCCCTGCGCCTGCGCGGTTCGCTGGACATCGCGGCACTGGAGCACAGTTTCAGCGCGCTGATCGCACGTCATGAAACCCTGCGCACGACCTTCCGCCAGCAGGGCGAGCATGCCGTACAGGTCATTCATGCGCCACGCGCCTTGACCCTGCCGGTCGAGTCGGTGCCCAGCGACCAGACCCTTGAAGCCTGCGTGCAGCAGGAAATGCAGCGCCCGTTCGATCTGGAGCAAGGGCCGCTGTTGCGAGTCCGTTTGCTGAACCTGCACACCGACGAGCATGTGCTGATTCTGACCCAGCATCACATTGTCTCCGATGGTTGGTCGATGCCGATCATGGTCGATGAACTGGTGCGCCTTTACGAGGGCTACAGTCAGGGCCGTGAGGTGAGCTTGACCGCGCTGGACCTGCAATACGCGGACTACGCGCTGTGGCAGCGGACCTGGATGGAGGCCGGCGAGCAGGCCCGGCAGCTGGATTACTGGAAGCAGCAACTGGGCGATCAGCAGCCGATTCTGGAACTGCCCGCCGATTACCCGCGGCCAGTGGTGCAAAGCCATGCCGGTGCGCGGCTGGCGGTAGAACTGGAACCCGCGCTGATCGATGGCTTGAAGCAGGTCGCGCGGCAACAGGGCGTGACCCTGTTCATGCTGTTGCTGGCGTCATTCCAGAGCCTGCTGCACCGTCATAGCGGTCAGTCGGACATTCGTGTCGGCGTGCCGATTGCCAACCGCAACCGCGCTGAAACCGAAGGCCTGATCGGCTTCTTCGTCAACACGCAGGTGCTGCGTGCCGAGTTTGACGTGCACACGACGTTCAACGAGTTGCTGCAGCAGGTCAAACACACCGCCCTGCAAGCCCAGGCGCATCAGGAGCTGCCCTTCGAGCAACTGGTCGAAGCCCTGCAGCCCCAACGCAGCCTCAGCCACAGCCCGCTGTTTCAGGTGATGTTCAATCACCAGAGCCAGGCCAGCGCCGATGTCCGCGCGCTGCCCGGTCTGCAGGTCGAGGCACTGCTGCCGGACAGTTACCCGGCGCAGTTCGACCTGACCCTGAACACGGCTGAACATGACGGTGGCCTGAGCGCTGGCCTGACCTACGCGACAGCGTTGTTCGACCCGCGCACCATCGAGCGCATGGCCGGGCACTGGCTGGCCTTGTTGCAGGCCATCTGCGCCAATGCCGCACAGCGGATCGCCGAAGTGCCGATGCTCGACAGGGCTGAACGGCAGCAGATTCTCCACGGCTGGAACACCACAGTCGCAGACTTCCCCAGCGAGGACTGCCTGCACAGCCTGATCGAAGCTCAGGTGCGCGCCACGCCGGAGGCGCCGGCGCTGATTTTCGCCGCCGAGCAACTGAGCTACGCACACCTCAACGCCCGCGCCAATCAGCTTGCGCATCGCCTGCGTGAGTCGGGCGTCGGCCCGGACGTATTGGTGGGTATCTGCGTCGAGCGCAGTCTGCAACTGGTCATCGGTCTGCTGGCGATCATTAAAGCGGGTGGCGCTTATGTACCGCTGGACCCGGATTATCCCGAAGATCGGCTGGCTTACATGATGCAGGACAGCGGGATTGGCTTGCTGCTGACCCAGACGGCATTATTGGAACGTTTGCCGGTTCCGCCCCAGGTGCAGAGCCTGTGCCTGGATCAGGACGGCGACTGGCTGGAGAGTTACAGCATTGCAAATCCAGTCAGCTTCAGCCATCCACTGAATCTGGCTTACGTGATTTACACCTCGGGTTCGACCGGCAAACCCAAGGGCGCGGGTAACAGCCATCGTGCTTTGGTCAACCGCTTGCACTGGATGCAGAAGGCCTACGGGCTGAACGAATCCGACACCGTTTTGCAGAAAACGCCGTTCAGTTTCGACGTGTCGATCTGGGAATTCTTCTGGCCGCTGATGACCGGCGCACGCCTGGCCGTGGCGCTGCCGGGTGATCATCGCGACCCCGAGCGGCTGGTGCAGACCATCCGTGAGCATCAGGTCACGACGCTGCATTTCGTGCCGTCGATGCTGCAGGCGTTCATGACTCATCCGCAGGTGGAAAGCTGTAACACGCTGCGCCGGGTCGTATGCAGCGGCGAAGCACTGCCTGCCGAACTGGCCGCTCAGGTGCTCAAGCGTCTGCCGCTGGCCGGTTTGTACAACCTGTATGGTCCGACCGAAGCGGCCATCGACGTGACCCACTGGACTTGTAGCACCGACGATATTCTCAGCGTGCCGATCGGGCGGCCAATCGACAACCTGAAAACCCACATCCTCGACGACGGCCTGCTGCCTGCTGCACAGGGCGTGGCGGCGGAGTTGTATCTGGGTGGCGTCGGTCTGGCACGCGGTTATCACAACCGTGCCGCACTGACGGCTGAGCGTTTCGTGCCCGACCCGTTCGACGAGCAGGGCGGCGGCAGGCTGTACCGCACCGGTGATCTGGCGCGTTATCGCGACGCGGGCGTTATCGACTACGCCGGGCGTATCGACCATCAGGTGAAGATTCGCGGCTTGCGCATCGAACTGGGCGAAATCGAAGCCAGCCTGCTGGAGCACGACAGCATTCATGAGGCGGTGGTGATCGACGTTGACGGCCCGTCCGGCAAGCAGCTGGCGGCGTATCTGGTGGTCGAGCACCACGACGATCAGTTGCGTAATGCGCTCAAGGCCTTCCTCAAGGAAACGCTGCCGGATTACATGGTGCCCACGCACTTCATCCTCCTCGACAGAATGCCGCTGAGCGCCAACGGCAAGCTCGATCGCAAGGCCCTGCCGAAACCGGACGCCAGCCAGTTGCAGCGCCAGTACGTCGCACCGTCCACAGAGCAGGAACAGCAGATGGCGGCGATCTGGGCCGAGGTGCTGAAGGTCGAGCGTGTCGGCCTGAGCGACGATTTCTTCGAGCTCGGTGGTCACTCGCTGCTGGCGACGCAGCTGATTTCCAGAATCCACACCGGCCTGGGAATCGACATTCCGCTGCGCCTGATCTTCGAGAAACCGCAATTGAACGAATTTATTCAGGCCTTCGCCGGCAGTGGCCTGTCGCTGACCGAGGACGGCTTGTCCGATATTGAAAAAATGATGAATGAAATGGCGGGTATCTGACATGGACAAGTCTGCAGCAGAGCGTATCGCCCAGCGTTTCGTCGGCTTGCCCGTCGAACAGCGCCGGCAGATCCTCGCCAAGATGCACGAGACCGGACAGAGCTTCAAACTGCTGCCCATCGCCGTGACCCGGCATGCCGCAGCGCGTATTCCGCTGTCTTACGCGCAGCAGCGCATGCTGTTCCTCTGGCAGATGGAACCGGGCAACGCGGCCTACAACGTGCCCATGGCCGTGCGTCTGAATGGCGCATTGGACCGGCAGGCCCTGAGCGCGGCGCTGGACCGGCTGGTGCAACGCCATGAAACCCTGCGCACCCGCTTCGTTTCAGCGGACGGCGTGTTCTACCAGGAGATTCTCGAACAGGCCACGGTCGCCCTCGAGTTCGCGTCGGCGGCGCCTGCAGATATCGAGCAGCAGGTGCGCGCCGAGTTGCAACAGCCCTTCGATCTGCTGAGCGGTACGCTGCTGCGGGTCAAGCTGTTCCAGTTGAGTGAAAGCGAACACGTACTGACCGTGTGCATGCATCACGTGGTATCCGATGGCTGGTCCGGCGACGTGCTGATTCGCGAGTTCGTGCAGCTTTATCAGGCGCAGGTATCCGGACAGCCGGCTCCGTTACCCGAGCTGGCGGTTCAGTACGCCGACTACGCGATCTGGCAACGCGCCTGGCTGGAGGCCGGGGAGGGCGAGCGGCAACTGGACTACTGGAAACAGCAACTGGGTAGCGAACATCCGCTGCTGAGCCTGCCACTGGATCATGCGCGTCCGCTGCAACCCAGCCATCGCGGTGCAATGGTGCGCGTCGACCTGCCGCAGCAACTCTCCGCGCAACTGAAAAGCCTGGCGCGCAACAACGGCCAGACCCTATTCATGGTGACGCTGGCGGCGCTGTCGGTGGTGCTGTCGCGCTTCAGCGGGCAGTCCGATATCCGCATCGGCGCACCCAATGCCGGGCGCACACGCAGCGAGCTGGAAGGGCTGATCGGCTTTTTCATCAACACTCAGGTGCTGCGTGTGCAGGTGGACGAGCGGCAGAGCTTTGCCGAGCTGCTGGATCAGGTCAAGCAGGTGGTGACGGGCGCGCAGTCGCATCAGGAACTGCCGTTCGAGCACCTGGTAGATGCCCTGGCGCCGGAGCGCAATCCGGGTCACAACCCGCTGTTCCAGTTCAAGATCAATCAGCACGTGCTGGCGGCCGATGGCAACGGGCAGCGCGTGTCGGGCCTGACGGTCGATGAGTTTCCGATGGACAGCAGCGATGCGCGTTTCGATCTGGCCTTCGACTTCACCGACACGCCCGACGGGATACGCGGTTATTTCACCTACGCCACCGACCTGTTCGAAGCGCAGAGCATCGAGCGCATTGCCGACGCGCTGCGCAGCGTGCTGCAAGCACTGGTTTCGGACACCGACCGGCGTCTGGCCGATCATCCTCACGCGATATCGTCACCGGTCGCCGAGCAAACCCAGGACTTTGCCTGCCCCGATTTCCTCAGCCTCTGGCAACAGGGCCTGCGTGCCGGGCGTGGCAAGACTGCGTTGCGTGTGGGCCAGCAGGTGTTGAGCTTTGACGAGCTTGAGACACGCAGTAACCAATTCGCCCGCTACCTGCACGCCCAGGACATCAAACCGGGCATGACCGTCGCGCTGTGCCTGGACCGCTCTGTGGAATGGGTGGTCAGCCTGCTGGCGGTGCTGAAGCTGGGCGCGGTGTACCTGCCGCTGGACAGCGCGCAACCGGCCGAGCGCTTGCAGCAACTGGCCCGCGACAGCGGCGCCGTGCTGCTGGTGTATGCGCCCGATGACGACAAGGCCGCGCGGTTGGGCGTGTGCCCGGTGCTGGCGTTCGATGCTGCGCTGTGGGCCGCTGTCGACAGCCAGGCGCTGGACGTTCGGGTGCTGCCCGGGCAAGTGGCGTACATCATCTACACCTCCGGCTCCACTGGGCAGCCCAAGGGCGTGGTGATCAGCCACGGCGCGCTGGCCAACTACGTGCAGGGCGTGCTTGAGCGCCTGGCGTTGAGCGACGGGGCGAGCATGGCGATAGTGTCGACGGTCGCTGCCGACCTGGGGCACACGCTGCTGTTCGGTGCGCTGGCCTCTGGCCGGGCGCTGCACCTGCTGTCTCACGAACAGGCGTTCGACCCTGACGGTTTTGCGCGTTACATGGTCGAGCATCAGGTTGACGTACTGAAAATCGTGCCCAGCCATTTGCAGGGCCTGCTGCAGGCCGCCAACCCGGCGGACGTGCTGCCTGGGCAAGTGCTGATTCTGGGCGGCGAGGCCAGCGCCTGGGCGTTGATCGAGCAGGTGCGTGCGCTCAAGCCGGGCTGCCGGATCATCAACCACTACGGCCCGACCGAAACCACGGTCGGCATCCTGACCCACGAAGTGGCCGGGCCTCTCAGCGCCTGCCGCAGTGTGCCGGTCGGTCAGCCGCTGGCCAACGGTAAGGCGCGGGTACTGGACGCTTACCTCAATCCGGTGGCCGAACGGGTGGCCGGTGAACTGTATCTGGGCGGGCGCGGGCTGGCGCAGGGTTATCTGGGCCGTGCGGCAATGACCGCCGAACGCTTTGTGCCGGACCCGGACGCCAATGGTCAGCGCCTGTACCGTGCAGGCGACCGTGCGCGGTGGGTGGACGGCGTGCTGGAATACCTGGGCCGTGCTGACGATCAGGTGAAAATCCGCGGCTACCGGGTCGAACCGGGCGAGGTCGGCCAGCTTCTGCAAACCCTGGACAACGTGGCCGACGCCGTGGTGCTGGCGCAGCCGCTGGAAAGCGATGAAACACGTCTGCAACTGGTGGCCTATTGCGTGGCAGCGGCCGGCACGAGCCTCAATGTCGACAAGCTGCGCGAGCAATTGGCGGCTCGCCTTCCGGAGTATCTGGTGCCCGCGCAGATCATGCTCCTGGAGCGTCTGCCAGTGACCGCCAACGGCAAGCTCGACAAGCGCGCCTTGCCCATGCCCGGCGTGGTCAAGCAGCGTTACACCGCACCGGTCGGCGAGATCGAGGAAAAGCTCGCCGCCGTGTGGGCGGATGTCCTCAAGCTGGAGCAGGTCGGCAGCACCGACAACTTCTTCGAACTGGGCGGCGATTCGATCCTCAGTCTGCAGATCATCGCCCGCGCCAAGCGCCAGGGCATCAAACTCAGCCCCAAGCAATTGTTCGAAAAACAGACCATCGGCCAACTGGCTTCGGTGGCAAAACTGATTCAGAAAAAGCCCGCCGCCGTGGCAGAGCAGATCAGCGGTTCGTTGCCGTTGCTGCCGATTCAGGCACGCTTCTTCGAACTGGACATCCCCGAGCGTCAGCACTGGAATCAGGCGCTGATGCTCAAGCCTTTGCAAACGCTGGAGGCCTCTTATCTTCAGGCTGCATTGACTGCGTTGGTCGAACAGCACGATGCGTTGCGTCTGGGTTTCACCCGGCAGAGCGGCCAATGGCAGGCCACCTTCGGCGCGCCGAACACTCGCGAGCTGCTCTGGGCCCATGAGCTGGACAGCATCGAGCGCTTGCCTGAACTGGCCGATGAGGCGCAACGCAGCCTGGACCTGAAAAACGGCCCGCTGTTGCGTGCCGTACTGATCAACCTGCCGCAGGGCGAGCAGCGCCTGTTGCTGGTGATTCACCATCTTGTGGTGGACGGCGTGTCATGGCGGGTGTTGCTGGAAGACCTGCAACAGGCGTACATCGCACTGGCAGCAGGTCAGCCAGCGCTGCTGCCGGCGAAAACCAGCTCGCTGCAAGCCTGGGCCGAGCATCTGCAGGCCTACGCGCAAAGCCCGGCGCTGGAACAGGAACTGGGTTACTGGCAGGCGCAGCTGCAGGACGTCAGCGACGCCTTGCCTTGCGATCATCCGCACGGCGGTCAGCAACAGCAGCATGCGCTGTCGGTGGTCACCCAACTGAACAGCGAACTGACCCGGCAACTGCTGCAGGACGCCCCGGCGGCCTACCGCACGCAGATCAATGACCTGCTGCTGACCGCGCTGGCGCGGGTGGTCAGCCGCTGGACCGCGCAACCGCATGCGTTGATTCGTCTTGAAGGCCACGGCCGCGAAGACCTGTTCGACGCATTGGACCTGAGCCGCACGGTGGGTTGGTTCAGTAATGTGTACCCGGTCAGGCTTACCCCGCAGGCCTCGCTGGCCGACTCGATCATGACCATCAAGGAGCAACTGCGCGCAGTGCCCGACAAGGGCGTCGGTTACGGCGCGTTGCGCTACCTGGGCCGCGAATCGGCGCGGCAGATCCTGCAAGCCCTGCCGCTGGGCAGCATCGTGTTCAATTACCTGGGGCAGTTCGACGGCAGCTTCGACGCACCAGAGGCACTGTTCACACCCTCGGCCGACAGCAGCGGTGCCTCACAGAGTGCCGATGCGCCGCTGGCTGCGCCGATCAGCATCAACGGTCAGGTCTATGCCGGTGAGCTGCGCCTGAGCTGGACCTTCAGCGGCGCGGTGTTCGAGCGCGAGACCTTGCAGCGCCTGGCCGATGAGTACGCCGCCGAATTGCAACAATTGATTGCCCATTGCACCACCGAAGGCGTGGCCGGGGCGACTCCGTCGGACTTCCCGCTGGCGCGCCTGAGCCAGTCACAGTTGAGCAGTTTGCCGATAGCTGTCGGGCAGATCGAAGACCTCTACCCGCTGGCACCGATGCAGCAGGGCATGCTGTTCCACACCTTGTTCGAGCAGGAGGCGGGCAATTACATCAACCAGATGCGCATCGAAGTCAGCGGTCTGGACGTGCCGCGTTTCCGCGCCGCCTGGCAGGCCACGCTGGATGCCCATGAGGTGCTGCGCAGTGCTTTCATCAGCCATCTGCAGCCAGCGCTGCAAGTGGTCTTGCGTGATGTGCGCATGCCTTTTGTCGAGCTGGATGCGCGGGGGCAGTCGTCCGGCTGGATCGACCAATGGGCCGACGCCGACCGCCAGCAGGGTTTCGATCTGGCCCACGGGCCGTTGCTGCGCCTGGCCGTATTACGCACCGGCGAGCAGAGCCATCAACTGATCTACACCAGCCATCACATCCTCATGGACGGCTGGAGCAGCTCGCGTTTGTTAGGTGAAGTGCTGCAGCGTTATAGCGGCCAGACACTGCCTAGGCAGGTCAGCCGCTATCGCGACTACATCGAATGGTTGCAGCGCCAGGATGCCGGGCTCAGCGAGCGTTTCTGGACCGGTCAGCTGGCCAGACTCGATGAGCCCTCGCGTCTGGTGCAGGCCTTCAAGGCGCCTGATAGCGGGCAGGGACATGGTGATTACCTGCACTTGATCGACGCCGAGAACACCCGTCAACTGAGTGAGTTTGCCCGCGAGCAGCGCGTGACCCTCAACACACTGGTGCAATCGGCCTGGCTGCTGGTGCTGCAACGCTATACGGGGCAGTCCAGCGTCACCTTCGGCGCAATCGTGGCCGGGCGTCCGGCGGACCTGCCGGGTGTCGAGGAGCAGCTCGGGCTGTTCATCAATACTCTGCCGGTGATCGCCAGCCCACGTGCAGAGCAGCGCGTGGCGGAGTGGGTGCAACAGGTGCAGGCGCAGAACATCGCCTTGCGAGAGCACGAACATACACCGCTGTACGAGATTCAGCGTTGGGCACGCAGCGCTGGCGAGGCGCTGTTCGACACCATTCTGGTGTTCGAAAACTACCCGGTGTCCGAAGCCTTGCAACAGGCTGCGCCGCCGGGACTGGTATTCGGCGGCCTGCACACGCAGGAGCAGACGCATTACCCACTGACGCTGGTGGTCAATCTCGGTGAAACCCTGTCGTTGCGCTTCAGTTACGCCCGTGAGGCGTTCAGCGAGCAACACATGGCGCAGTTGTCGGCACATTTTCAGCAGGTCCTGCAGGCGCTGACGCATGACGCGCAGGCGGCGCTTGGCGAACTGGCGCTGTTGAGCGACCGCGAGCAGCAGCATGTGCTGCGCGAGTGGAACGCCACAGCCGCAGACTTCCCCAGCGAGGACTGCCTGCACAGCCTGATCGAAGCTCAGGTGCGCGCCACGCCGGAGGCTCCGGCACTGATCTTCGCCGCCGAGCAGATGAGCTACGCGCAACTCAACGCCCGCGCCAATCAGCTTGCACATCGCCTGCGTGAGTCGGGCGTCGGCCCGGACGTATTGGTGGGTATCTGCGTCGAGCGCAGCCTGGAACTGGTGATCGGTCTGCTGGCGATCATCAAGGCCGGTGGCGCTTACGTGCCGCTGGACCCGGATTACCCCGAGGATCGTCTGGTTTACATGATGCAGGACAGCGGTATCGGTTTGCTGTTGACCCAGGCGGCGCTATTGGAGCGTTTGCCGGTTCCGCCCCAGGTGCAGAGCCTGTGCCTGGATCAGCACGGCGACTGGCTGGAGGGTTACAGCACTGCCAATCCAGTCAACTTCAGCCATCCACTGAATCTGGCTTATGTGATTTACACCTCGGGTTCGACCGGCAAACCCAAGGGTGCAGGCAACAGCCATCGTGCGCTGGTCAACCGTTTGCACTGGATGCAGAAGGCCTACGCGCTGGATGGCAGCGATACGGTTCTGCAAAAGACGCCGTTCAGTTTCGACGTGTCGGTCTGGGAGTTCTTCTGGCCGCTGATGACCGGCGCACGTCTGGCCGTGGCGCTGCCGGGTGAGCACCGCGACCCCGAGCGGCTGGTGCAGACCATCCGTGAGCATCAGGTCACAACGCTGCACTTCGTGCCGTCGATGCTGCAGGCGTTCATGACTCATCCGCAGGTGGAAAGCTGTAACACGCTGCGCCGAGTGGTATGCAGCGGTGAAGCACTGCCTGCCGAACTGGCCGCCCAGGTGCTCAAGCGTCTGCCGCTGGCCGGTCTGTACAACCTGTATGGCCCCACCGAAGCGGCCATCGACGTGACCCATTGGACGTGCAGCACGGATGACATCCTCAGCGTGCCGATCGGGCGGCCGATCGACAACCTGAAAACCCACATCCTCAACGACGGCCTGCTGCCTGCCGCACAGGGCGTGGCGGCGGAGTTGTATCTGGGTGGCGTCGGTCTGGCACGTGGTTATCACAACCGTGCCGCGCTGACGGCCGAGCGTTTCGTGCCGGACCCGTTCGACGAGCAGGGCGGCGCCAGGCTGTACCGCACCGGCGATCTGGCGCGTTATCGCGACGCAGGTGTCATCGACTACGCAGGGCGTATCGACCACCAGGTGAAGATTCGCGGCTTGCGCATCGAACTGGGCGAAATCGAAGCGCGTCTGCATGAGCATGCCGCTGTGCGTGAAGCCACGGTGATCGACATCGACGGGCCGTCCGGCAAGCAACTGGCGGCTTATCTGGTGCCAACCGATGCCGCTGAGGCGCCGGACGTTCTGCGCGAGCGTCTGCAGGCCCACCTCAAGGCTCACGTGCCGGATTACATGGTGCCGGGCTACTTTGTCTTTATCGATTCGATGCCGCTGACCGCCAATGGCAAGCTGGATCGCAGAGCACTGCCGAAACCGGACGTGGCCCGCTCACAGCAGGGTTACGTGGCGCCGCGTACGGCATTCGAGCAACGTCTTGCTGCGTTGTGGGAGCAGGTGTTGCACGTCGAACGGGTCGGGCTCAACGATAACTTCTTTGCCTTGGGCGGGCACTCGCTGCTGGCGGTTTCACTGGCGGGCAGGATTCGCGAGACGTTCGATATCTCCATCAAGCTGCATGACTTGCTGTTGCTGCAGACCCTGGGTGAGCTCGCCGATTTCATGCGTGCCGATAAGGCTCGGGTCAAATCGGCGGTCATCGCCATGAACGCCAATGGCTCGACGCATGCGCCACTGTTCTGCCTGCCGCCGGGCGGCGGTGGCACCTATTCGTATTACCCGCTGGCGGGCAGGTTGAGCGACAGCCGACGGGTTTACGGGTTGGTCAACAAGGCCTACGTGGTGCCGGGCTGGTTCGATACGTCGTGGCAGGACATGGTCGACTACTACGTCGAACAGATCCGCATGACCCAGCCGCACGGGCCTTACAACCTGCTGGGCTGGTCGATGGGCGGCGCGCTGGCCGTCGAGGTCGCGCATGTGCTGGAGCGCGCTGGCGAGGTGGTGAGCTTTCTCGGGCTGGTCGACACCCAGCTACCGGCATCGGTGGGCATGCAATGGGTCGAAGAGGACCCGCAAGTCACCACGCAGCAGCAGGGCGAAAACTACTACCGCAGCCTGATCAAGAGCCTGCAGGCCTTTGTGCCGGGCTTGCAGGAGCAAACCATTGTCGACCTGATCGAAAACACCCGGCAGTCGGTGAGCGGGGAGAGTGAAGTCATTGATCAGGTGATCGAGCAGATCGCACTGCAACATGCGATGAACGTCGACAGCCTGCGCAGCATGTTCCAGGACATCGCGGTGCAGGACGAAATCGAAACCGGTTACAAGTTACTGGAAGCCAACGCAAAACTCAGCCAGGCGTTTACCTTGAAAACCCTCAATGTGCAGGTCGATTGCTGGTGGGCAGGGCAGAGCCGTAAACCGGGGCAGATTGCCAAGGCCGAAGCGGTGCTGCTGGAACAGTGCTCGGTCAACGGACTGCGCAGCTCGACAACGATCGATCAACGGCACGACAACCTGGTGATCGCGGAAGCGTTTCTGCAGGGGCTTGCCGAGCGTTTGGTGTGACGCAGAGCGTCACGAACGGCATTCCCACGCTGGAGCGTGAGGAACGATGGGTGTCTGGACTGGGATGTGATGGATGATAAGCGTCCTGAAGAACACTATCGTGCCCATGCTCCGCGTGGGCATGCCTTTCTGGACGCTCTGCGTCCTCTCTTGAGTGCGTGGTGCGGCGTAGCTGGTGTGACGCAGAGCGTCACGAACGGCATTCCCACGCTGAAGCGTGAGGAACGATAAGCGTCCTGAAGAACACCATCGTGCCCATGCTCCGCGTGGGCATGCCTTTCTGGACGCTCTGCGTCCTCTCTTGAGTGCGTGGCGCGGCGTAGCTGGTGTGACAGAGCGTCACGAACGGCATTCCCACGCTGGAGCGTGAGGAACGACAGGTATCTGGGCTGGAGCGTGCCTTTCTGGACGCTGTTGATCACGAGGGGCGAGCGTCGCTTAAAAATCACCGCGCAGGGTCAGGACGTAGTTGCGTGGGTCGCCGTAGTAGTTGCCGCGGTCGATGTCGCCGGTGGCCTTGTAGTATTTGCGATCCAGCAGGTTGTTGCCGTTGAGCGCCACCGTCCAGTGTTCGTCGATTTTCCACGCGACCCGCGCATCCCAGATGGCCCGGCCAGCGTTATCGATGGGCTGGGTCGATTCGTGTTCCGAGTAGCCGCTCTGCGCCGAAACCCCGCCGCCGATGGTCAAGCGACGCCAGGTGCCGGGCAGGGTGTAGCTGCTGGTCAGGCGCAACATATGCCGGGGTGTTTCCGCTGAAATCGATTGCCCGTCACTGCCGCGGGTGATGTTGAACGTGTAGCCGGCCAAGGTCTGCAATCCCGGTAACGGCTCGCCGCTGATTTCCATGTCGATGCCCTTGCTGCGCCGGATATCACCGTTCAGGTAGCAGGTCCCATAGGCATCATTGCTAACGCACTGACCAGCATTGGCATCATCCTCGACGGCCACATCCTTCTGCTTCACATAGAACAGCGCCAGTGACACATTCAGACGTTTGTCGAACAGCTCGCCCTTGATTCCGGTTTCATGGCTGGCGCCGATGGCCGGATCAAGCAGTGTGCCTGATGCGGTTCGATAGGCGCTTTGCGGCAGGAAAATATCCGTGTAACTGGCGTACCACGACCAGTCCCGGTTGAGGTCGTAGATGACCCCCGCAAACGGGGTGACCTGATTGTCCTCCTGGGCGCGACGGGTCACGCCTGCGGACCTGGTCTGATAGTCATAGCTGCTGACCCGGCCACCCATCACCAGGCTCAACGACTCTGTCAGGCTCAGGCGCAGGTTGCTGTAGACGCCATAGCGCTTGTCGCTGTAGTCCGTGCTGCTCCAGGCCGGACGCGCAGGTTCGGCAATCGCGTCGTGGTCGGGGCTGAAGATAGCCAGCGGTTGATTGGCGTTGACCGTGGCATAGCGCGACTCGCGTTTCTGTTCGGACCCGTTGCCGCCGACGGTCAACTGGTGACTCAGGCCAAAGGCGTCGAACCGGCCATCCAGGTGCGCGTCGATGCCATTGCTATGAATATCGTCCGAGCGGAACAGGGTTCTGACCAGCCGGGAACCGCTCTGCGTCGCTGGATCAATAGCGCCCTGTGCATAGGCGACCTTCTGATCGAAAGCGCCATCGGAGTGGGTGGCAGACAGTGTGCCGCTCCAGTTGTCGTCAAAGCGGGTTTCCAGCTCGCTGAACACTTCGTCGGTACGGGTCTGGTGGCGGTTCCAGTGCTGGGCCAGCGACGTCGAACGCGGCAGGTCGATGGCCTTGCCGTTGCTGTAGCGAGGCAGACCGAAGATCGAAAAGCCCTGGGTGTCGGCGTTCTGATGGCGCACGCCCAGGGTCAGGGTGGTGTCTTCGCTCAGGTCGGTTTCCAGGATGCCGTAGAGCAACGGTGCGGTTTTCTGCAGACCATCGGTGAAATAGCCGCGGTCTTCATAGGACGTTACAAAACGCCCGCGGATGCTGCCTGAATCGTTGAGTTTGCTGCTGCCATCCAGATCGACCCGGTAGTTGTCCCAACTGCCTGCGCGGCTGGTGATCGACAACTGCGGCAGGGCGGTCGGGCGCTTGCGGACCAGATTGACCGCGCCACCGGGGTTGCCCGCGCCGATCAGCAAGCCGGCCGCGCCGCGCAGCACTTCGACGCGGTCGTAGATTTCCATGTCCGGGGTCATCCAGCCGGTCACGCTGTAACCCTGGCCGGCCACGCCATCGATGATGTAGCTCTCGTCCTCCAGCGCGAAGCCCCGCGAACTGAAGACATGAGAGCCGAAATTGCGTTGGGAAAAGGTGATGCCGGGCGTCTGTGCCATCACCTCGTCGAGGCCGGTGAGGTTTTTGTCGTCCATCACCTGGCGGGTCATGACGGTAACCGACTGCGGCGTTTCGCGCAGCGACTGAGCCGTCTTGTTGATACTCACGCCAGTGGCCGCATACGAGCCGCTGCCCTCGGAGGTGATGCCGAACGAGTCGCCCTTGATCGCCACCGGCCCGAGATTCATGGTGTGTGCGGAGGCAGCAGCGCCAAGGGTCAGGGTGTTGTCTTCAAGACTGTGCGCTACGTTGGCTTTTTTCAGCAGATCGGCAACTGCCTGTTCGGGCGTCAGCCTGCCATGCACCGGGCTGCTGAGCTTGCCGTTCAGGTCGTCGGGGTTATAGAGGATTTGCAGATCGCACTGGCGGCCCAATTCCTTCAGGGCACTGCTCAGCGTCTGGGCCGGTATATCGAACTCGAATTCCTCCGCCAGCGCCTGCCCCTGAACACTCAACGCCAGCACCAGCCCCACACCGCCCAGACGCAGGCCGAGCGTTTTCACGCGGCCTGTGCGCAGACGGCTGGAGGATGTTTGCATGGGAGGGATGGCTCGTTGAGATCAATGGCGAAGGATAATGCATTTGCGGTGGAGTTGGTGGTATGCAGATGTTTGCTGAGTGTCCCGGCCCCCAGCGTTCCGCTCGCTCAAACGCTCATGGGCCAGTATGTTGTCCAAAAATGCATCGTCTGAACTACAGTCTTCGCGAACAAGTTCGCTCCCACGGCCTTCGGCCAGAATCAAAAGCGGGCTTGTGTATAACGCTGAATGCAGAGCGTAGGCGCTAGAATCACGCCTATCGTTTACTTAGATCAGAAATCCCCCCGCAAGGTCAGGACGTAGCTGCGCGGTTCGCCGTAGACGTTGGAGCGGTCGGTGGCGATCGAGGTGGTGTAGTACTTGCGGTCGAACAGGTTTTCGGCGTTGAGTGACACCTTCCAGTTTTCGTCCAGTTTCCACGACGCCCTGGCATCCCAGATGGCCCGGCCGGCCACGCCCAGCTCCTTGTTGGACGGCACTTCGTAACCCGAATCCGCCGACACTCCAGCACCCAGGGTCAGGCGGTTCCAGGCACCCGGCAGGTTGTAGCTGGTGTTGAGGCGCAGCATGTGTTTCGGCGTTTCGTAAGCCACATCCGAGTCGCCGTTGTTGCGCAGCATGTTGAAGGTGTAGCCGCCGAACACTTGCAGCCCCGGCAACACTTCGCCGCTGGCCTCGACATCGACGCCCTTGCTGCGGCTGATGCCGTCCTGCAGGTAGCAGGAGCCGTCGGAGCTGGTAGGGCACAGTTCAGTGGTGTTCACATCAACGGCAGCTACATCTTTCTGCTTGATGTAGAACAGCGCCATCGACAGGTTCATGCGCTTGTCGAACAGCTCACCCTTGAAGCCGGTTTCGTAGTTGGAACCGATGGCCGGGTCCAGTGGCGAGCCGGCGGAGGTTACGTAGTTGGCCTGTGGCGTGAAGATGTCGGCATAACTGGCGTACCACGACCAACTGTCGTTGATGTCATAGATGACGCCCGCGAACGGCGTGAATTCCTGAGTCTGCTTGGATTCGTAACTGTTTGCCGCACCGGTTTTGACGTCGTACTTGTAGTCATACCAGCTGAGGCGCGTGCCAAGCACCACGCTCAACGGTTCGCTCAGGTGAATGCGCGTGTTGGCGTACAGGCCCGCGCGTTCTTCGGTGGTGTCGATGTCGGTTTGCCAGGCTGGACGGGCTGGTTTGGCGAAAGCGCTCTGATCGACATCGAAGACGTTGACGGCGGTGCGCCTGGTCACGGTCGCCTGATGCGTGTTGGCGTTCTGCTTCGACCAGTCGGCACCCAGGGTCACCTGATGTTCGAGGCCGAACGCGTTGAAGTTGCCTTCCAGCTGGCTGTTCAGACCGACGCTGTCGACCTCGTCCTTGCGAAACAGCGTGCCCTGAAAGTTGGAGCCCGCCAGCGTCACGGGATTCACTGCGCCCCGTGCGAAGGCAATGTTCTGATCGAAGCCACCCTGGGAATAGGTCAATGACGTGCGGCTGGTCCAGTCTTCATTGAAGCGATGCGCGACTTCGGTGAACACCTCGGTCATGTCGCTTTCATGGCGGTTCCACTTCTGCGCCAGGTTGGTCGAGCGTGACAGGCCCAGCGACTGGCCGTTGCTGTAGCGCGGCAGGCCATAGATCGAGTAGCCGTTGATGACCTGCTCCTGACGACGCAGGCTCATGGTCAGGGTGGTGTCGTCGCTCAGGTCGGCTTCGACGATGCCGTACAGCAGCGGCGTGCGGCTGTCGCGACCGTCCAGGTAAGAGCCGCTGTCATCGTAGGCCGCGACCATGCGCCCGCGCAGGGTGCCGGAATCGTTGAGCTTGCCGCTGCCGTCCAGGTCGACCCGGTACTGGTCCCAAGAACCGGCGCGGGTGGTGATCGAGAATTTGTTCTCGGCGGTCGGGCGTTTGCGCACCAGGTTGACCGCGCCGCCGGGCTGACCGGCACCGACCAGCAGCCCTGACGCGCCGCGCAGCACTTCCACGCGGTCGTAGATCGCCATGTCCGGCTGCATCCAGCCGGTGATCTGATAGCCCTGGCCGCCAATGCCGTCGACCAGGAAGCTTTCCGCCAGCAACGAGAAGCCACGCGAGGTGTACACGTGGCCGCCGAAGTTGCGGTACTGGAAGGTGATACCCGGGGTGTCTTCCAGCACGTCGCTGAGGCTGGTGAGGTTGTTGTCATCCATGACTTGCCGGGTCACCACGCTCACCGATTGCGGTGTTTCGCGTAGCGATTGCGGTGCACCCTTGCCGATACTCACCGCGCCGGTGGTGTAGGAACCGGTGCCGTCGGTGGTGGTGCCCAGGTAATGCGAGTCGATTGCGGTCGGGGCCAGATTGAGCGTGCCCGTCGTGTTCGAATCGTCTGCGACAGTTTCCTGCGCCTGGCCGGCCACCGGCATGCACAGTGCAAGACCCATGGCCGCCATGGATGGCCGGGAGCGGAACATCTGACTGAGCATCAACGCTTTGCTGAGCGGGGTGAGTCGTGACGGGTTGTGCATGAATTGGCTCTTTCCAGTGAGTATCGGCAAGGAGATCGGGGGCGTCGTTCAGGTCTGCGCAGTCGGGTCCAGCCGTCGACCGGGCAGGCATGAGCCACTTTTTTATGGGGCGGTGCGCGAGAGATGGCTGGGCACGCAATTCGCTGTTAATGAGAACGAAAGCGAATAACGTTTATTTAATGGTTTTTTCAAAATCCACGAAAAAAGATGGCGCTTGGCTAGTAATTGAGCGTGGCGCGGAATGCACAGGCAAAAAAAAGCCCCGCTCGCGGGCTGGCCGGGCGGGGCGTTCCAGGCTTGGATGAATCACGCCGGAATGGTTTTGTCGCGGGTTTCGCTGTGAACCTGTTCGACCTGAATCTGCCCGGTCTGCATCCGCACCAACTGATCGGCAACGTAGAAATAGCGGTCGTCATGGGAGATCACGATGATGGTCTTGCCCTGTTGCTTCAGTTCCGGCAGCAGCTCGGTGTAGAACACGCGACGGAACGCCGGGTCCTGATCGGCGGCCCACTCGTCGAAGACCAGCACCTGACGCTCGTCCAGCCACGCATTGATCAGTGCCAGACGCTTGCGCTGACCGGTCGACAGATCGGTGGTGGTGAAGACACCGTTCTCGATGCTGACCTTGTGCGCGATGTCCAGGCGCTCCAGGTACTTGCCCGCGTCCTGCGGCAGCGCGGCCTGGCCCTGCAACGGCTCGTCGAACAGGTAGTAGTCGGCGAAAATCGTGGTGAACAGCTGGCGGTAGTCATCCAGGTTTTCCGCGGTAACGGCCTGGCCATTCAGGCGGATCTCACCCTGTTGCGGGGTGTACAGGCCCAGCAGCAGCTTGATCAGCGTGGTCTTGCCACAGCCGTTCTCGCCGACGATGAACACGATGTCGCCCTGTTTGATGCTCAGGTCGACCGGGCCGAGGTGAAAGGCGTCGCTGCCTTCGACCGGCGGGTAGTCATAGCGCAGGTTGTGCAGTTCCAGCGTGTGCATGCTGGCCAGCGACGTCGGGCGGTCACTGACCAACAGGTGCGGTTCGGGGCTGGAGAATTTCCACGACAGCTCGGCGATGCGGCGCATGGCGATCTGCGCGCGGCTGATGCCGGGCAGGGCAGTCATCAGGCGCTCCAGCGGGCCTTTCATGTACAGCATCACCAGCACGAAGCCGCCCAGCACGGTTTTCTCGGTGGTCGGCCACATGGCCTGGAAGGCGATGGCCATGCCGATCACGGCAAAGAACAGCATCGAGCCGAAGGTTTCTGCGCTGACGAAGATGTTGGCAGCGCGAATGTTCGAGCGGCAGATGTGTTCAGTGGCCCCGTGAATCTTTTCGTCGAGCATGTTCTGACGACGTTTGCGCTGAATGCGCAGCTCCTTGGCGCCTGCGGACAGCGCCTGGTAGTGCTTCTGCAATTCGTCTTCGCTGTTGCGCGCCGCCAGAATGCTGCGCATGCCGAACGCATGCGCCAGGTATTGCGCGCCGGTGCCGAGCACCACGGTGAGCACTGTCAGCGCCAGAATCTGCCAGGACAGCACGGCCAGATAGGCCAGGCAGCCTAGTGTGACAGTAAACGAAATCACCATCGGTGCGACCGACAGGGCAAAGGTGCTGATGGTGTTGACGTCGTTGAGCAGCACCGGGATCAGGCGGTGCGCGCGATAGCGTTCCAGCTGCTCGATGGGCGCGACCAGCACCTTGGCCGCCAGCTCGCGGCGCAGGTTGGCGACGACTCGCTGGCCGACGTAATTGGTCGACAGGTTGGACAGGGTCGAACACGCCAGGGTCAGCACACACAGGCCGGCGAACAGCAGCGCGGTCTGCGTGTCCGGCCCGCCTGGCCTGTTCATCGCGTTGTTGATGGTGGCCAGCAGGCCGGTGACGCTCAGGCCGCTGACAATCCCCAGCAAGGTCGACAGCGCCACCAGCCACCAGAACGGCTTGAGGATTCTCAGGGTTTCCCGGGCGAGGCTTTCAGTTGTGCGGGTCATGGTGTGTCTCGTCAGTGTCCGTGAGTGCGGCTTGGGCTGGTTCAGGCCGGGGGCGCATGAAGTCCGTCAGAGGTCGCGGGCGACCCGGAAACCCAGCCAGTCACCCCGTACATCCGGCTGGCGGCTGTTGCGGTTGCCGGAGCGCGAGAAGATCGGCGCTTCGGTCCAGTCATTGCCGCGAATCATCTTCCAGGTGCAATCACCGGCCAGCCACGCGCTGCCATCGGTGGGCGCGCCGTTGTAGTTGCTGGTCTCGCAATCGGCGGTCCACTCGTAGACGTTGCCGTGGGCGTCGTAGATGCCGAAATCGTTGGGGCTGTAGCTGCCGGCAGGCGCTGTGTAGCTGAAACCGTCTTCCGGGCCGTAGGTGTTGGCGTGTTTGGCAATGCTGTAGGGCTTGCCTTCGTCCATCGGAAACGGGAACGAGCCCTTGCTGCCGCCGCGTGCCGCGTATTCACGCTGGGCTTCGCTGACCATGTGGTAGGACTTGCCGGTTTTTTTCGACAGCCATTCGACATACGCCTTGGCTTCGTTCCAGTCCATGCACACCGCAGGCTGACGCGGGCTCAGCGGGTAGCGCGGCTTGCCGGCCTTGCACTCGCGGCCCGGCCGGGTATCGCCATCCGGCATTTTGTAACCGGAGCTTTTGATATAGGCGGCCCATTCGCCAGCCAGTACCTGAAAGCGGCTGATGGCGAACGGTTTGGCGAAGGTCACGTCATGCAGCGGGCCTTCGTCCGGCTGACGACCCAGTTCCTCTTCGGGCGCACCCATGGTGAAGGTGCCCGCAGGCAGCACGACCATTTCCGGGCAGTCCTTGCAGTCCTTGAACACCTTACCTGGCGCGGATACCGGCGTGGCGGCCAGGGCGCTGTCGCAGAGCAGAAGGCCGAGCAGGGCGGACAGGGGCAGCAGTGTTTTTTTCATGTCGGGTCTCGATGGAAAACGGAAAACAGGTGATCGGTTCGGGCGTGTCAGGCGCGCCGGGCGAGCAGTGTCATGAAACGATCGATTTCGGCTTCGCTGTTCAGCAGTCCCGGCGCGGTGCGCACCACGGGGCCGACGTCGCGACTTACCGCGTCAACGACCATGCGCTGCTTCATCAGCCAGGCCGCCACGTCGTCGCACGACTGGCCCTTGAGCCGGAAGAAGCTGAAGCCCGCCGACAGCGCAGGGTCCACCGGCGTCACCAGCTCGACATTGGGCTGGGCCTTGAGGCGCTGCTTGAGGTAACTGTTGAGCTGGTGAATGCGTGCCTGCACATCGGCCTTACCCAGTTGCAGGTGCAGTTTGAAGGCCTCGTTCAACGCCCAGCGGTGTTCGAACGAGTGATACCCACCGGGCGTCATGATCGTGCTGAAACCGGTGGCTTCCGAGAACGTCGGGATCAGCGGCGTGAGGTCCTTGACCTGTTCCGAGCGTGCGCAAACGATGCCGGTGCCGCGCGGGCCAAACAGCCACTTGTGGGTGCCGGCGACATAGAAGTCGCACTTCATCTCCGGGAAATCGAGGTTCTCGACGCCAAAGCCATGCACGCCGTCGACCACGTAGAGAATGCGCTCCTGGTCGTCACGGTTACGGTTGTGTTCCTCGACCAGATCGCCGATGGCCGCGATGGGCAGTTTCACGCCGCTGCCGGACTGCACCCAGGTCATGCCCAGCACCCGCGTCTTCGGCTGAATGCTGCGCGCGATGGAGCCGATGATTTCATCGGCCGAGACGGTCGCCGGGTCCTTGAACAGGCGAATCTTGCGCACCTGCGTGCCGTCGCGCTGCTGACGGAATTTGAGGATATCGCGGACGCAGGAATGCTCGTGTTCGGTGGTCAGAATCTCCTGATCCGGGCGCACATGGAGACCGCCGTAGATGATTGCCAGGCCTTCAGTGGTGCTGCCGGTCAGGGCGATCTGGCCGGGTTGGGCGTTCAGGTACTTGCCCGCCCAGACGCGAACCTCGTGTTCGCGGCGCTCGGTCTCTCCCAGGTCCCAGTCCATGGCCAGACCGGGATTACGGTCGATATGCGCGCGATACTGTTCGATGGCCTGGCGAACCGGAGCAGGGTGCGAGGTGACCAGAAAATTGGAGAGGTGGACGTAATCCGGGTCCTGATTGAACAATTGTTTCAGGCGCGTCCATTTGTCCGTGGAGGCCGGCTGAGTCGCTGGCGTCACGGCTGCCGTTGCAAGGCCGGAGCCCAGGGGCAGGGCTGCCGCGAGCAGCCCGGCCTGTTTGAGGAAGGTTCTGCGATCAGTCATGAGCGTCTGCGCCTGAGGATCGGGTAGCGGCGTTTGAGAGATTCATGTGCTTCACATCCGGACGAGCAGCAGCCTGAACCTGCTCCCAGACGCGCAGGAAATTGCCGCCCCACAGCTTGGTGATATCCGCCTCGGCGTAGCCGCGCTCGATCAGTTCGGCCGTCACGTTGCGGATTTCGCTGACATCATTGAAGCCTTTCACACCGCCGCCATCATTGAAGTCGGAGCTGATGCCGACGTGGTCGATGCCGATTTTGCGGACGGTGTAATCGATGGCGTCGACGAAGTCCTGGACCGTGGCTTTGGGCTCCTCCTCGAGAATCGCGTACAGCTTGCTTGCATAGGCGCCGAAGCGTTGTTCCGGCCAGACGGTGATGATCGGGTCGCCTGGCATCAGCGCCATGGCCAGGTTCGGCAACGGCGGCAGGTCGAAGTCCTTGCGCAGCGCGTTGAGCTTGTCCTGGGTCTTCTGGCTCAGCGGCTTCAAATAGGCCGGAAACGCCACGATCTGTACCACGCCGCCGCTGCGCTTGATGAGCTGCAGTTCCTCGTCGCTGAGGTTGCGCGGGATGTCCACCAGCGCACGCGGCGTCGAGTGCGAGGCGACCATCGGCGTGCGGCTCAGCTCGCTGACCTGTTGCAGCGCCTTGCTCGACATCTGTGACACGTCGATGATCACGCCCAGATCGTTGAGGTGTTGCACGGCCTGCCTGCCGATCTCCGACAGGCCGCCCAGTGCGTCGGGCGTGTCATTGAGAAAGGGCAGGGGACGTGAAGAGTCGGCCCAGCTGTTATTGCCGACATAACTGAAACCGAACATGCGCATGCCGCGTGCGGTCCAGTGGTCCAGCAGGCTCAGGTCATTGCCCAGCGGGTAAGCGTTGAGCATGCTGATGAATATGGCAAACTTGCCTTCGCCGTGCAGGCGGCGCATGTCGTCCGGGGTGTAGGCGATGCCGACCTGATTGGGGAAGTCGCGAACCATGCCGGTGATGATTTTGTAACGCACTTCCTGCTGATGGCGTGCTTCGTCGACGAAACCGGGTGTCGGACGATGCGGGGCGTTGTCGCCGTTCCAGATCTCCGGCCAGCCGAATACCGTCAGTGCAGCCCCGGACAGGCGTCCGCGCGCGGCTTTCACCAGGTCGAATTGCCCCGAGCCGTCCTTGTCGGCTTCGTTGCCCTCGCTGCCGAATTTCATCGGCACGGTGATGTGGCTGTCGAAGGAAATGATCCGCTCCTGCAGGTCGTCGGCCTGTTGCATAACCTTGACCGGGTAGCCTGCTGGCGACCAGTAATTCCAGGCCAGAAAGCCCGCACCTGCACTGATGGCCAGGGCCAGCGGCAGGCCGATGAAGAGAGCTTTTTTCCAACGCGGTCTTGTCATTTCCGTCTCGTGTGGTTAACCGTTGCGCAGCCTGCGACGGCTGTTGCTATCTGGTGGAGAACGAGCGGATCGCCGATAAATTTAGCGCGGGGTCATGGATGTGTGTGCAGCGCTAAATTTGTCTGCCGGGTTTACGTTCTAGCTTGGATAACGGCTGTCTCGGGGCTGGAACAGGTAGGGTAATGACGATTTCTCGACGAGGGTTCATAGCGGGGCTGGCGCTGACCGGTGCGGCAGTTCCGGCAGCGTATTACGCGCATCGGGAACTCACCCGGGTCGACCTGCCCGAAACGCCGGGCGAAGCGACGGCGGGGCCTGCCGATACCGCCACTCAGCGCCTGGCCGACAAGCTGCGCGGGGTGTGGACCCTGCGTTTCGAGGGGCGCGATGCCGGGCTGAGCGGTGCGCCGCTCGAAGGCCTGGAAATGTTTCTCGACATTGCCCCGCGCGGTCGCGGCCTGCGCGGCTATATCGACACGGCCGAACGATTGCGCAGCGATGGACTGCCGCGTTTTCGGGTGATTGGCGATCTGCAACCGGCCAACGCCGCAAGACTCTACCTGCGGGTCATGGACGGCCATGCCGGCAATGACCCGCACAGCGACAACCCGGATTACGAATTCAGCCTGACCCTCGATGAAGTCTGGGGCGCATTCGGTAACGCAGGCAGCGGCACCCTGAGCGGGCGTATCGAACGTCTGGACCGAGCGCTGGCCCTGCCGGAACTGGAAAGCCGTCTGATCGCGATCAAGCAGGTGTTTCCAGAGGCGCGGGAAAGGGTCGGTCTGAGCCCGCCGTTTCTGGCCTGGCTGGTGTCCAGGGAGCATCGTCTGTTCCATCAGCTCTGGCATGCCTCGCGAGACAAATGGCACAAACTGCCCGAAGACAAGCGTGACGCCCTGCGCGGCATTGGCTGGCAGCCGGGCCCGCGTGAGCATGAGCGCGATGCGCGTGGCCCGCACAAGGACCGCAACGGCTCGGGCGAAGACTTCTTTTATATGCACCGGCACATGCTGATCCAGGCACGCAGGATTCAGGACTTGCCGTCATGGCCGCGCTTTCCACTGCCGCAGCCTGAGCTGGAGCGCGACCGGCTGGGCTTTGCCCGCTATTTCGACAATCACGACGGTTGTTCGCTGCCGCCCAACTGGCTGGCGCACGGTGACGAGGAATACACCCAGCTGGTCAGCGATATCAAAAGCCACGAGACGTTTCATACGCATTTTCAGGTCTGGGAATCCCAGTATCGCGATCCGCGCTTCTTGTCGAAGCTGACCTTGGGCCAGTTTGGCTCGCAGGTCGAGCTGGAACTGCACGACTGGTTGCACATGCGCTGGGCCTCGGTGGCCCGCGACCCGGCCAACGGCCAGCCGGTGCCGATGGCACGTCGTTCGGATGATTTTGCCGAGCGCTGGTTCGCGCCGGAAAACGACTTTCTCGCCGACCCGTTTTCATCGCACGTGAACCCGGTGTTCTGGATGTTCCATGGCTGGATCGACGACCGCATCGAGGACTGGTTCCGCGCCCACGAGCGCTTCCATCCGGGCGAAGTGAAGCGCCTGGAAGTCAACGGCGTGCCGTGGTTTGCGCCAGGCCGCTGGGTGAACGTCAGCGACCCGTGGCTGGGGCCGGACACCCACGGTTGCAGTACCATGCCCGGCCAGGCCGCAGGCACGACCATGGAAATGGACCCGGAAGTCATGAAGCTGGCGCTGCGCATCACCTTTGCGGCAGATGACAAACTGAGCAACCTGCTACGCCGCGTGCCACGCAGGCCCTGGTATGCAAGGAATCTGTTGCCGGAGAGGTGGTTTTGACCAACGGCAGTGGAGGTTATCGTTCCCAGCGCTCCGGCTTGGGAGTGCCGTCCATGACGTTCTGTGGCACAAGAGGACGCGGAGCGTCCAGAACGGCATGCGACGCAGAGCGTCGCACGATAATGAGTTGTTCGTGCAGATTGACGCAGAGCTTCAGCACGATAGTCGGGATTATCGTTCCTCACGCTCCAGTGGGGGAATGCAGTTCATGACGCTCTGCGTCGCAAGAGGACGCAGAGCGTCCGGAACGGCATGCGACGCAGAGCGTCGCACGATAATGAGTTGTTCGTGCAGATTGACGCAGAGCTTCAGCGCGATAGTCGGGATTATCGTTCCTCACGCTCCAGCGCGGGAATGCAGTTCATGACGCTCTGCGTCGCAAGAGGACGCAGAGCGTCCGGAACGGCATGCGACGCGGAGCGTCGCACGATAATGAGTTGTTCGCGCAGACCGACGCAGAGCTTCAGCACGGTAGTTGGGATTATCGTTCCTCACGCTCCAGCGTGGGAATGCAGTTCTCGACGCTCTGCGTCGCAAGAGGACGCAGAGCGTCCGGAACGGCATGCGACGCGGAGCGTCGCACGATAATGAGTTGTTCGTGCAGATTGACGCAGAGCTTCAGCACGATAGTCGGGATTATCGTTCCTCACGCTCCAGTGGGGGAATGCAGTTCTCGACGCTCTGCGTCGCAAGAGGACGCGGAGCGTCCAGAACGGCATGCGACGCAGAGCGTCGCACGATAATGAGTTGTTCGCGCAGACCGACGCAGAGCTTCGGCACGGTAGTCGGGATTATCGTTCCTCACGCTCCTGCGTGGGAATGCAGTTCTCGACGCTCTGCGTCGCAAGAGGGCGCGGAGCGTCCGGAACGGCATGACGACGCAGAGCGTTGCACGATAATGAGTTGTTCGTGCAGATTGACGTAGAGCTTCAGCACGGAGTTGAGATTATCGTTCCGCACGCTCCTGCGTGGGAATGCAGTTCTCGACGCTCTGCGTCGCACGATAGTGGTGGTGGGATTATCGTTCCTTGCGTGGCGCTCAGTGCACCTGCCAGCTCCCACCCAGTGCCTTGTACAGCGCAATGCTCGCCTGCAGGCGCGCCAGCCGCAGTTGCACACTGACATCCTGCGCCAGGTACAGCGTGCGCTGGGTTTCCAGTACGGTGAGCAGGTCCTCGGCGCCTTCCTGATAGCGGCTCTGGGCGATGCGGAAGGCAGTTTGTGCCTGTTTGAGTTCTTCTTCGTGCCAGTAGCGCTGTTGATCCAGGCCGCGAATGCTGTTCAGGGCTTTTTCCACGTCGGCGAAGCTGTTGATGATCGCGCCGCGATAGGTTTCCAGCAGTTCCTCCTGACGCGCTGTGGCCTTGTCGCGCTCGGCAGCCAGGCGGCCATTGTTGAAGATCGGCCCCACCAGCCCGGCAGCGAGGCTGCTGAACGGTGCACGCAGCCAGTCTTCGGCGCGGGTGTTTTCGGTGCCCAGCCTGGCGCTCAGGGTCAGTTTCGGCAGCATGGCGGCGCGGGCGACGGTGACATTGGCCTGTGCCGCTGCCAGGTCAGCCTCGGCCTTGGCCAGATCAGGGCGGCGGGTCAGCAACTCGCTCGGTACACCTGCGCCGATGTCCGGCCAGTTCAGGGTGTCGAAGGGCTGATCCGCGAGGTGCAGATTCTGCACCGGCTGACCGAGCAAGGCCGCCAGGGTGATCAACTGCTCGTTGGCCAGTTGCTGAACGCGGGGCAGTTCACGCTGCTGGGTTGCAACCAGATTCTTCTGCTGTGCCAGCTCCAGTGCCGTTGCCGAGCCCGATTCATAGCGGGTCTGCACCAGGCGCAGCACGTCTTGCGCGTTGGCCAGATTCAGCTCGGCAATCCGCCCTTGCTCGCGCGCCGCCAGGGTTTGCGCATAGCGGTCGGCGACGTTGGCCAGCAGGGTCAGCTCCACGGTCGCCTGATCGAACCGGCTGGCGCGCAGGCCTTGCAGTGCGCTGTCGCGTCCCGCTGCGATGCCGCCCCAGAAATCCACTTCATAGCTGGCGGTCAGGTCGCTGGTGAAATTGTTGGTGTTGTTGTCGTCGGAAGGGTTGGCCTTGCGGTCGCTGTTGCGCAGGAACCGGTTACGTTCGCCGCGCAGGTCAAAGGCCAGTTCCGGCAGCAAGGGCGCGCCGCCGATGATGGCGCTGGCCTGTGCCTGACGAACCCGCGCCATCGCCGCAGCGACTTCGTGGCTGTCGCGGCTGGCCTGTTCGATCAGGCGATCCAGCTGCGGGCTGCCGAACTGCTGCCACCAACGCACGTCGCTGCGCTGCGCGGCGGCGTTTTCGGCAAACGCCCAGCTTGCCGGTGGCTGGATGCCGCTGTCCGGCGGCGGGGCGGGTGTCTGGCAGGCGCTCAGCAACAGACAGGCAGTCAAAACGGAGAGACTCGGCTTCATTGATCGATCATTCACTGGTGAGGGCCGCGACCGGGTCGAGGCGGGCAGCCTTGCGGGCCGGCATGAAACCGAAGATCACGCCGGTGATCAGGGCGCAGGCAAACGCCCCGGCCACAGCCGGCAGGGTGAACGCCACGGCCACCTTACTCAGCAGCAGCGCTGCGCCCATGCCCAGCGCCAGCACGATACCGGCCAGCCCGCCGACCACGGAAAGCATCACCGCCTCGGTGAGAAACTGCCGCAGGATGTCGCTCTGCCGCGCGCCGGTGGCCATGCGGATGCCGATTTCACGGGTGCGTTCGCGCACCGTCATCAGCATGATGTTCATCACTCCGATACCGCCGACCAGCAAGGAAATGGCGGCAATCGAGCCGAGCATCAGCGACAGGGTGTTCTGGGTGCGGGCTTCGGCCTGGATCATCGCGGCGTTGTTGGTCAGCTCGTAATCCTGTTTGCCGTGATGCAGCTGTTGCAGCAGGTTGCGTATCGACTGTTCAGCCTGTTTGACGTTGTTGGCGTCGCGGGTGGCGATGGTGATGTACTCGGGGTCCTGTGTGCCGAACAGGCGGATGCTGGCCGACGAGTAGGGGATGGCGATGCGATTGTCGCTGTCCAGATCGCCCGATGTGGCGCCTTTTTCCTGCAGCACGCCGACCACCTGAAAAGGCACGTTTTCGATCAGGATGTACTGGCCGACAGGGTCGCTCTGCTCGCCGAACAGTTTTTGGCGAACCTTGTAACCAATCACTGCCACGGCGGCTGCGTTCTGCTCATCAGCCTCGCTGAAATAACTGCCTTCCACCACCGGCCAGTTGAAGATCGCCGGAAAGTGCGTGTCATTACCGCCGACGTAACTGGAATGATCGAGGTTGCCGTAGCGCACCCCGGCCTGGCCGCCGTTGACCGGCATGATCATTTTCACCTCGGGCAACTCGCCCAGCGCAGCGACTTCCTCCAGGGTGATGACGCCCTTGGGCGCACGCGGGTTGGGCGCCTTGCCGTTGAGGTAAATGATGTTGGAACCGAACGAGGACATCTGCGCCATCACCTGACGTTTGCTGCCTTCGCCGACAGCCAGCATCACCACCACCGACGCCACGCCGATGACGATGCCCAGCAAGGTCAGCGCGGTTCGGAAGCGGTTGATCCACATCACTCGCCACGCCGCCCGAATCGCGTCGAACAGTTCGCCTTGCCAGGCGCTTTGGCTGCCGCTGCCTTCGCTCAGACGCTTGCGCAGGTCGACCGCCTGCAGCGCGGCTGGATTGACTGAGCGCTGCACGTCAGAAGCATCTTGAGCCGTATCACTGATCACCAGCCCATCGCTGATCTCGATGACCCGTTTGGCGCGCGCCGCCACTTCGCGATCATGGGTGATGAGGATCACCACATGGCCCTGGCTCGCCAGTTCGTCGAGCAGAGTCATGACCTCCGCGCCACTGTGGCTGTCCAGCGCACCGGTGGGCTCGTCGGCGAGGATGATGTGCCCGCCATTCATCAAGGCGCGGGCGATGGACACCCGTTGCTGCTGGCCGCCGGACAACTGGTGCGGCCGATTGCCGGTGCGCGACGCCAGGCCCAGCCGGTCGAGCAGGGCGGCGGCTCGGGCATGACGCTCTGCGGCGGGCGTCCCGGCGTAGATCGCCGGCATCTCGACGTTTTCCTGGGCCGAGCCGGACGGAATCAGGTGATAGCCCTGAAACACGAACCCGAATGCCTCGCGGCGCAGCCAGGCGAGTTCGTCGCTGCCCAGCGCGGCGACGTTTTCTCCGGCGAACAGGTATTCGCCCGAGGTTGGACGGTCCAGACAACCGAGGATGTTCATCAGCGTCGACTTGCCGGACCCGGAAGCGCCGACAATCGCCACGAACTCACCGGTATGAATCGACAGATCGATGCCGCGCAGCACGTTGACCAGCGGGCTGTCGCCTCCGCCGTAGGATTTGCGAATGCCTCGCAGGTCGATCAGCGGCGTGCGCATTCAGCCCCCGCTGCCGACAGAGGCGGGCACCAGCAGGCGCTCACCTTCATTCAGGCCGTCGAGTACCTGCACGCGCAGGCGGTCGCTGATGCCGGTGCGTACCTGACGGTTCTGCACCTCGCCATTGGCAGACAACACCTGGGCGGTCTGCCGATCGGTCTGCGCTCCGTTTCGCAACGCCGCGAGTGGCGCGGTAAGTGTGTTCTCGGCTTTATCGGCGACGAAAAATATCTGCGCGGTCATTTCTGCCATCAGCGCCTGATCGCTGTTATCCACGTCCAGCAGCACGGTGTACAACACCACCCGGCCACCGCCGTTCTTGCGCGCACTGCTCGGGCTGCCGCCGCCCTGATTGGCTTGATCCAGCGGCCTGGGCGGTACTGGCAGGATCTGTCGCACGGTGCTGCTCCAGCGCCGGTTGCCGCCGCTCAGGGTGGTGAAATAGGCAGTCATGCCGGGTTTGACATGGCCGATATCGGCTTCCGAGACCTCGGCCCAGACCGTCATCGGCGACAAGCGGGCGATGCGCAGAATCAGCGGCGTCTGTTGTTGTGCGTTCAGCGTCTGGCCTTCACGTGCGTCGAGGGCCACCACTGTGCCGCTCATGGGCGCGAAAATACGGGTGTAGCCCAGCGCTGCTTCGTCGCTGCGCAGGGCGGCCTGGGCTTCGAGAATCTGCGCCTTGAACATGTCGACCCGTGCCTGGGTGGCGCGAAATTCCGATTCCGCAGCCTGCACGTCCTCGGCCCGCGTGGCACCGCCTGCGGCGAGGCGCTTCTGGCGCTGCTGCTTCTGTTCGGCCAGTTCGTGCAGCGCACGCTGTTCCTGCAATTGCGCCTTGAGGTTGTCGATGGCGTAGCGTGCGGCGTCGAGCTTGGCTTTTTGCGTCGAAGGATCGATTTCGACCAGCAAGTCGCCTTCCTTGACCTGATCGCCGACCTGGGCGTGGATTTTCATGATCTGCCCGCTGGCCTGCGAGCCCACGTCCACGTAGCTGCGCGGCTGCAGGGTACCCAACGCCGTGACGCTGTTTTCGATCGTGCCGCGGGTCACCGTCACAGTTGCGGCGCTGCTTTTGCTGTCGGGCAGGATCTGCCAGGCGCATACGGCAATGACCGGGAACAGGCACAGCGCCACCAGGAGGGCGCGTCGAGGATGTCGAGAGCGTTTCATGCAGATTCCTGCGCTGGGAGATCAGTCGGTCGGTGAGCGACGGCCACGAGAGCTGCCCTTTAAACGAGGCATGCCGGCAGGAATTTAGCGTCGATCACGGGTTGTCCGCTTCGGCTAAACATCAGCGTCCGTGCTTCGTTTAACGGGAGCGGCTAATTCGGGTCGTCTTGTCGAGTTGGAGTCAGCGTGATTATTTTCAGACCCCTGTGCGGTTTTCTGTTTGCAGGTCTTTCATTCGCTGTGATTTTGCCTGCGCAGGCCTTGGTTGAGCCTGGAAATCAGGCGGCCAGGGCCGAGATCCGGCGGACCGGTTTTGGCGTGCCGCACATCGTTGCCGCCAATGAGCGCGGTCTGGGCTACGGCATCGGTTATGCCTACGCGCAGGACAACCTGTGCCTGCTGGCCAATGAGGTGGTCACCGTCAATGGCCAGCGCTCGCGCTATTTCGGCCCGGACAAGGCGACCCTTGAGCAGCGCAACAACATGGCCAGCGACCTGCTGTTCCAGTGGCTCAATACGCCGCAGGCACTGGCGGATTTCTGGAATGCGCAGCCGCGGGAGATTCGCCAGTTGATGCAGGGTTATGTCGCCGGTTACAACCGTTCGCTGGCCGAGCAGACCACCCAAGGCCTGCCGCAACCCTGTGCGGCCGAGTGGGTTCGACCGATCAGCACCGATGATCTGCTGCGTTTGACCCGCCGCCTGCTGGTCGAGGGGGGCGTTGGGCAGTTTGCCGAAGCGCTGGCCGGTGCCACGCCGCCTGCACAGCAAAAACCACTGCAGGTCGATGCTCAGCAGGCTCAGGCGCTGCAACTGGCCGCTGCGCGTAACCAGCGTTTTGCTCTGGAACGCGGCAGCAATGCCGTGGCAATAGGACGCGAGCTGTCCGCCAACGGACGCGGCATGCTGTTGGCCAATCCGCATTTCCCATGGGGCGGCGGCATGCGTTTCTATCAAATGCACCTGACCATTCCCGGCAAACTCGACGTGATGGGCGCAGCGCTGCCGGGCCTGCCGCTGATCAACATCGGCTTCAATCAGCATCTGGCCTGGAGCCATACCGTCGACACGTCGAAACACTTCACGCTGCATCGCCTGCAGCTCGACCCGAAGGATTCCACCCGTTACCTGCTGGATGGCCAATCGGTTGCCATGGGCAAGCAGCAGGTGAGTGTCGACGTGAAGCAAGCGGATGGCAGCCTGAAGTCGGTGCCACGCATCGTCTATTCGTCCATATTCGGTCCGGTGGTGCAATGGCCGGGCAAGCTGGACTGGGATAGTAAGTTTGCCTTCAGTCTGCGTGATGCCAACCTGCAAAATGATCGGGTGTTGCAGCAGTGGTATGCGATGGACAAGGCCGACAGCCTCAAGGCGTTTCAGGATTCGGTACGTAAGATCCAGGGCATCCCGTGGGTCAACACCCTGGCGGTGGATGCCCAGGGGCAGGCGCTGTACATGAACCTCTCGGTGGTGCCGAACGTTGATGCCGCCAGGCTTGCCCGATGCAGTGATCCGCGCATCGGCACAGAGCTGATCGTGCTCGACGGCTCGCGCAGTGAATGCAACTGGGAGGTCTCCGCAGAGGCAGCACAAGCCGGCATCTATCCGTCCTCGCGCCAGCCGCAGTTGCTGCGGAGCGATTTCGTGCAGCATTCCAACGATTCGGCGTGGATGGTCAATCCCGCTGCGCCGCTGCAGGGCTTTTCGCCGCTGATCAGCCAGGACGGCCAGCCGCTGGGACAGCGAGCACGTTTTGCCCTGGATCGGCTGGGCAGCCTGAAGACGGCGGGCAAGATCAGCGTCGAGAACCTGCAAGCGATGGTCATGGACAACGAGGTGTATCAGGCCGGGCAAGTGCTGCCGGATCTGCTCAGGTTCTGTGCCTCGGAGCTGGGTGATGATGCGGCGCGTCTGACGCCGCTGTGTACCGCACTGAAAGCCTGGGACGGGCGTGCTGACCTGAACAGCGGCATCGGCTTCGTGTACTTCCAGAGAATCGTGACGTCCATGCAGGCTGTGGCCTCGCGCTGGCGTGTTGCGTTCGACCCGCGGGACCCGGTTCACACGCCGAGCGGGCTGGCGATTGAGAACCCTCAGGTCGCCACTGCATTGCGCGCTGCCATGTTGGCCGCAGTGGATGAAGTGGCCAAAGCAGGCCTCTCGGCAGGCAGTAAATGGGGCGACATTCAGGTCTCCAGCATCAGCGGCAAGCAGATCCCGATTCACGGCGGGCCGGCCGGGCTGGGCGTCTACAACGCCATGCAGACAATCGCTGGCAAGGACGGCAAGCGCGAGGTGGTCAGTGGCACCAGCTACCTGCAGGTGGTGACGTTCGACGAGCAGGGCCCCAAGGCGCAGGGTCTACTGGCGTTCTCGGAGTCGAGCAATCCACAGTCAGCCCATTCAAGCGACCAGACTGAGGCGTTTTCAAAAAAGCGGTGGCAGGCGTTGCCGTTCACTGAACAGCAGATCAAGGCTGATCCTGCGTATGAGGTGCAGGTGATAAGCGAGGGGGCCAATCGCTGAAAGAGGCAAGAAAAGCGTTTGGGCCATGCGGCCCAAATGCGCTTGCCGGGAATCAGCCGCCGGGTGTATCGATGTCGGCGTCAGCACCCGTGGTTGGCTGATGATTGCGTAAGTCCTCGGTTTTTTCTTCCGGCTCATGGTCAGGCACATAGGCGCTGTCGCTGGTTGACTGGCTCTGCGACTGAGTCTGTGACTGGCTGGGGGAAGGCGTCTGGCCCTGGCTCTGGCCATTGCCCTTTTCAGTCTCGGGTTTCACGTCACCGACTTGCGGCTCGATTGCCGGATCGTTGCGGTCCGGGCCCGGGCTGGCAGGTGCGTCCTGATTTGGCGTCGGTTCTTTCTGACGTTGCGGTTCGATAGACATGAGTACCTCGATATCTGGTTCAGAAAATGTGCTGACAGAGTTTCGAGGCAGGTTTTTTCAGATCGTTCGATGGAAAGTGCCCAGCGGAGCTGGGAGCTGGGAGCTACAAGCTACAAGCTTCAAGAAAAAGCAGAACCGCTCTTGCTCTTGCTTGCAGCTTGCAGCTTGCAGCTTAAAACTTAAAGAACCTGCTTGATCGCATCACACACTACGTCGATGTTCTTCTGATTCAGCGCGGCCACGCAGATACGCCCGGTGTCCAGCGCGTAGATGCCGAACTCGCTGCGCAGGCGCTGGGCCTGTTCGGCGGTCAGGCCGGAGTAGGAAAACATGCCGCACTGGCGAGCGACGAAGCTGAAGTCCTGACCGGCCGGGTTATCAGCCAGACGCTCGACCATCGCCTTGCGCATGCCCTGGATGCGCAGACGCATTTCGCCCAGTTCCTCTTCCCACATTGCACGCAACGTCGGGTCGTTAAGCACCGCAGCGGAGATGATCGCACCGTGGGTCGGCGGGTTGGAGTAGTTGGTACGGATCACGCGTTTGACCTGGGACAGGACGCGAGTGGTTTCTTCCTTCGATTCGGTGATGATCGACAGCGCGCCGACGCGTTCGCCATACAGCGACAGCGATTTGGAGAACGAGCTGGAGGCGAAGAAGGTCAGGCCCGACTCGGCAAACAGGCGCACTGCCAGCGCATCTTCCTGAATACCCTGACCGAAGCCTTGGTAGGCCATATCCAGAAACGGTACGTGGCCCTTGGCCTTGACCACTTCCAGCACTTTTTTCCAGTCATCCAGGCTCAGGTCGACGCCGGTCGGGTTGTGGCAGCAGGCATGCAACACCACCACCGAGTTGTTCGGCAGGTTGTGCAGGTCTTCGAGCATGCCGGCACGGTTCACGTCGTGAGTGGCAGCGTCGTAGTAGCGATAGTTCTGCACCGCAAAGCCTGCGGTTTCGAACAGCGCACGGTGGTTTTCCCAGCTCGGGTCGCTGATGGCGACGACGGCATCGGGCAGCAGCTGCTTGAGGAAATCGGCACCGATCTTCAGTGCGCCGGTGCCGCCGACCGATTGGGTGGTCAGCACGCGGCCCGAGGCGATCAGCGGCGAATCAGCGCCCAGCAACAGTTTTTGCACGGCCTGGTCATAGGCGGCAATACCGTCGATCGGCAGGTAGCCACGCGGAGCATGCTGGGCGACACGGACCTTCTCGGCTTCGGCCACGGCGCGCAGCAGGGGGATGCGCCCGTCTTCATCACAGTAGACGCCTACGCCAAGGTTGACCTTGGTGCTGCGGGTGTCGGCGTTGAAGGCTTCGTTGATACCCAGGATCGGATCGCGGGGTGCCATTTCGACAGCGGAAAACAGGCTCATGGTGCGGCGGCTCTTGGTGAAGAGTGGGAAGGGGACACGCTGAGGCTCGATGCGCCAAAGCGGTGCGCAAACAGAGCGTAGTATAGAGAGCATCCCCTCGGTGATCGACAGTGCAGGGCGGGTTTTTTACAGGTTTTTGCGCATATTTGTAGAACGTTCGTTCGGTTAAAACCTCAATGCTTTAAGTGGATGCCTTGAAAGGCTGATATATGACTCCATCTATTAGCCATCACTTCAAAACATCGCACGCCTGCTTCCCGGCGGGAACGGCTGTTTGCGATGATTTCGTCATGGCGCGCCGTCATGCGCCGACGAATATTTCCAGTTGTGCCGTCGAGGCGGTCAGGTCGCGGAGATTCACGCGAACCCGTCACACGCGCACCATTCAAGAGGTCAGTTATGTCCGAGTTCCAGCTCGTTACCCGCTTTGAGCCAGCCGGCGATCAGCCCGAGGCCATTCGCCAACTGGTCGAAGGGATCGACGCAGGGCTCGCGCATCAGACCTTGCTCGGGGTGACCGGCTCGGGCAAGACGTTCAGCATCGCCAACGTGATTTCCCAGATCAAGCGTCCGACGCTGGTGCTGGCACCGAACAAGACCCTGGCCGCGCAGTTGTATGGCGAATTCAAGGCGTTTTTCCCGAACAACGCCGTGGAGTATTTCGTTTCCTACTACGACTACTACCAGCCCGAAGCCTATGTGCCGTCGTCCGACACCTTCATCGAGAAGGATGCGTCGATCAACGACCACATCGAACAGATGCGCCTGTCGGCGACCAAGGCGCTGCTGGAGCGCAAGGATGCGATCATCGTCACCACGGTGTCGTGCATTTACGGTCTGGGCAGTCCGGAAACCTATCTGCGCATGGTCATGCACATCGATCGCGGCGACAAACTCGATCAGCGTGCCTTGCTGCGCCGCCTGGCCGATCTGCAATACACCCGTAACGACATGGACTTTGCCCGTGCGACCTTCCGGGTGCGCGGCGACGTGATCGACATCTACCCGGCCGAATCCGATCTGGAAGCGATCCGGGTCGAACTGTTCGATGACGAGGTCGAGAGCCTGTCGGCGTTCGATCCACTGACCGGCGAGGTGATTCGCAAGCTGCCGCGCTTCACCTTCTATCCGAAAAGCCACTACGTTACCCCGCGCGAAACGCTGATCGAGGCGATGGAAAACATCAAGGTCGAGCTGCAGGAGCGCCTCGAATACCTGCGCAGCCAGAACAAACTGGTGGAAGCCCAGCGTCTCGAGCAGCGCACCCGTTTCGATCTGGAAATGATGCTCGAGCTGGGCTACTGCAACGGTATCGAAAACTACTCGCGCTACCTGTCGGGTCGTCCGTCCGGTGCGCCGCCACCGACCTTGTTTGACTACCTGCCCCCCGATGCCTTGCTGGTGATCGACGAATCCCACGTCAGCGTGCCGCAGGTCGGCGCGATGTACAAAGGTGACCGTTCGCGCAAGGAAACTCTGGTCGAGTACGGCTTCCGCCTGCCGTCGGCACTGGATAACCGGCCGATGCGCTTCGATGAGTGGGAGGCGATCAGCCCGCAGACCATTTTCGTCTCGGCGACTCCGGGTAACTACGAGGCCGAGCACGCCGGGCGTATCGTCGAGCAAGTGGTGCGTCCGACCGGCCTGGTGGACCCGCAGATCGAGATTCGTCCGGCGCTGACCCAGGTCGACGACCTGCTGTCGGAAATTCACAAGCGTGCTGCGCTTGAGGAGCGGGTACTGGTCACCACGCTGACCAAACGCATGTCCGAGGATTTGACCGACTACCTGAGTGACCACGGCGTGCGGGTGCGCTACCTGCACTCGGACATCGATACGGTGGAACGTGTCGAAATCATCCGTGACCTGCGACTGGGGACGTTCGACGTGCTGGTGGGCATCAACCTGCTGCGCGAAGGTCTGGACATGCCTGAAGTGTCACTGGTGGCGATTCTCGATGCCGACAAGGAAGGCTTCCTGCGCTCCGACCGTTCGCTGATCCAGACCATTGGCCGGGCCGCACGGAACCTCAACGGCCGGGCGATTCTGTATGCCGACCGGATTACCGGCTCGATGGAGCGCGCCATCGGCGAGACCGAGCGACGTCGCGAGAAGCAGATCGCTTTCAACCTGGAACACGGTATTACGCCCAAAGGCGTATTCAAGGACGTCGCCGACATCATGGAAGGCGCCACCGTGCCTGGCTCGCGCAGCAAGAAGCGCAAAGGCATGGCCAAAGCCGCCGAAGAAAACGCCCGCTACGAGAACGAACTGCGCTCGCCGAGCGAGATCAACAAACGCATTCGCCAACTGGAAGAAAAAATGTACCAACTGGCCCGCGACCTGGAATTCGAAGCCGCTGCGCAGATGCGCGACGAAATCGGCAAACTGCGCGAGCGCTTGCTGGCGGTTTGATTGGCTAGCCGACTCTCGCGTCAATCCGCGTTGATCATCGTGCCAATGCTCTGCGTTGGCATGCCGTTGTCAAATCTCAATCCACCTGACAGAACTGCCGTGTGACGCGGAGCGTCACGAACTGCATTCCCACGCGGAGCGTGAGGAACGATAGTCATCAACTCCCGAGCCGTGCCTTTAGCCAAATTGCCCTAAAGTGCTTTTTGAGCGCGATGGCACAGACGACGCAGAGTGCGACGTAAGTGACGGCTGAGTCCTGGCGCTGATCCGGGGGTAGCCTGGCAGGACGCCAGGCTAGCCGCACCGGACCATGGATGGTCCGTTGCGGCGACCCCCGGATCAGTGTCAGGGCGAAGGAACCCGACGAAGTCGGGCCGGAAACAGGAGCGAGGGGGGTTTGCCTACTTTGGCCCCATCAAAGTAGGTCGCCGAGGGGCGAAAAGGTGACCTGAGCCGAACCTCAATCCACCTGACATCGCAGAACCGCTTTGTGACGCAGAGCGTCACGAACTGCATTCCCACGCGGAGCGTGCGGAACGAGAACTATCGTGGCTTGAAGCCTTTTTTCAGCACCCATCGGGCCCTGTGAGCAGCGCTGAGCGCGGAGCGCGAACGCAATCACATTGCCCGTGCTGGAGCCCCATGCCCCCGGCCTGTTAACATTCCGCGCTTGATCGACCTCATTCGGGATTTTCCATGACCACCGTTCGTACCCGCATCGCGCCATCGCCCACAGGCGACCCCCACGTCGGCACGGCCTACATCGCGCTGTTCAACTACTGCTTTGCCAAACAGCATGGCGGCGAGTTCATCCTGCGCATTGAAGACACCGATCAACTGCGCTCTACCCGCGAGTCCGAACAGCAGATCTTCGACGCACTGCGCTGGCTGGGCATCGACTGGAGCGAAGGCCCCGACGTCGGTGGTCCTCACGGCCCCTACCGGCAGAGCGAGCGCGGCGACATCTACCAGAAATACGCGCAGCAACTGGTCGACATGGGCCATGCCTTCCCGTGCTTCTGCACCGCCGAAGAACTCGACCAGATGCGCGCCGAACAGCAGGCCAAGGGCGAAACCCCGCGCTATGACGGTCGTGCCTTGCTGCTCTCCAAGGAAGAGGTTCAGCGCCGCCTGGATGCCGGCGAGCCACACGTTATCCGCATGAAAGTGCCGACCGAAGGTGTCTGCGTAGTACCTGACATGCTGCGTGGCGAAGTCGAAATCCCGTGGGACCGTATGGACATGCAGGTCCTGATGAAGACCGACGGCCTGCCGACCTACTTCCTCGCCAACGTCGTCGATGACCACCTGATGGGCATCACCCACGTACTGCGCGGTGAAGAATGGCTGCCATCGGCGCCGAAACTGATCCTGCTGTACGAATACTTCGGCTGGGACAAGCCGCAGTTGTGCTACATGCCGCTGCTGCGTAACCCCGACAAGAGCAAGCTGTCCAAGCGCAAGAACCCCACCTCAGTCACCTTCTACGAGCGCATGGGCTTCATGCCCGAGGCGATGCTCAATTACCTGGGGCGCATGGGCTGGTCGATGCCTGACGAGCGCGAGAAGTTCTCCCTGCAGGAGATGGTCGACAACTTCGACCTGTCGCGTGTTTCGCTGGGCGGGCCGATCTTCGATATCGAGAAGCTTTCCTGGCTCAATGGCCAATGGCTGCGTGATCTGCCGGTCGAGGAGTTCGCCTCGCGTCTGAAGACCTGGGCGCTGAATCCTGACTACATGATGAAGATTGCACCGCATGTGCAGGGCAGGGTAGAGACCTTCAGTCAGGTCGCACCGCTGGCCGGCTTCTTCTTCGCCGGTGGCGTCACGCCTGATGTGAAGCTGTTCGAGCACAAGAAGCTGTCCCCGGAGCAGGTGCGTCAGGTGATGCAACTGATCCTGTGGAAGCTGGAATCGCTGCGTCAGTGGGAGAAGGAGCGGATCATGGGCTGCATCCAGGCCGTGGTCGAGCATCTCGAACTCAAGCTGCGTGATGCCATGCCACTGATGTTCGCTGCGATCACCGGCCAGGCCAACTCGGTGTCGGTGACCGATGCGATGGAAATCCTCGGTCCGGACCTGACCCGCTTCCGGCTGCGTCAGGCCCTCGATTTGCTCGGTGGCGTTTCCAAGAAAGAAAACAAGGAATGGGAAAAGCTTCTGGGCTCTATCGCCTGAGGCATTACCTGTTCCTGTGAATCGCCCCCGGTTTTCCGGGGGTTGAATGGTAAGTGGTTGTATTACCGACAAAAAAGTTTGCAGATTGTAGAAAATAAATTTGACAGCCCTGTCACTCACGCTTAATATGCGCCCCGTCCACTGATGTGGGGCTTTAGCTCAGCTGGGAGAGCGCCTGCATGGCATGCAGGAGGTCAGCGGTTCGATCCCGCTAAGCTCCACCAAATTTAGCGTTTCAGAGTGCTGCTACACTGCTCTGAAATGATGTGAAACAAGCGGATCCAGCGACCGTTTGCTTTACGAGAAGGTTTTGTCCCCTTCGTCTAGTGGCCTAGGACACCGCCCTTTCACGGCGGTAACAGGGGTTCGAGTCCCCTAGGGGACGCCAGTTTCACCGAGTGATGCCGGAAGGTTGATCTCCGCCGAGAGGCGTAAATCCGGGGCTTTAGCTCAGCTGGGAGAGCGCCTGCATGGCATGCAGGAGGTCAGCGGTTCGATCCCGCTAAGCTCCACCAATTTTGCCAGGGTTCATCGTTCGATGAACCTGACTGAAGGTTTTGCGTCCCCTTCGTCTAGTGGCCTAGGACACCGCCCTTTCACGGCGGTAACAGGGGTTCGAGTCCCCTAGGGGACGCCACGATTTCCCGCTCTGCGGGACCAAGGGTCATTCGATTATTGAATGGCCCTTTTGTTTTTTAGGGGTTTGAAAACCCCTCCTTTCTGTTTTTATCTATTGCCACACTCAACTGTAACCGACTCTCGTGCCGATACTGCGTTGGCATGCCGTTCGGGACACTCCGCGTCCTCTATGCGTTCGCAACGCAGTGCGCCGCGAACTGCATCCTCGCGCTACAGCCCTCATGGTTATACATAAGTCTTGTGGGAGCGAGCTTGCTCGCGAAGAGGCCGGTATAGCTCCCAGGAAATAGGGGTTGGATGCATCGTCTTCGTGAGCAAGCTCACTCCCACAGGTCTGTGTCCAGTCTGCACGTACGGTTTCAGGCCTTTTATCCGGGCTTATCCAGACTTGTGTGTGACTCTGAGCGCTGTAGCGTGAAGAGCAAAAGGCGTTCCGAGGGGCGCTTTTCATGCCAGCGCGTGTGAACGCGCGCCATGACCCGCTACACTCCCGCCAATCACATCTACTCAAGCAGGAGCACGCATGGTCTGGGATCGGGCAACGCCTTTCGTCATTGATCTGAATGTCGCCGCCGAAGACATCGACGGGCTGGGGCACGCCAATAACGCCGTCTATGTGTCCTGGCTGGAGCGCTGTGCCTGGCGTCATTCGCAGTTTCTCGGGCTGGACCTGACTGAATATCGGCGTCTGGACCGGGCCATGGCGGTGGTCAGGCATGAGATCGATTACCTGGCCAGCGCCTACGAGAACGACGAACTGCAGTTGGCGACCTGGATCGTCGACTGGGACCGCCGCCTGAAAATGACCCGCTGCTTTCAGCTCAAGCGTCCTGCCGACAACCTGACGCTATTACGCGCGCAAACCACCTTTGTCTGCATCGAACTGTCCAGTGGGCGACCCAAGCGCATGCCTGCCGAGTTCATCGAGGGCTATGGCGCAGCCATCTCTGACAGCGCCGTTCCCAATCCGCACGTCGGGCAGTAAACTGGCGGACTTTTTTTCGAGTGTGACCCATGCAAATTGCTCTGGCGCCCATGGAGGGGTTGGTCGACGACATCCTGCGTAATGTGCTGACGAAAGTCGGCGGCATCGACTGGTGCGTGACCGAATTCATCCGGGTGTCCGAGCGTTTGATGCCGGCGCACTACTTCTACAAGTACGCTTCGGAGTTTCATAACGGCGCGAAGACTGACGCCGGTACGCCTTTACGGCTCCAGCTGTTGGGCTCCGATCCGGTGTGTCTGGCCGAGAATGCCGCGTTCGCCTGCGAGCTGGGCGCGCCCGTACTGGACCTCAACTTCGGTTGCCCGGCCAAGACCGTCAACCGTTCCCGTGGTGGCGCAGTTCTGCTCAAGGAGCCGGAACTGCTGCACACCATTGTCAGCCAGGTGCGCCGTGCTGTGCCCAAAGACATACCGGTCACCGCCAAGATGCGTTTGGGCTACGAAAACACCGACCTGGCGCTGGATTGCGCCAGAGCGTTGGCTGACGGCGGGGCCGAGCAAATCGTCGTGCATGCGCGCACCAAGGTCGACGGCTACAAGCCGCCGGCGCACTGGGAGTGGATCGCGCGCATTCAGGAAGTGGTCAAGGTCCCGGTAGTTGCCAACGGGGAAATCTGGACCGTTGAGGATTGGCGGCGATGCCGCGAAATCTGCGGCGCGCGGGACATCATGATCGGTCGCGGGCTGGTGGCGCGCCCCGATCTGGCCCGGCAGATTGCTGCGGCGCAGAAGGGCGAAGAGGTCGTGCCAATGACCTGGGACGCGTTGCAGCCGATGCTGCGGGTCTTCTGGCAGGACTGTCTGGTGAAGATGACGCTGATTCAGGCACCGGGTCGGCTCAAGCAGTGGCTGGTGCTGCTGACCAAAAGCTACCCCGAGGCGATCCTGATGTTCAATACGTTGCGCCGCGAGACCGACTGCGATCGCATCAGCGTATTGCTGGGCTGCGCGCCCGGTTGCTTACCCAAAAGCTGATCCCGACGAACGGTCAAAAAAATCCTGAAAAAAGTCTCTTGAAAAGCGAAAGGCTGTCCCTATTTTGGTGATCAGGCGATGCCGAAAACGGGTCGCTTAAACCACTCGCTGATAAACAGGAGAATTGTTATGGCTACTGCATTTTCTCTGGCTCCACTGTTTCGCAACTCAGTGGGATTCGACCGCTTCAACGACCTCTTCGAGTCGGCGGCGCGAAATGAGACAACCAGCGGCTATCCGCCCTACAACGTCGAGCGGCACACCGATGACCATTATCGAATCGTGATCGCTGCAGCAGGCATGCAAGAGCAGGATCTCGAGTTGCAGGTTGAAAAAGGTGTGCTGACCGTGATCGGCAACAAGCGCGAGCAAGAAGCCGAAAACGTGACGTATCTGCATCAGGGTATTGCCCGGCGTGAATTCAAGCTGTCGTTCAGGCTGGCGGACAATATCGAGGTCAAAGGGGCCGATCTGTCTCACGGCCTGCTGAATATTGACCTGGTGCGCAACGTGCCGGAAGAAGCGAAACCGAAACGCATTCCGCTCAATAGCCAGAAAGCGCTGGAAAACTGATCCGTCAGGTGATGTTGAGTCAGCGGCACGTAACAGGGAAGGCGCCTCAGGGCGCCTTCCTTTTTTTCAGTCCTGATGTGCGGTTTGCTGCGCAGGCCGTTTGAGCTCCAGCAAGGACTCGAACTGCGGGCCTGGCAGTGGTTCGCTGAACAGATAGCCCTGATAGGTGTAGCAGCCGACTCTTTCAAGAAACGCCAGTTGCTCGGAGGTTTCCACGCCTTCCGCGATCACGTTCAGGTTGAGGCTCTGCGCCATGGCGACGATGGCGCGGATGATTTCTGCGTCATTGGGGTCGTTGGTGGCGTCCTGGACGAAGGACTGGTCGATCTTCAGCGTATCCACCGGCAAGCGCTTGAGATAGGTCAGGGACGAATAGCCGGTGCCGAAATCATCCATCGCAAAGCTGACGCCCAGCGCCTTGAGGCTGAGCATCTTGAGAATGGTGTCGTCCAGATTCTGGATGACGATACCTTCGGTGATTTCCAGCTTGAGCATGGACGCCGGCAACTGGTGCAGCGTCAGGCTGCGCTCCACGCGCTCGATGAAATCGTGCTGGAGAAACTGCCGCGGGCTGATATTGACACCCATCAGGAATTTGTTTTCCGGGATCAGCCCTTGTCTTAACAGCAGGCCGCCGGTTTTGCAGGCTTCATTCAGAATATGGCTGCCGACCTCCAGAATCATCCCGCTTTCTTCAAGTATCTGCACGAACTGATCGGGCGCCAGCAAGCCGTATTCCGGGTGTTGCCAGCGCAGCAGGGCCTCGGCGCCGGTGATGTATTCGTTGCGACAGTCGACCTGGGCCTGGAAGTGCAGGTGAAATTCGTTGCGGGTCAGGGCCAGGCGCAAGTCATTTTCCAGGCGCAGACGCTGGCTGACGGCCTGTTGCATGGACACATGGAAAAACTGTGAAGCGTTACGCCCGCAATCCTTGGCCCGATATAGAGCGATATCGGCGCGCTTGAGCAGATCGGCCGGGGTCAGGCCATCATCCGGAATCAGCACCACGCCGATGCTCGGGGTGACCTGCAGGCGATGGCCGTCGAGAAACATCGGCTCGGCCAGCAGGTTGCGCAGGTTGTCGGCCAGCTCCCGCACTTGTCGGGTGACCTCGTCCTGCGAGCCTTCCAGGCCGCAGATCAATACCACGAATTCGTCGCCGCCCAAGCGCGCCACGGTGTCTTCCTGGCGCACGCTGGCTTCCAAGCGCGCGGCGATGATGCTCAGAACGCTGTCGCCCACCGGATGGCCGAGCGAGTCATTGATGTGCTTGAAATGGTCCAGATCGAGAAACAGCAGGGCGCCGCGCAGGTTCTGGTGCTGAAGCAGCGACACCTGCTGGCTCAGGCGGTCGAGCAGCAGTGCGCGATTGGGCAGCCCGGTCAGCGGGTCGTGATAAGCCAGGTGCTGAATCTGCGCCTGGGCATTTTTAAGCGCGCCGATGTCGCGGGCGTTCATCAGCAGGCAAGCGGTGTTGTTCAGGGTGATGAACTCGACCGATATATCCAGCACCAGCGGCGCGCCATGCTTGTCCCGACCGTCCATTTCGCGGTGATGCACGCGGCCTTTCTGGCGCAGTTCTTCAAGCATGTGTTCGCGCTGCAAGGTGTCGGTCCAGATGCCGACTTCATGCGCTGTACGGCCAAGCACTTCCTGGGCGCTGAAACCGGTCAGGCGGCTGAAGCCATCGTTGACCTCGACGTAGCGGCCCGAGTCGATTTCAGTGATGGTGATCGAGTCGGGGCTTGAATGAAACGCCTTGGCAAATTTTTCCTCGCTGGCCTCCAGGGCTATCTGAGCACACTGTTGGGTAATGTCCATCAGGGTGCCGGACAGCCTGACGGGCTGGCCCTGTTCATCCCGATAAATCCGCGCGCGGCCTTCAAGCAGGCGTGACGTGCCGTTCTTCAATTGAAACCGGTAGGTGACTTGCAGGCAGTCCTGCCCGGTTTCGAGTGCCGCAGCGTAGATTGCACGCATGCGACGGCGTTCTTCGGCGGGCAGGCTGCCGAAGAACTGCCCGCCAGACTGGTCGACGGGCAGTGCCGGCATGCCGTGCAACAGCGCCGCGCGTGCCGAAGCCTGCAGCCGGTTGCGGACGATATCCAGATCCCAGGTGCCCATTTGCGCCAGGTCCAGTGCCAGCTCCAGGCGATCACGGGTTTCCTGCAGGGCCCGCTCTGCGTCTTTCAGCGACAGCCTGGCAGAGGCCGTCTGTACGGTGGTTTTCGGCGCGGCGTTATCCGGTGGGTTGGGCATGTTATCCGAGCCTTTGATCGATGGAGCCGCCAGAGCGATCTGTCTGCGGCCTGCAGCCTCTATTCACTGTGTCTGCGCATCGAGCAGTTTCATGAATGCCCGTGCCGCATTCGATAGCGTGCGTTCGGTGTGCAGGATGTAGCCTAGCTGGCGATTGAGCTGTACGCCCGGCAGCGGAATGCGCGCCACCTGCTCGTCGAGCATGGTGCGCGGCAGAACGCTCCAGGCCAGGCCTATGGAAACCATCATTTTGATGGTCTCCATATAGTTGGTGCTCATGGCGATGTTGGGCTTGAGGCCCTGGGCCTCGCACAAGCCGCTGACAATGTGATGGGTAAACGTGTTACCGCCGGGAAATACCGCCGGATAGCGCACAATATCCTCCAGCTTCATCGGGCCGCTGTTGGCCAGCGGGTGCTCGGGTGCAGCGACGAAATCCAGCGGATCGTCCCATACGGGCACGGCGCGGATCAGTGCATGCGGCTCGGGCGCCAGTGTAATGACTGCCAACTCGGCGCGCCCGTGAAGAATTTCTTCATAAGCGATTTCCGAATCCAGGAACTGAATGTCCAGTGCAACCTTCGGGTAAGTGCGGGTAAAGGCCCGTAATATCGGCGGCAAACGGTGCAGGCCGATGTGATGGCTGGTCGCCAGAGTCAGCCGCCCGGTGACTTCCCCGGTCAGGTTGGTCAGTGCCCGGCGGGTGTCATCCAGCACGTTGAGAATCTGGTAGGCGCGTGGCAGCAGGGCGCGTCCGGCCTCGGTCAGACTGACTTCGCGGCCCAGGCGATCGAACAGGCGCACGTTGAGTTGCTGCTCCAGACCGGCGATGCGCTTGCTGATGGCCGGTTGGGTCAGGTAAAGGCGTTCGCCTGCCCCGGAGAAACTGCCGGTCTCGGCAATGGCGATGAAGGCATTGAGGTTGGCCAGGTCCATGGTCAGATTCCAGTTGGTTATCCAAAGTATGAAAATTATGAATTTGAGTTATTTAAGCATATTCCATAGGATGACCGCACAAGCCAAAGGGTCATCGCCACGATTGCCCAAGGCATAGAAACAAGCTGATGAGGAAGTACGTCCGATGGCCGGGAAAACGCTCTACGACAAGCTCTGGGATTCGCATTTGGTCAAACAGCGCGACGACGGTTCGGCGCTGATCTACATTGACCGTCATATCATCCATGAAGTGACCTCGCCGCAGGCGTTCGAAGGTCTGCGGCTGGCGAAGCGCAAGCCGTGGCGGATCGACTCGATCATCGCCACGCCTGACCATAACGTGCCGACCACGGCCGAACGCAAGGGTGGCATCGGTGCCATCGAGGATCAGGTGTCGCGCTTGCAGGTGCAGACCCTCGACGACAACTGCGACGAGTACGGCATCACCGAATTCAAGATGAATGACCCGCGCCAGGGCATCGTCCATGTGATCGGCCCGGAGCAGGGCGCAACCCTGCCAGGCATGAGCGTGGTCTGCGGCGACTCGCACACCTCTACCCACGGTGCATTCGGTGCGCTGGCCCACGGTATCGGCACTTCCGAGGTCGAGCACGTGCTCGCCACCCAGTGCCTGGTCGCCAAGAAAATGAAGAACATGCTGGTCTCGGTCGAAGGGCAATTGCCGTTCGGCGTGACGGCCAAGGACATCGTGCTGGCAGTGATTGGCAAGATCGGCACCGCAGGCGGTAACGGTTACGCCATCGAGTTCGCCGGCAGCGCGATTCGCGACCTGTCGATCGAAGGGCGCATGACCATCTGCAACATGTCCATCGAAGCGGGTGCCCGGGTCGGCATGGTGGCCACCGACGAGAAGACCGTCGAGTACGTCAAAGGCCGTCCGTTCGCACCCAAGGGCGCGGAGTGGGACCTCGCTGTCGAAGCCTGGAAGGACCTGGTGTCCGACCCGGACGCTGTGTTCGATACCGTGGTCAGGCTGGACGCCGCACAGATCAAGCCGCAGGTCAGCTGGGGCACCTCGCCGGAAATGGTCCTCGCGGTCGATCAGAACGTGCCGGACCCTGCGCAAGAGCCGGATCTGGTCAAGCGCGGCTCCATCGAACGTGCGCTCAAGTACATGGGCCTGAAAGCCAATCAGCCGATTACCGATATCCAGCTGGACCGGGTATTCATCGGTTCCTGCACCAACTCGCGCATCGAAGATTTGCGTGCTGCTGCGGATGTCGCCAAGGGCCGCAAGGTGGCTTCAACCATCAAGCAGGCCATCGTGGTGCCGGGTTCGGGGCTGATCAAGGCGCAGGCCGAGAAGGAAGGGCTGGACAAGGTGTTCATCGAAGCCGGCTTCGAATGGCGTGAACCGGGCTGCTCCATGTGCCTGGCGATGAACCCGGACCGCCTGGGTTCCGGCGAGCATTGCGCGTCGACCTCCAACCGTAACTTCGAAGGTCGTCAGGGCGCCGGTGGCCGGACGCATCTGGTGAGTCCGGCGATGGCCGCTGCCGCTGCAGTGAATGGCCGTTTCATCGATGTTCGCGACCTGATCCAGCACTGAGGAGTCCCGTATGAAAGCCTTTACCCAGCACCATGGCCTGGTCGCTCCTCTGGATCGTGCCAATGTCGACACCGACCAGATCATTCCCAAGCAGTTTCTCAAGTCGATCAAGCGCACGGGTTTTGGCCCGAACCTGTTCGATGAATGGCGTTATCTGGATGTCGGCCAGCCGTATCAGGACAACTCCAAGCGCCCGCTGAACCCTGACTTCGTGCTCAATCATGAGCGGTATCAGGGTGCCAGCGTGCTGTTGGCCCGGGAGAACTTCGGTTGCGGTTCCAGCCGCGAACACGCGCCTTGGGCACTGGAAGAGTACGGTTTCTGCGCAATCATTGCGCCGAGCTACGCGGACATCTTCTTCAATAACAGCTTCAAGAACGGCTTGTTGCCGATCATCCTGTCCGAGGAAGACGTTGATCAACTATTCAAGCAGGTGGAAGCCTCGCCCGGTTATCAGTTGAGTATCGATCTGCAGGCGCAGACCGTGACCCGTCCGGATGGCAAGGTCCTGAGCTTTGAAATCGATGCGTTCCGCAAGCATTGCCTGCTCAATGGTCTGGACGACATCGGCCTGACGCTGATGGACGCCGAGGCCATCGCCGGTTTCGAGAGCAGGCACCGCGCCAGCCAGCCGTGGTTGTTCCGCGACTGATCGATTGATCGATCGACAGCGGATGCATGTTTGCCAGTAAGGTGTAATTGCGCCTTGCTGGCAAAAGTGTTTTGGCCGGACGCTAAATTTTCTGTGGTATTGAGCGTTTCAAGCAGGCGTTGTCAAAGACGCCGATGCACAAAATCGAGGATGTTATGAGCAAGCAGATTCTGATTCTCCCAGGTGACGGTATTGGTCCGGAAATCATTACCGAAGCGGTCAAGGTGCTGGAGCTGGCCAACGAAAAGTATCAACTGGGCTTTGAATTGACCCACGACGTGATCGGCGGCGCGGCCATCGACAAGCACGGCGTGCCGCTGGCCGATGAAACCCTGGAGCGTGCCCGTGCGGCCGACGCCGTGCTGCTCGGCGCAGTCGGCGGACCGAAATGGGACACCATCGAGCGTGACATCCGTCCTGAGCGCGGTCTGCTGAAAATCCGTTCGCAACTGGGCCTGTTCGGCAACCTGCGTCCGGCGATCCTTTATCCGCAACTGGCCGACGCGTCGAGCCTGAAGCCGGAAATCGTCGCCGGCCTGGATATCATGATCGTTCGCGAGCTGACCGGTGGCATCTATTTCGGCGCGCCACGCGGCACGCGGGTGCTGGATAATGGCGAGCGTCAGGCTTACGACACGCTGCCTTACAGCGAAAGCGAGATCCGCCGCATTGCCAAGGTCGGTTTCGACATGGCCATGGTGCGTGGCAAGAAGCTCTGCTCGGTGGACAAGGCCAACGTGCTGGCGTCCAGCCAGCTGTGGCGCGAAATCGTCGAGCAGGTCGCCAGGGATTACCCTGAAGTCGAACTGAGCCACATGTACGTCGACAACGCTGCCATGCAACTGGTGCGTGCACCCAAGCAGTTCGATGTGATCGTGACCGACAACCTGTTCGGCGACATCCTCTCCGATCAGGCATCGATGCTCACCGGCTCCATCGGCATGCTGCCGTCGGCCTCGCTGGACACGGCCAACAAGGGCATGTACGAGCCATGTCACGGTTCGGCGCCGGACATCGCCGGCAAAGGCATCGCCAACCCGTTGGCGACCATTCTCTCGGTGTCGATGATGCTGCGTTACAGCTTCAATCTGACCGATGCGGCCGATGCCATCGAAAAGGCTGTCAGCCTGGTTCTGGATCAGGGTATCCGCACCGGCGACATCTGGTCGGAAGGCAAAGTCAAAGTCGGTACGCAGGAAATGGGCGATGCGGTAGTCGCCGCGCTGCGGAATCTGTAATCTCTCTGGCCCGCCGCCTGCTGTGTACGCGCAGAGCGGCGGTCCCACTTTTATTCAAGGTGTAGTTGCGATGAAACGTGTAGGTCTGATCGGTTGGCGTGGCATGGTCGGTTCCGTGCTCATGCAGCGGATGCGGGAAGAGCAGGACTTCGATCTCATTGAGCCGGTGTTCTTCACTACTTCCAATGTCGGTGGCCAGGCGCCTTCGGTGGGCAAGGATGTTGCGCCCCTGAAAGATGCCTACAGCATCGACGAGCTGAAAACCCTGGACGTGGTGCTGACCTGCCAGGGTGGCGACTACACCAATGAGGTGTTCCCCAAGCTGCGCGAAGCGGGCTGGCAGGGTTACTGGATCGATGCGGCGTCCAGCCTGCGCATGCAGGATGATGCGGTCATCGTGCTTGACCCGGTGAACCGCAAGGTCATCGACCAGCAACTGGACGCGGGCACCAAGAACTATATCGGTGGCAACTGCACCGTCAGCCTGATGCTGATGGGGCTGGGCGGCCTGTTCGATGCCGGTCTGGTCGAGTGGATGAACGTCATGACCTATCAGGCGGCCTCCGGCGCCGGCGCGCAGAACATGCGTGAGCTGATCAGGCAGATGGGCGCGGTGCATGCTTCGGTGGCCGATGATCTGGCCAACCCGGCCAGCGCCATTCTGGACATCGACCGCAAGGTGGCTGAAGCCATGCGCAGCGAGTCGTTCCCTACCGAGAACTTCGGCGTACCGCTGGCGGGCAGCCTGATCCCGTGGATCGACAAGGCCCTGCCAAACGGCCAGAGCCGCGAAGAGTGGAAAGGCCAGGCCGAGACCAACAAGATCCTCGGTCGCTTCAAGAGCCCGATCCCGGTGGACGGCATCTGCGTGCGCATCGGCGCCATGCGTTGCCATAGCCAGGCGCTGACCATCAAGCTGAACAAGGATGTGCCGATTGCGGACATCGAAGGTTTGATCAGCCAGCACAACCCGTGGGTCAAGCTGGTGCCGAACAACCGCGAAGCCAGCATGCACGAGCTGAGCCCGACCGCCGTGACCGGCACCATGAGCATTCCGGTAGGGCGTCTGCGCAAACTCAACATGGGTTCGCAGTACCTGGGCGCTTTCACCGTGGGTGACCAGCTGTTGTGGGGCGCTGCGGAGCCGCTGCGTCGCATGCTGAGAATCCTGCTGGAGCGTTGAGGCTTCGGTTTCACAGCCAACCCGCTTCCTGAAAGGGAAGCGGGTTTTTTAATGGCTGATACTTTTGGTTGATCGCCCTTTGTCCCTATATATGGGATTGAAATTTACATATTGAGATAAGTGTAACAACGGGTTTATAGTCGTCCTGCACTCACTTCCAAAAAAACAACAGGTGACGCAATGCAGGCGCAATTGATCGCGCTCGATTGGGGGACAACCTCACTTCGTGCTTATCGACTTGGCGAACATGGCCAGGTACTGGAACAGCGCGCGTTGAGCGCGGGCATCATGCAGTTGCCAACCACGCCGCGGCTGATCGCGGGGCAGTTCTGCAGTGACGGTTTCGAACTGGCCTTCGACCAGGCGTGCGGCGACTGGCTCGATGCCCAGCCGGATCTGCAGGTGATTGCCTGCGGCATGGTCGGCAGCGCGCAGGGCTGGCGCGAGGCGGCTTATCGGGAAACGCCGGCCAGCGTCAACGAGCTGAGCGCAGCGTTGCAGACGGTACGCAGCGTGCGCGGCGTGACGGTGCACATCATCCCCGGCGTCCTGCAGCGCTCGACCCTGCCCAACGTCATGCGTGGCGAAGAAACCCAGGTGCTGGGTGTGCTGGCAGGGCTCGAAGACGGGCAGGGCAGCCAGCCGCTGCTGATCGGTCTGCCGGGCAGCCACTCCAAATGGGTGCAGGTAGAGCGCGGTCGCATCGTTCACTTCGATACCTTCATGACCGGTGAGGTTTACGCCGCGCTCTGCGCCCACACCATTCTCGGGCGCACCATGCAGCCTGCCGAGGCGTTCGATGAGCAGGCCTTTGACCGCGGCTTGTCGATTGCCCTGTCCGACGCGGGCTCCGCCGGGCCACTGTCGACTATTTTCAGCACGCGAACGCTCGGCCTGACCGGGCAATTGAGTGCCAGCGCGCAACCTGACTATCTTTCCGGCCTGTTGATTGGCCATGAACTGGGCGCCATCGCCAGGCTGCATCTGCACAACCACGAACAATTGCCTGCGGTGATCCTCATCGGCAGCGATTCGCTGTGCACGCGCTATGCACGCGGGCTGGCCGTTTGTGGCTTTCCCGGGGTGACATTGGCCGAGCAGGCGACCGAGCGCGGCCTCTGGCAGGTCGCCGTGCAGGCTGGCCTGATCGCGCGCCGCTCGTCCCAACACATTCGAGAGGTTTGACATGCTCAAGCAAGCATTGAAAGAAAATGGTCTGGTCGCGATTCTGCGCGGCTTGCGTCCCGAAGAAGCGCCTGCCATGGGCGATGCGCTGTACGAAGCGGGTTTTCGGGTCATCGAAGTGCCGCTCAACTCTCCGCAACCGTTCGACAGCATCCGCCTGTTGCGACAGCAGTTGCCTGCCGATTGCCTGATCGGTGCTGGCACTGTGCTCACCCCTGAGCAGGTGACTCAGGTCAAGGACGCCGGCGGGCAAGTGATCGTCATGCCGCACAGCGACGCCAAGGTGCTGCGTGCGGCCAAGGCGGCCGGGCTATTCCTGTCGCCAGGCGTCGCGACGCCGACCGAAGCCTTTGCGGCACTGGCCGAAGGCGCCGATGTGCTCAAGCTGTTTCCTGCCGAGCAGATGTCGCCGGCGGTGGTCAAGGCGTGGCTGGCGGTCTTGCCCAAGGGCACGATTCTGCTGCCGGTCGGTGGTATCTCGCCGGACAACATGAAGGTATTTCTCGACGCCGGTGTGAAGGGGTTTGGTCTGGGCTCCGGGCTGTTCAAACCTGGCATGAGCGTCGCAGACGTCACCGAGCGTGCCCAGGCCTATGTGGCGGCCTGGAAGCAGCACAGCGCAGCGCTTGCAGACTGACCGGCGCAGCAGATGCCGCCGTGCAGTAGCCGCTATCCAATAAGAGAATCAACAAGAGAAACCGCACCCATGAAAATCACCAAACTCACCACGTTCATCGTTCCGCCGCGCTGGTGCTTCCTCAAGGTCGAGACCGACGAGGGCGTTGTCGGCTGGGGCGAGCCAGTGGTCGAAGGCCGCGCGCATACCGTCGCCGCTGCCGTGGAAGAGCTGTCCGATTACCTGATCGGCAAAGACCCGCGCAACATCGAAGACATCTGGACGGTGCTGTATCGCGGCGGCTTCTACCGCGGCGGCGCGATCCACATGAGTGCGCTGGCCGGCATCGATCAGGCGTTGTGGGACATCAAGGGCAAGGCGCTGGGTGTGTCGGTCAGCGACCTGCTCGGCGGTCAGGTGCGTGACAAAATTCGCGTCTACTCGTGGATTGGCGGTGATCGGCCCGCCGACACGGCGCGCGCCGCCAAGGAAGCGGTGGAGCGCGGTTTTACGGCGGTGAAGATGAATGGCACCGAAGAGCTGCAGTTTCTCGACACCTTCGACAAGGTCGACCTGGCGCTGGCCAACGTGGCCGCCGTGCGTGATGCGGTGGGGCCGAATGTCGGCATCGGTGTGGACTTCCACGGCAGGGTCCACAAGCCGATGGCCAAGGTGCTGATGAAAGAGCTGGACCCGTACAAGCTGATGTTCATCGAAGAGCCGGTGCTCAGCGAGAACTATGAAGCACTGAAGGAACTGGCGCCGCTGACCAGTACGCCGATTGCGCTGGGCGAGCGGCTGTTCTCGCGCTGGGACTTCAAGCGCGTATTGAGCGAAGGCTACGTCGACATCATCCAGCCGGATGCCTCGCACGCCGGTGGCATTACCGAAACCCGCAAGATCGCCAATATGGCCGAAGCCTACGACGTTGCGCTGGCGCTGCATTGCCCGCTGGGGCCTATCGCGCTGGCGGTGTGCCTGCAACTGGATGCGGTTTGCTACAACGCGTTCATCCAGGAACAGAGCCTGGGTATCCACTACAACGAAAGCAACGACCTGCTCGATTACGTCAAACACCCGGAAGTCTTCGACTACGACAAAGGCATGGTCAAGATCCCCAACGGCCCCGGCCTGGGCATCGAAATCAACGAAGAGTACGTCATCGAACGCGCCGCCATCGGCCACCGCTGGCGCAACCCGATCTGGCGTCATGCGGATGGCAGTTTTGCCGAGTGGTAGAACAGCAAATCCGCTAGCCATCTTTTCGGCGCTCTGCGCTCATTGCCATACATAAGTCCTGAAGAGCCTGGAAAATGGGCGTTCAGGCTTCTGCCCGCAGGGCGTGGGAGCGAACTTGTTCGCGAAAAGGCCGACATGTTCTCTGAAAATGTTTCGTTTGAAGAATTGTCTTCGCGAACAAGTTCGCTCCTACGGCCTTCGGCCAGAATCAAAAGCGCACTTGCGTATAACGATGAGCGCTCTGCGTGGGAACGAGAATCGGCGTGCCTTCAGCTCGGTTATATCGAAATACAGACCTCAATAAATCCAACAAGAGGCTACATTCCATGCGCACTCGAACTCTGGAGGGTGCGGCATCCCTGGTGACGCCGTCCCGCAAACGTTTCTTTATCATGGTGCTGCTGTTCATCACCGTAGTGATCAACTACCTGGACCGCAGCAACCTGTCGATTGCCGCACCAGCGCTGACCTCCGAACTGGGCCTTGACCCGGTGCATGTCGGGCTGATCTTTTCCGCGTTCGGCTGGACCTACGCCGCCATGCAACTGCCCGGGGGCTGGCTGGTGGACCGCGTGCCGCCGCGCATTCTCTACACCGCAGCCCTGCTGCTGTGGTCCATCGCGACCATCATGCTCGGCTTCGCCGCCAGCTTCATCGCCCTGTTCGTACTGCGCATGGCGGTTGGTGCGCTGGAAGCGCCTGCTTATCCGATCAACAGCCGCGTGGTCACCACCTGGTTTCCCGAGCGCGAGCGGGCTACCGCCATCGGCGTCTACACCTCCGGGCAGTTCGTCGGCCTGGCGTTTCTGACCCCGGTACTGGCCTGGCTGCAGGCGCACTACGGCTGGCACATGGTGTTTGTCGCTACCGGTGGAGTCGGCGTGTTGTGGGCGTTGATCTGGTACACGGTGTATCGCGAGCCACGTGATTTCAATGGCGTCAATCAGCAGGAAATCGAACTGATCCAGGAGGGCGGCGGGCTGGTGGACATCCAGAAGGACGTCGAAAAACAGAAGCAGGCGTTCAGCTGGCTGGACCTGGGTATTGTGTTGAGCAAGCGCAAGCTGTGGGGCATCTACCTGGGGCAATTCTGCCTGAACTCCACGCTGTGGTTTTTCCTGACCTGGTTCCCGACCTACCTGGTGAAATACCGGGGCATGGACTTCATCAAATCGGGCCTGCTGGCGTCGTTGCCGTTCCTCGCCGCGTTTGTCGGTGTGCTGTGCTCGGGCTTCTTCTCCGACTGGCTGATCCGTCGCGGGCATAGCGTAGGCTTTGCGCGCAAGTTGCCGATCATTGCCGGGCTGCTGATCTCGACCTCGATCATCGGTGCCAACTTCGTCGACTCCACGCCGCTGGTGATCACCTTTCTGGCGCTGGCGTTCTTCGGCAACGGTCTGGCGTCGATCACCTGGTCGCTGGTCTCGACCCTGGCGCCAGCGCGCCTGCTGGGCCTGACCGGTGGCACGTTCAACTTCATCGGCAACCTCTCTGCCATCGCCACCCCGATCGTGATCGGCTTTCTGGCGTCGGGAGACTCGTTTGCGCCTGCCATTACCTACATATCGGTCCTGGCACTGCTGGGCGCGCTGTCTTACATCCTGCTGGTAGGGAAGGTGGAGCGTATCGAGCTCTGATGTCGACGCGTCTGGACACTGGCGGTGATAATGCCGCCCGTTTTCGATCCGAACCCTTTTGATCCGAGCAAGGTTTTTCATGCATAACGATTCGATCACTCCTGAAAAGACTATCGGCAAGGAATCCGTACCCACCGGGACCCAGACCTTGCTGCGCGGGCTGGGGGTGGTGCAGGCGGTTGCCGGTGGCGCACGGGACCTCAAGGAGATCGCCCGGCTGATCGGCACCACGCGCAGTACCACGCACCGTCTGGCCAGTTGCCTGGTCGAGGAGCGTTACCTGCGCATCGTTCCTCAGGTGGGCTATCTGCTTGGGCCGAAATTGATCGAGCTGGGGTTTCAGGCGCGTGAAGAAGTGCCCCTGGCGATGCTGGCCCGGCCGTATCTGGATCGCTTGTCGGAGCTGACCGGCGATACCGTGCATCTGGCGGTGCGGGAAGGGGATGACGTGCTCTATCTGCACAAGAATCCCGGTCGCAATGGTCCGGAAATGCGTTCGCGGGTCGGGCATCGGATGCCGCTGGTGCGCACCGGTATCGGCAAGGCACTGCTGCTGGACAGTGCTCAGTCCGAGTGGCAACGGCTGTATGAAATCAGCATGCCGAGCACAGGCAGAAATCCGCTATGGCCTGCTCATGAGCAGCAAACCTGGGAGCAGTTGAAGGCGCGGCGGGAGGAGTATGTACAAGGAGGGTATGCATTCGATCTGGAGGACAACGAACCGTCGATCCGTTGTGTCGCAGCGCCGGTACGTGATGCCAGCAAACAGATCGTTGCCGGCATCAGTGTCGCCAGTACCGTGCCCTACATGCCGCTGGAGAAGATGGCCGAGCTGGTTCCGCTGATCAAAACCATCGCGGCGGAACTCTCGGCCGATCTCGGCGGCTGATCGACAGTCGATCAGGCCTTCAGCGTGGCCATGTCGATCACGAAGCGGTACTTCACGTCACCGGCCAGCATGCGCTCGTAGGCTTCGTTGATGTTGCGGATATCGAGCATTTCGATGTCGCAGGTGATGTCGTTCTCGGCGCAGAAATCCAGCACTTCCTGAGTTTCCGCGATACCGCCGATCAACGAACCGGCCAGCACGCGGCGGCTCATTACCAGATTGGCTGCGTGTACTGGTGGCTCGATCGGCTCGATCAGGCCGACCAGAATGTGGGCGCCATCGAAACGCAGGGTTTCCAGGTAGGGGTTCAGGTCGTGCTGCACCGGAATGGTGTCGAGCAGGAAGTCGAAGTGCCCGGCAGCAGCCTTCATCTGTTCGGCATCGGTGGACACGATCACATGATCGGCGCCTTGACGATGTGCTTCCTGAGCCTTGGCGGCGGAGCGGGTGAACAGGGTCACTTCAGCGCCCATGGCCTTGGCGAACTTGATGCCCATGTGGCCCAGGCCGCCCATGCCCAGAATGCCGACCTTGTCGCCCGCCTTGACGCCGTAGTGCTTGAGCGGCGAATAGGTGGTGATGCCTGCGCAGAGAATCGGCGCAGCAGCGGCCGGATCGAGTTTTTCCGGGACGCGCACGACGAAGTGCTCGGCGACCACAATGCTGTTCGAGTAACCGCCCATGGTGTTGCTGCCGTCCACGCGATCCGGCGTGGCGTAAGTCATGGTCGGGCCTTCCAGGCAGTACTGCTCGAGGTCCGACTTGCAGGCCGAGCATTCACGGCATGAATCGACCATGCAGCCGACACCGACCATGTCACCGACCTGGTATTGGGTTGCACTGCTGCCGGTGGCAGTGACGCGACCGACAATTTCGTGGCCCGGCATCAGCGGGTAGACGGCAATGCCCCATTCGTTGCGTGCCTGGTGAATATCGGAGTGGCAGACGCCGCAATAAAGGATTTCGATGGCAACGTCGTCGGCACGCAGAGCGCGACGTTCGAAGGTCATCGGGGCGAGGGGAGCGGTAGCTGACTGTGCGGCGTAACCGATAGCTGTGTACATGTTTGACCTCGCAAGGTGTGACGGAAGAGAGGCGGACCATTGTCCTGATACGGGCCCTTCGCGGCTATGGTGAATCCTCCGTGTTTCATGCCTATTCCTCCGGCCTGATATTTCAGGGTCGGCGCTGAGGCGCAAATCTGCGATGATACGGCTGTCTGTTTCTCTGTCAGGCTGTGCCCATGACCTTACCTGTTATGCCGGATGGCAATGCCACCCTTGTTTCCCTGATCCAGCCGCTGGCGGTGCGCCCGGGGTTTGTCGCTACGTCGTTGCCGGAGGTCCGCGTGCTTTCGGCGTTTGGTTATGTCGCCAGCAGCCCGCAGATCTACGAGCCGAGCCTGATGATCGTGGTGCAGGGCAGCAAGGTCGCGTGCCTGGGGCCGCGTACGTTCGAATACGGCACCGGGCATTACCTGATTCAGGCGCTCTCTGTGCCGTTCAAGTGCGAAACCTTTGCCAATCCGGAAAAGCCGCTTTACGGTGTTTCAGTGGCCATCGACCGGGTATTGCTCGGTGAGCTGGTGCAGGCGATGGGCCCGGTCACTGGACACGAGAGTCAGGTGCAGACACCGGAATCCATGACCTCGGTGCGCATCGACAACACCATGCGCGACAGTGTCGAGCGTCTGCTGCGTTGTCTGCATGATCCGCTGGAGTGTCAGGCCATGGGCCAGGCACGGATTCGCGAGGTGCTGTACACCGCCCTGCGTGGACCGCAGTCCGGGGTGTTGCGTGCACTGGTCGAACAGCAGGGGCAGTTTGCGCGAATTGCCTCGGCCGTGACCTATCTGCATGAGCATTATGACCACGCGCTGAACGTCGACACGCTGGCCAGTTGCGCGAACATGAGCACGTCGACCTTTCATGAACATTTCAAGCGCAGCACGCTGTTGTCGCCGGTGCAGTACCTCAAGCGCCTGCGCCTGCTCAAGGCTCAGCAACTGCTGGTGGCCGAGGGCCTGGGTGTGGCGCAGGTCGCGCTAAAGGTCGGCTATCAAAGCGCGTCGCAGTTCAGTCGCGAATACAAACGTTACTTTGAGCGCAGACCGGGCGAAGAGGGATGTAGGGGGTAGCCGCAAGCTTCAAGCCGCAAGCTTCAAGATCAAAGCTTGTAGCTTGTAGCTTGTAGCTTGTAGCTTGTAGCTTGTAGCTTACAACTTGCAGCTGCTTCACCTCACATATTCGGGTAGGTCGGGCCGCCAGCACCTTCCGGTGCCACCCAGGTGATGTTCTGCGACGGGTCCTTGATGTCGCAGGTCTTGCAGTGCACGCAGTTCTGCGCGTTGATCTGGAAGCGTTTCTCGCCGTCTTCCTTGGTGATGACTTCATACACGCCGGCCGGGCAGTAACGCTGAGCCGGCTCGTCATACAGCGGCAAGTTCTTGCTGATCGGGATGCTCGGATCGGTCAGCTTCAGGTGGCAGGGTTGTTCCTCTTCATGGTTGGTGCTGGAGAGGAATACCGAACTGAGCTTGTCGAAACTGAGCTTGCCGTCGGGTTTCGGGTAATCGATCTTCTTCGAGTCGGCTGCCAGCTTGAGGCAGGCGTAGTCCGGCTTGGTGTCATGCAGCGTGAACGGCAGCTTGCCACCGAAAATGTTCTGATCGATGAAGTTGAATGCGCCGCCCTTGATCGCGCCGTATTTGTGGATCGCCACGCCAAAGTTGCGGCTGGCGAACAGCTCTTCGTGCAGCCAGCTGGCCTTGAAGGCATCCACGTAGGAAGTCAGCACGTCGCCGCCTTCCTTGCCGGCCAGCAGCGCGTCGGCCACCGAATCGGCAGCCAGCATGCCGGACTTCATCGCCGTGTGGCTGCCCTTGATCTTGGCGAAGTTCAGCGTGCCCAGATCGCAGCCGATCAGCGCGCCACCGGGGAAGACCATTTTTGGCAGGGAGTTCAGGCCGCCCTTGGTGATCGCGCGGGCGCCGTAGCTGATGCGCTTGCCGCCTTCCAGGTATTGCTTGATGACCGGGTGATGCTTGTAGCGCTGGAATTCGTCGAACGGCGACAGGTACGGATTGCTGTAGGACAGGTCGACGATCAGACCGACCACTACCTGATTGTTTTCCAGGTGGTAGAGGAACGAGCCGCCCGGATTGTCATCGTTCAGCGGCCAGCCTGCGGTGTGAACCACCAGCCCCTGTTCATGTTTTGCCGGGTCGACTTCCCAGATTTCCTTGAGGCCGATAGCGTAATGCTGCACGTCGGCTTCGTCGTCGAGGTTGAAGCGCTTGAGCAGCTGCTTGCCGATGTGACCACGGCAGCCTTCGGCGAACAGCGTGTACTTGGCGCGCAGTTCCATGCCGGGGGTGTACAGGCCTTCCTTCGGATTGCCTTCGCGGTCGACACCCAGATCGCCGGTGACGATGCCGCGTACCACACCGTTCTCGTCGAACAGCGCTTCCTGGGCGGCAAAGCCCGGATAGATTTCGACACCGAGGTTTTCAGCCTGCTGAGCCAGCCAGCGGCACAGGTTGCCCAGCGAGATGATGTAGTTGCCATGGTTGTGCATGGTCTTGGGGACGAAAAAGTCCGGTATTTTCTGGGCTTTTTCGGCATCGCGCAGCATATAGATGTCGTCGCGCTTGACCGGCGTGTTGAGCGGGGCGCCCAGTTCCTGCCAGTTGGGGAACAGTTCATTCAGCGCGCGGGGCTCGAACACGGCACCGGAGAGGATGTGCGCACCGACTTCGGAGCCTTTTTCCACCACGCAGACGCTGATTTCCTGGCCAGCTTCAGCGGCCTTCTGTTTAAGGCGGCAAGCGGCAGAAAGCCCGGACGGGCCGGCTCCGACGATAACGACGTCGAATTCCATGTATTCGCGTTCCACAGGCTATCTCCTACTCTCAAGGCTCACGGTGTTTTTATGGGCACTGCTTTTTTAGTCGCTGCAGGCCGACGCATGGAGGTATTGAACCGCCCCGTCTTTTAATGGTTCGCATTATATCTACACCACTGCGCGGGTCCAATACAAACGTTTGTTTGAATCGGCCGCAGGCCAGATAAATCAAAGACACCAGACTCGGAACTGGCCGATTTGGCGTATTGACCGGAAAAGGCGTTGCGGTCAATATACGGGCGGTTTTGCGTTTGCCGTAGGCTGAAACGAGGTTCCCGGATTGCGGGCAATCTCTGAAAAGGCATCAGGCAGACGCGCTGCAGGCAACAGGTCAACGTCGCACGGCGCATTTTACACACCCAGCCGCTGCTTGACGGGTGACTCCCGGCTTTTATAGGGCTTTTTAAAGCCGTCCGAATGGCCTGCACGCATAGCGATTGCTTGTTGAGGACACATATCGATCGCCTGGTGCCGCCGGGCGACTTCTTTTCACCGGAGAGTGAGGAATCCATGAAGGTTCTTGTAGCTGTCAAACGAGTGGTCGACTACAACGTCAAGGTTCGCGTCAAGGCGGACAACTCCGGCGTCGATCTTGCCAACGTCAAAATGTCCATGAACCCGTTCTGCGAAATCGCCGTTGAAGAGGCGGTTCGTCTTAAAGAGAAGGGTGTAGCCACCGAAATCGTCGTCGTCACCATCGGCCCTACCACCGCTCAGGAACAACTGCGTACCGCCCTGGCACTGGGTGCCGACCGTGCCGTGCTGGTCGAGTCCGCCGAGGAGCTGACTTCTCTGGCCGTGGCTAAGCTGCTCAAGGCCGTGGTCGACAAGGAGCAGCCGCAACTGGTGATCCTTGGCAAACAGGCCATCGACAGTGATAACAACCAGACCGGCCAGATGCTGGCTGCGTTGAACGGCTACCCGCAGGGTACGTTCGCATCCAGGGTTGAAGTGACCGGTGACAAGGTTGCCGTGACCCGTGAAATCGACGGCGGCCTGCAGACCGTTTCCCTGAGCCTGCCAGCCATCGTGACCACGGACCTGCGTCTGAACGAGCCACGCTACGCTTCGCTGCCCAATATCATGAAGGCCAAGAAAAAGCCGCTTGAAGTGCTGACCCCGGATGCACTGGGCGTTTCCACGGCCTCGACCAACAAGACCCTCAAGGTCGAAGCGCCGGCTGCACGCAGCGCCGGCATCAAGGTCAAGTCGGTGGCTGAACTGGTCGAGAAACTGAAAAACGAAGCGAAGGTAATCTAAATGACGATCCTGGTTATCGCTGAACACGACAACGCGACCGTAGCCCCGGCTACGCTCAACACCCTTGCTGCTGCCCAGAAGATCGGCGGTGACATTCATTTGCTGGTGGCCGGTTCCGGCGTGAGCGCCGTTGCCGACGCCGCCGCCAAAATTGCCGGTGTGACGAAGGTCCTGGTGGCTGACCACGAAGCCTACGCGCACCAACTGCCTGAAAACATCGCTCCCCTGGTTGTAGAGCTGGCTGCGGGCCATAGCCATGTTCTGGCTGCGGCAACGTCCAATGGCAAGAACATCCTGCCGCGTGTCGCTGCGCAGCTGGATGTCGACCAGATCTCCGAGATCGTTTCGGTGGTGTCCGCCGACACCTTCACCCGTCCGATCTACGCCGGTAACGCCATCGCCACCGTGCAGTCGACGGCTGCAGTCAAGGTCATCACCGTACGAGCCACCGGCTTCGATCCGGTGGCTGCAGAGGGTGGCTCGGCCGCTGTTGAAGCGGTTTCGGCTGCTCACGATGCCGGCAAGTCCAGCTTTGTGGGTGAAGAACTGGCGAAATCCGATCGTCCGGAGCTGACAGCGGCCAAGATCGTCGTTTCCGGTGGTCGCGGCATGCAGAACGGCGACAACTTCAGGCACCTGTACACGCTGGCCGACAAGCTCGGTGCGGCAGTGGGTGCTTCCCGCGCTGCGGTCGACGCCGGTTTCGTACCCAACGACATGCAGGTCGGTCAGACCGGCAAGATCGTTGCGCCTCAGTTGTATATCGCGGTCGGTATTTCCGGTGCGATTCAGCATCTGGCCGGTATGAAGGATTCCAAGGTGATCGTTGCGATCAACAAGGATGAAGAGGCGCCAATCTTCCAGGTCGCCGATTACGGTCTGGTGGCTGACTTGTTCGAAGCCATCCCCGAGCTGGAGAAGCTGGTTTAAGCCACGCGCTTGCACTATAAAGAGAACCCGTTCGATTCGGGGTTCGCGCACCGGCGGTTTACGGTGCGCCTGCCCGGATCGAACGGGTTTTTTATTGAGTATCGAAAGGACTTCTCATGGTGCATTCCCGGCTGCTGTCTTCGCTTCTCTTCGGGCTGATCACGCTGCCGACACTGGCATCCGCCGCAGGCAAGTGCGAGCGTCTGATCGTGACCGGCAGCCCGGACGCGCCGCCTTATCTGTGGCGTGATCCCCAGGACCCGCGGCACCTGATGGGCGCCAATGCCGATCTGCTGACGCAGGCAGCGGGCGAGCTGGGTATCAAGGTCGAGTTTCTGTATGGCGGCAAGCGCAGTCAGGCACTCGAAGAAGTGCGCACCGGGCGCATGGACCTGCTGGCTGACGCACCGTTGAATGCCGCACAACTCGAAGCGCTGGATTACATTCATCCGCCGATCGTGCAGAACGAGATCATGGTCTGGACGCGTCACGATCACAGCGTGCCGTTCAATGCCGTCAGCGAGCTGCAGGGCCATCCCGGCGCCATGTCGGAAAAGACCCGTTTGACGCCTTCCTTTGATGCGCTGGCCAGACAGAATCTGACTCTGGAGCGCCTGCCTGCACTCACGCCTGCCTTTCAGAAGCTGGCCTTGGGTGAGGTGGATTACGTGCTTGCCGGGCGTTATGCCGGTATGGTTATGGTGCAGACGCTAGGTCTTTCCACAGACCTGACAGCGCAGCCGTTACCGGTCGATACACCGGGTTTTTACCTGGCCTTGTCGTTCAACTCGGCCTGCAATGAACCATGGTTGCGCGGACAGCTGGCGAAAAAGATGACAGAATCGGCCGCCTCTGGCCTTGCGGGCGATGTCATCAGGCACAACCTGGCATTGTGGAAAGCCCAACTGCTGCAGCCTGCCAGCGCCAGCGCACCCAACAAGTAGGGATGTTTTTGTGAGTATTCGTTTTTCAATTGCCGTCATGGCAATCGCCACGCTGGCCGGCTGCGCCAGTGATCCGGTACCAACCGAGCAGTTCAAACTGACCGAGCAGGCGCTGGAGCAGGCCAAGGCGGTCGGCGCCAGTGACGATCAACCCGAGATGGAAGTCGCTCAGGCCGGATTCGCCGAAGCCCGCGCCTCCATGGCAAGCCACGCCTACAAGGACGCGCGCATGAAAGCCGAGCAGGCCGAGCTTGATGCGCGCCTGGCCGAGGCGCGAGTGCTGACCCTCAAGAGCCAGGAGCAGATCAATCAGTTGAATACCCGCCTCAATCGCTTGCGCAAGCAGCTGGGGGAGGCGCAATGAAGCGTATTCCTCGTGTCCTGAGTGTGTGTCTGTTGCTGGGGTCGGCTGGCCTATACGGTTGTGCCGGTCACAAGGACAGTGGCCAGGCCTTGCAGCAGGCCAGCGCCGACTTCCAGAAGGTCAAGGAAGATACCGATGTGCTGCGCAGTGCGCCCAAGGATGTCATTCGCGCGGGTGAATCACTGGCCCGCGCCGAGCGTCTGTCCAGTTATCTGGGAAGCGGTGCCGATGTCGCTCACTACGCCTACCTCAGCAGCCGCTACAGCGAGATCGCGCGTGAGCACAGCAATCTGATGTTGAGCCAGGAGCGTCTGGCGAAAATGGACATGGAGCGCCAGCGTATGCAGCTGGCACTGCGTGAAGCCAAGCTGGCCAGCGCCCAGCAGCAGGGCCGTTGGCTGGAAGATCAGATTCTCAGCCTGGCCACCACCGAAACCGACCGCGGGCTGGTCATGACCCTGGGCGATGTGCTGTTCGACGCCGGACATGCCGAGCTGAAAAACTCGGCAAGTCGCACCATTCTCAAGGTTGTACAGTTTCTGCAGATCAACCCGCGCCGAGTGGTCCGTATCGAGGGTTATACCGACAGCACGGGCGATCGTCAGGAAAACCTGAAGCTGTCGAAAGACCGGGCACAAGCCGTCGCTGACGTGCTGATGGACCTGGGCATCGATGAAAAACGTATCCATGTCGAAGGCTATGGGCAGGAGTTTCCTGTGAATGCCAACACCTCCGAGCGGGGCCGCGCGCAAAACAGGCGTGTCGAGATCGTTTTCTCGGACGAAAAAGGTCAGCTGGGCGCAGCTCGCTGATAAAAAGCCGGTAAAAAGCCCGACGCCGGAAACGGCCTCGGGCTTTTTTGTCTTTAATCACGTTGATTATGGCGTTTCTGCCCGCGTTTATTTTCACTCAGCAAGCATCAATGCTGGCCTGATTTCAAACTGTTCCCGTACACTTCCGATCTGTGCCGGTTATTACGCATCTGTATGTTCAAAAATAATAAATCGCCGGTCTTTTTGAGGCTGTGTCATGACCAATCTCTTGCTCTACCAGCGTATCGCTCAGCAGTTGGCCGAAGACATCCGTCGTGGTGTTTATCAGCCCGGCGAGCGGGTGCCGTCCGTTCGCAAAATGAGTTCGCAGCTCAACGTCAGCCATGCAACTGTATTGCAGGCTTACGCGAACCTTGAAGACCAGGGGCTGATCCGGGCACGTCCTCAGTCCGGCTATTACGTCCATCAAACGCCTGCGCTGACGGCATCGACCCCGGATATCGCGCGGGTCGAGCGGCCCGGCCTGGTTACACGCAGCAGCATTATCCAGCAGGTCCTCGAAGAGTCCCGCCGCGAAGGCGTGTTCGCCCTCGGGGCTGCGGTGCCCCATGTGGATTACCTGCCGGTACGCGCGCTGCATCAGCAACTGGCCAAGGTCACGCGCTTTCACAGTCCGCGGGCCTTCAGTTACATGTTCAGCCCCGGCTTCGAACCCTTGCGCAGGCAGGTCGCGATTCGTATGCGCGACGCCGGGGTGGTGGTCGATCCGTCTGAAGTGGTGATCACTCACGGCTGCGTGGATGCGCTGCAGATGGCCCTGCGGGTGCTGACCCGGCCCGGCGATCTGATAGCCGCCGAATCGCCAGCCTATTACGGGTTGCTGCAACTTGCCGACCTGCTGGGTTTGAAGGTCATCGAAATCCCCAGTGATCCGGCCACCGGCATCAGTCTTGAAGCCTTGCAGCTGGCGGCCAATCAATGGTCCATCAAGGCTCTGGTGCTGACCTCACGGCTGAGCAATCCACTGGGCGGCACCATGCCGGAGGAGCGGCAGAAAAATCTGCTGCGGCTCACCTCGGATTTCGATATCCAGGTGGTTGAAGACGACGTCTATGGCGAGTTGATGTTCGAAGTAGGGCGGACCAAGGCGCTCAAGGCGTTCGACCGGTTGGGGAGGGTGATTTACTGCTCGAGCTTCTCCAAGACCTTGTCGCCGGGTGTGCGCATCGGCTGGATGATAGCCGGCAAATACCAGGCGGAAATTCAGCGCCTGCAAACCTTCAGCACTCACTCGGCGTGCAGCGTCACGCAAATGGCTGTCGCGGCTTACCTCGAAAACGGCGGCTACGATCGGCACCTGCGCTTCATCCGTCTCGAATACCGCAAGAATCTCAGTGCCTATCAGCTGGCGGTGCAGCAGTTCTTCCCCGAAGGCACGCAGATGAGTCGTCCCGCGGGAGGCTTTATCCTCTGGGTCAGTCTGCCGGGCAGGGTCAACACCCAGGAGTTGCACGTGCGTGCGCTCGAGCAGGGCATCAGCATTGCGCCCGGATTGATTTTCAGTAACACCGAGCAGTTCAACCACTGTATTCGTTTGAATTGCGGCATGAAATGGAACAAGGAAGCCGAACGGGCCTTGATGACATTGGGGATTCTGGCCAAGCAGTTATGTCAGGAGGCTGTTCAGGCGTATTGATCGGCAAAGATTTTTGTCAATTCTTCGGAACTCTTGTCTTGTCAGGTTGGCCTCAAAAGGACAGCATGTGTTTCTTTCCGGCTTTTTGCCACTGTCTTGCCTGACTCTTTGCCTATGAATGTTTTTCGCTGTCTCGGATTGCTTGTCGTCGTACTTCTGAGTGGTTGTGACGCTCCGGACACCTCTGTGCCCAAACCCAAGACCGAGGCGGTCATCACCGCGCCGGTATCGCCCGAGGTGCATCTGAAGACTGAGGCACCTGCGCAGGCAGTCGCCACCGATGCCAAGCAAATCAAGGCGCCGGACACCATGCATCAGCTGATGCCGGGCGTGCCTGTCGTGCCTGTGGTGGTCGGAAAGGAAAAATCAGAACCTGCAGCACCTCAGAGCGTCAAATCGGCGACTTCCGAAAAACCCTCTTCCAGGGTTGTGGCAGCCAAGGCGCCTGCGAGCAAGCGCAAGAACGCCAAGGATGCCAAGACCGCCAGCGTCAAGGATGTGCGAATCAAAGCACCCAGGCTGGACCTGAGCCTGCCTCCCGAGCTGGTCAAGGAGCTCGACCCGCCTGCCAAGGTGATTACCAACAAGCGCAAGCCGATATTGCCGCAGATGTTCAGCGACAAGGGCGATTCTGCGAACCCCGGCCCGTTCGAGCTCGAGGGGAGATTGCTGACCAACGAAATGCAATTGCAGATGCGTAATGACAACCGTCGCGATGTAGAAGGTGCTGCGCTGGACTTCAAATTCAAGCAGTAAGTCCTGCCTGTCGTCCGATACGGCGTTTTCAAACAGACGTTTTGACGGTTAATATCCTTTCTCTTTTTCAATTTTCAAACAAGGGTGTCTGGTCATGGACTGCCGTTCCGGTTGTGGCGCGTGCTGCATAGCGCCTTCCATCACGTCTCCCATACCCGGTATGCCCGACGGAAAGCCTGCTGGCGAACGCTGTCTGCATCTGTCGGTCGAGTTTTTGTGCGCCTTGTTCGGCAGGGCTGAGCGGCCCGCGGTGTGCAGTCAGTTCAAGGCGGCAGAGGATGTCTGCGGTGCCGATCAGGCGGATGCCATTCGCCTGATCGGTTGGTGGGAAAAAGCCACTGCGGTGGCCTGAAAAAGTGTTTTCGAGCACAAATGCTTCTTCGGAACTTCAAAACAAGGAATAAAACAATGGGTCCGCTGTATCGCATGGCTGTTGCTTGTGGCTTCACTGTAATGCTTGCCGGAACGGCGCAGGCTGAAGAGTGGAAAGAGGTCAAGAATCAGGATGGCATCAAGGTCTCGTTGAGCGACGTGCCTGGTTCCGATTACAAGGCGTATCAGGGTATTGCGCTGATCAATGCCAGCGTAAGCAAGTTGCGTGCGCTCCAGGAGGATGTCACGGGGGCCTGCGCCTGGATCCATGAGTGCAAGTTGCAGAAAGTGCTCAAGCACGAAGGCAACAAGACCTGGACCTACAGCCGGTTCAATACTCCCTGGCCGGTGACGCCTCGCGATTCGGTACTGTTGATCACCACTCAGGAAGGTCCTGACGGGAGTGTTACCCGAAACCTCGAAGAGCAGCCTTCGTATATCCCCGAGGAGAAGGGGTATGTGCGCGTAACCGAGGTCAAGGGCTTCTGGAAAATGGTGCCCAAAGGGCCGAACCAGACTGAAGTGACCTATCAGGTTCACACCGAGCCGGGTGGCAGTGTGCCGTCGATGTTGGCCAACAAGTTCGTTGTCGATGCGCCGTTCAATACCTTGAAAGCGCTCAGGGAGCGTGCCGCGCAAACCAAATGATCCGCACCGGATAGCGCGCATAAAAAAAAGGGCTGCCAATGGCAGCCCTTTTTTGTGCGTGGCGCTTACTTGCGGTCTTGCAGGGCGACGATGTCGCGTTGCACGTTGCCGGTGTACAGCTGGCGAGGGCGACCGATCTTGTAAGGGCTGGAGAGCATTTCTTTCCAGTGCGAGATCCAGCCGACAGTCCGCGCCAGGGCGAAGATCACGGTGAACATGCTGGTCGGAATGCCGATGGCCTTGAGGATGATGCCCGAATAGAAGTCGACGTTCGGGTACAGCGAGCGCTCGATGAAGTACGGATCGGTCAGGGCGATCTCTTCGAGGCGCATGGCCAGTTCGAGTTGAGGATCGTTGGTGATGCCCAGCTCTTTCAGTACTTCGTCGCAGGTCTGCTTCATTACAGTGGCGCGCGGGTCACGGTTCTTGTAGACGCGGTGACCGAAGCCCATGAGCTTGAACGGATCGTTCTTGTCCTTGGCCTTGGCAATGAACTTATCGATGTTCGACACATCGCCGATTTCATCGAGCATGGTCAGTACCGCTTCGTTGGCGCCGCCGTGGGCAGGGCCCCAGAGCGCTGCGATACCGGCTGCGATACAGGCGAACGGGTTGGCGCCCGAAGAGCCTGCCATGCGCACGGTGGAAGTCGAAGCGTTCTGCTCGTGATCGGCGTGGAGGATGAAGATCTTGTCCATCGCCTTGGCCAGCACCGGGCTGATCGGTTTGATCTCGCACGGGGTGTTGAACATCATGTGCAGGAAGTTTTCCGCGTAGCTGAGGTCGTTGCGCGGGTACATCATGGGTTGACCCATGGAGTACTTGTAGACCATCGCTGCCAGGGTCGGCATCTTGGCGACCAGGCGGACCGCGGAAATCTCGCGGTGCTGCGGGTTATTGATGTCCAGCGAGTCGTGGTAGAACGCTGACAGGGCACCGACTACGCCACACATGACGGCCATCGGGTGGGCGTCGCGGCGGAAACCGTTGAAAAAGGTCTTGAGCTGTTCGTGAACCATCGTGTGGTTCTTGACCACGGCCACGAACTGGGCTTTCTGCTCGGCGGTGGGCAGTTCGCCGTTGAGCAGCAGGTAGCAGGTTTCGAGGTAGTCGGACTGCTCGGCCAGTTGTTCGATCGGGTAGCCGCGGTGCAGCAGAATGCCATTGTCACCATCGATGTAGGTGATCTTCGAATCGCAAGACGCCGTGGACATGAAACCAGGGTCAAATGTGAAGCGGCCGGTGGCGGTCAGGCCGCGTACGTCGATCACGTCCGGACCCACTGTACCGGTCAGAATTGGCAGCTCGACGGGGGCAGCGCCCTCGATGATCAACTGCGCTTTTTTGTCAGCCATGTGGCCTCCTATTTATGCTTCAAATCATCAGACAGGCCCCCCACGCAGGGCCCGCATCACTATAGTGAGATAAATTCTAAAGTCAATTTGCCTAAAGTCGTGTTCCGCAAGGGCCCGGCCGTGGATTTTGCAGACGGTTTACTGCCGTTTACGCCTTTTGTCGCGGCAACGCAATGCGCTATTGGCGGTACGTCTGCGCGTTGTCATTAGTAACCTAACTGTCTATACTCGGCGTCCGACCGCCAGAGGCTTTTGGCCTGTTTCAAGGGGGTCGTCACTTCCTGGGTGGTGGGTACCTGACCAGTGCACTTCCCAACAACTTGCCCTGATTGTTAGGGGCTCTTCAGTGTGAAAAAAAGCCGTGAATAGCCAACGACCTGTAAATCTAGACCTAAGGACCATCAAGCTCCCAGTCACCGCTTACACGTCCATCCTTCACCGCATCTCCGGTGTCATCCTCTTTGTCGGTATTGCAATCATGCTGTATGCAATGGACAAGTCGCTGGCCTCCGAAGAGGGATTTGGTGAAGTCAAGGCGTATATGACCAGTCCGCTGGCCAAGCTGATCATCTGGGGACTTCTGTCTGCCCTGCTGTACCACCTGGTGGCCGGTATTCGTCACCTCATCATGGACTCGGGGGTAGGCGAGACGCTTGAAGGCGGCAAGCTGGGCTCCAAAATCGTTATCGCGGTCTCCGTGATTCTGATTCTTCTGGCGGGAGTATGGATATGGTAACCAACGTCACCAACCTGTCGCGTTCGGGTCTCTATGACTGGATGGCTCAGCGTGTTTCCGCAGTCGTGCTCGCGGCTTATTTCATCTTCCTGATCGGCTACATGGTCTTTCACCCGGGTCTGAGCTACGCCCAATGGCATGGTCTGTTCGCTCACAACGGAATGCGTATCTTCAGTCTCCTGGCCCTCGTTGCCCTTGGCGCTCACGCCTGGGTCGGCATGTGGACCATCGCGACCGACTACCTGACGCCGATGGCGCTGGGCAAGTCCGCCACTGCAGTACGTTTCCTGTTCCAGGCGGTATGCGGCGTTCTGATGTTCGCCTACTTCGTCTGGGGCGTGCAGATTCTTTGGGGTATCTGATCCATGGCTAACATTAATGCGCTTTCTTTCGACGCCATCATCATTGGTGGTGGCGGTGCCGGCATGCGCGCTGCGCTGCAGCTCGCCCAGGGCGGTCACAAGACTGCCGTGGTCACCAAGGTCTTCCCGACCCGCTCGCACACCGTATCCGCCCAGGGTGGCATCACCTGTGCAATCGCTTCCGCCGATCCGAACGATGACTGGCGCTGGCACATGTACGATACCGTCAAGGGTTCCGACTACATCGGTGACCAGGACGCTATCGAATACATGTGTTCCGTAGGTCCGGAAGCGGTCTTCGAGCTCGAGCACATGGGCCTGCCGTTCTCCCGTACCGAGCAGGGCCGTATCTACCAGCGTCCGTTCGGTGGCCAGTCCAAGGACTTCGGCAAGGGCGGGCAGGCTGCCCGTACCTGCGCTGCTGCCGACCGTACCGGTCACGCGCTGCTGCACACCCTGTATCAGGCCAACCTGAAGGCGGGCACTGTATTCCTCAACGAATACTATGCAGTGGATCTGGTGAAGAACAACGATGGCGCCTTTGTCGGCATCATCGCGATCTGCATCGAGACGGGCGAAACCTCGTACATCCGCGCCAATGCAACCGTGCTGGCGACCGGCGGTGCAGGCCGTATCTACTCGTCGACCACCAACGCCCTGATCAATACCGGTGACGGTATCGGCATGGCGCTGCGTGCCGGTGTGCCGGTTCAGGACATCGAAATGTGGCAGTTCCACCCGACCGGCATTGCCGGCGCAGGTGTACTGGTCACCGAAGGTTGCCGCGGTGAAGGCGGTTACCTGATCAACAAGCACGGCGAGCGTTTCATGGAGCGTTACGCTCCGAACGCCAAGGACCTTGCCGGTCGTGACGTTGTGGCACGTTCCATGGTCAAGGAAATCATTGCCGGTAACGGCTGTGGTCCCGATGGCGATCATGTGATGCTCAAGCTCGATCACCTTGGCGAAGAAGTGCTGCACAGCCGTCTGCCAGGCATCATGGAACTGTCCAAGACCTTCGCTCACGTCGATCCTGCGACCGCGCCGATTCCTGTCGTACCGACCTGCCACTACATGATGGGCGGCGTTGCCACCAACATTCATGGCCAGGCGATCACTCAGGATGCGGCGGGCGTCGATCAGATCATTCCTGGTCTGTTCGCGGTCGGTGAAGTGGCTTGCGTATCGGTTCACGGCGCCAACCGTCTGGGCGGCAACTCGCTGCTCGATCTGGTGGTGTTCGGCCGCGCGGCGGGTATCCACCTGGAGCAGGCGCTGCGTGAAGGCGTCGATTATGCGCGCGCTTCCGAGTCCGACATCGATGCTGCCCTCGCACGCCTTGCCGGCCTGAACGAGCGCACCACCGGTGAAGACGTTGCAACCCTGCGAAAAGAGCTGCAGAGCTGCATGCAGAACTACTTCGGTGTATTCCGTACTGGCGAATACATGCAGAAGGGTATTGCCCAGCTGGCTGATCTGCGCGTACGTATCGCCAACGTCAAGATCAACGACAAGAGCCAGGCGTTCAACACCGCCCGTATCGAAGCGCTTGAACTGCAAAACCTGCTGGAAGTTGCCGAAGCCACGGCGATTGCCGCAGAGCATCGTAAAGAGTCCCGCGGCGCTCACGCTCGTGAAGACTTCGAAGATCGCGATGACGAGAACTGGTTGTGCCACACCCTGTATTTCCCGGGTGACAAGAGTGTGACCAAACGTGCCGTGAACTTCTCGCCGAAAACTGTCCCGACTTTTGAACCGAAGATTCGGACTTATTAAGGGGTGACCGATATGTTGCAAGTCAGTGTTTATCGTTACAACCCTGATCAGGACGCTGCACCATTCATGCAGGAGTTTCAGGTCGATACCGGTGGCAAGGACCTGATGGTGCTGGACGTGCTGGCTCTGGTCAAAGAGCAGGATGAAGGCTTTTCGTACCGTCGCTCGTGCCGTGAAGGCGTGTGCGGTTCCGACGGCATGAACATCAACGGCAAGAACGGCCTGGCCTGCATCACGCCGCTGTCGGCTGTCGTTGCCAAGAACAAGCTGATCGTACGTCCGCTGCCGGGTTTGCCGGTTATCCGTGACCTGGTCGTCGATATGAGCATCTTCTACAAGCAGTACGAGAAGGTGAAGCCGTTCCTGCAGAACGACACGCCGGCTCCGGCCATCGAACGTCTGCAAACGCCGGAAGAGCGCGAAAAGCTCGATGGTCTGTACGAGTGCATCCTGTGCGCTTGCTGCTCGACTTCCTGCCCGTCCTTCTGGTGGAACCCCGACAAGTTCCTGGGTCCTGCTGCACTGCTGCAAGCCTACCGTTTCCTGGCTGACAGCCGTGATACTCGCACCAGTGAGCGTCTGGCTTCGCTTGATGATCCGTTCAGCGTATTCCGCTGCCGCGGCATCATGAACTGCGTCAACGTCTGTCCGAAGGGCCTTAACCCAACCAAGGCTATCGGTCACGTGCGCAACATGTTGTTGCAGAACGGCGTCTGATTCATCGCTTTATCTGTTACACCGTTACACCGAAGTGGCTACGGCGCAGGCTTCAACCGGCGCCGTAGTTTTAACCTGAGCAGTAGCTCGCAAAGCTGCGGCTCTTATTTTGAAGAAATGAGACCAGCAGGGGCATCCGGGCTGGTACCCGGACTATCTGCGTGATCCCTGGTGACTTGATACAGTCGCTGCACACGACTATTTCAGGATTGCTCTGGTGTCTTCGCCGGTGGTGTCCCCTTACCGAGGGTGACCAAGCATGCAAGAAAGCGTGATGCAGCGCATGTGGAACAGTGCCCACCTATCCGGTGGTAACGCTGCCTATGTGGAAGAGCTCTATGAGCTTTACCTGCACGACCCTAACGCTGTGCCAGAAGAATGGCGCACCTACTTTCAGAAGTTGCCAGCTGATGGCAGCTCTGCCACTGATGTATCGCACTCGACCATTCGCGATCATTTCGTGTTGCTGGCCAAAAACCAGCGCCGCGCTCAACCGGTATCCGCCGGCAGTGTGAGCAGCGAACACGAGAAGAAGCAGGTTGAAGTGCTGCGACTGATCCAGGCATATCGGATGCGTGGCCACCAGGCTGCCCAACTCGATCCGCTGGGCCTGTGGCAGCGCCCTGCGCCTGCGGATCTGTCGATCAATCATTACGGCTTGACCAATGCCGATCTTGATACGACCTTCCGTGCCGGCGACCTGTTCATCGGCAAAGAGGAAGCGAGCCTACGCGAAATTCATGAAGCGTTGCAGCAGACATATTGTCGCACCATTGGCTCCGAGTTCACTCACATCGTGGATTCCGAGCAGCGCAACTGGTTCATGCAGCGTCTCGAGAGTGTTCGTGGCCGTCCGGTGTTCTCGGCTGACATTCAGAGCCACCTGCTCGAGCGTGTTACCGCAGCCGAAGGCCTCGAAAAATACCTGGGCACCAAATACCCGGGCACCAAGCGTTTCGGTCTGGAAGGCGGCGAAAGCCTGATTCCGATGCTCGACGAGCTGATTCAGCGTTCCGGGTCCTATGGCACCAAGGAAGTCGTGATCGGCATGGCCCACCGTGGCCGCCTCAACGTACTGGTGAACACCTTCGGCAAGAATCCTCGCGACCTGTTCGACGAGTTCGAAGGCAAGAAGAAAGTGGAGCTGGGTTCCGGTGACGTCAAATACCACCAGGGCTTCTCTTCCAACGTCATGACCGCAGGCGGTGAGGTTCACCTCGCCATGGCCTTCAACCCGTCTCACCTGGAGATCGTGTCTCCGGTGGTCGAAGGGTCGGTGCGTGCACGTCAGGATCGTCGCAACGATCCGAACGGTGACAAGGTTCTGCCGATTTCCCTCCACGGCGACGCGGCCTTTGCCGGCCAGGGCGTGGTCATGGAAACCTTCCAGATGTCGCAGACTCGCGGCTTCAAGACGGGCGGCACGATCCACATCGTCATCAACAACCAGGTGGGCTTCACCATCAGCAACCCGCTGGACTCGCGTTCCACCGAGTACGCCACCGACGTTGCCAAGATGATCCAGGCGCCGATCCTCCACGTGAATGGGGATGATCCGGAAGCCGTGATGTTCGTGACCCAGCTGGCCATCGATTACCGCATGCAGTTCAAGCGCGACATCGTGATCGATCTGGTCTGCTACCGTCGCCGTGGTCACAACGAAGCTGACGAGCCGAGCGGTACCCAGCCTCTGATGTACCAGCAGATCACCAAGCAGCGCACCACGCGCGAGTTGTATGCCGAGCATCTGATCAAGACCGGCGTTCTTGACGATGCCCGCGTTCAGGCCAAGGTCGACGACTACCGCAGCGCGCTGGACAACGGTCTGCACGTGGTGAAAAGCCTGGTCAAGGAGCCGAACAAGGAATTGTTCGTCGACTGGCGTCCATACCTGGGCCATGCCTGGACTGCGCGTCACGACACCCGCTTCGATCTCAAGACCCTGCAGGAACTGTCCGCCAAGCTCATGGAGCTGCCGGAAGGCTTCGTCGTGCAGCGTCAGGTTCAGAAAATCTACGAAGACCGCCAGAAGATGCAGGCCGGTGGCTTGCCGATCAACTGGGGCTACGCCGAAACCATGGCGTACGCCACACTGGCCTTCGAAGGTCACCCGATCCGCATGACCGGCCAGGACATCGGTCGTGGTACGTTCTCGCACCGTCACGCCGTGCTGCACAACCAGAAAGACGCCGGGACCTATATCCCGCTGCAGAATCTGTACTCCGGTCAGCCACGTTTCGACCTGTACGACTCGTTCCTTTCGGAAGAGGCCGTACTGGCATTCGAATACGGTTATTCGACCACCCAGCCTGATGCACTGGTTATCTGGGAAGCCCAGTTCGGCGACTTCGCCAACGGTGCCCAGGTGGTTGTCGACCAGTTCATCACCAGCGGCGAGCACAAGTGGGGCCGTCTGTGCGGTCTGACCATGCTGTTGCCTCATGGCTATGAAGGGCAGGGGCCAGAGCACTCGTCGGCCCGTCTGGAGCGTTACCTGCAATTGTGCGCCGAGCACAACATTCAGGTGTGCGTACCGACGACTCCGGCGCAGATCTATCACTTGTTGCGTCGTCAGGTCATCCGTCCGCTGCGCAAGCCGCTGATCGTGCTGACACCGAAGTCGCTGCTGCGTCACAAGCTGGCTGTTTCGACCCTGGAAGATCTGGCCGAAGGCTCGTTCCAGACCGTCATTCCGGAAATCGACACCCTCGATCCGGCCAAGGTCACGCGTCTGGTGCTGTGCAGCGGCAAGGTTTACTACGACCTGCTGGAAAAACGCCGTGCCGAAGGGCGTGAAGACATCGCCATCGTTCGCCTCGAGCAGCTGTATCCGTTCCCTGAAGATGATTTGATGGAAACCATCGCGCCTTACACCAACCTGCAGCATGTGGTCTGGTGTCAGGAAGAACCGATGAACCAGGGTGCCTGGTACAGCAGTCAACACCACCTGCGTCGCAGCATGGGCAACCACAAACGTGAACTCGTTCTCGAGTACGCCGGTCGTGATGCTTCTGCCGCTCCGGCGTGTGGTTACGCTTCGATGCACGCCGAGCAGCAGGAAAAACTGCTGCAAGATGCCTTCACTGTTTAACGCCTTCGCGCATTAGAAACCGAATTAAGGAATTACAGATAATGGCTATCGAGATCAAAGCCCCCTCTTTCCCGGAATCCGTTGCCGACGGCACCATTTCCAAGTGGTACAAAAAAGAGGGCGATGCGGTAAAGCGCGACGAGATGCTGGTCGATATCGAGACTGACAAGGTTGTCCTCGAAGTGCTGGCCGAAGCTGACGGCGTGATGGGAACGATCACCAAGGAAGAGGGTGCCATCGTCCTGTCCAACGAAGTGCTTGGGACATTGAATGACGGTGCTACAGCATCTGCAGCTCCGGCACCTGCTGCTGCGCCTGCCGCGGCACCTGCTTCGGCACCCGCCGCTGCACCGGCTGCAACTGCTGGCGAAGAAGACCCGATTGCTGCGCCTGCTGCGCGTCAACTGGCTGAAGAAAACGGCATCAACCTGGCCAGCGTCAAGGGCACTGGTAAAGACGGCCGTATCACCAAGGAAGACATCGTTGCTGCCGTTGAAGCGAAGAAATCCGCTCCGGCCGCTGCGCCTGCTGCCAAGCCTGCTGCTGCCGCTGCTCCTGTCGTCGCCGCTGGCGATCGCACCGAGAAGCGTGTACCGATGACTCGCGTGCGTGCAACGGTTGCCAAGCGTCTGGTCGAAGCCCAGTCGAACATGGCGATGCTGACCACGTTCAACGAAGTCGACATGACCGAAGTCATGGCACTGCGTTCCAAGTACAAGGACCTGTTCGAGAAGTCGCACAACGGCGTACGCCTGGGCTTCATGTCGTTCTTCGTCAAGGCTGCCACCGAGGCGCTGAAACGCTTCCCGGCCGTCAACGCGTCGATCGACGGTTCCGATATCGTTTACCACGGCTATGCCGACGTCGGTGTCGCGGTTTCCAGCGATCGCGGTCTGGTCGTACCGGTTCTGCGTAACGCAGAGCACATGAGCCTGGCTGAAATCGAAGGCGGCATCGCCACCTTCGGCAAGAAAGCCCGTGACGGTAAACTGTCCATCGATGAGATGACCGGCGGTACGTTCACCATCACCAATGGTGGTACTTTCGGTTCGATGATGTCGACGCCGATCGTCAACCCGCCACAGGCTGCAATTCTGGGCATGCACAACATTCTGCAGCGTCCGATGGCAGTCAATGGTCAGGTTGTGATTCGCCCGATGATGTATCTGGCGTTGTCCTACGATCACCGTTTGATCGACGGCAAGGAAGCGGTAACCTTCCTCGTGACCATCAAGAACCTGCTGGAAGATCCTGCTCGTCTGCTGCTGGATATCTGATGGAGTAGCCTCGAGCTGCAAGCTTCAAGCTTCAAGTCAGAAGCGAAAGGCGAGCAGTCGGGGCTGATGTGTTTCACCTAATTCAATAGGTCGCAAGTCGGCCTCGCGATGAAACGCGGACTGACTTGCAGCTTGCAGCTAAAAGCTCGCAGCTATAGAGGAATTCTTTTTTATGTCCCAGAAATTCGACGTGGTAGTGATTGGCGCAGGCCCTGGCGGTTATGTTGCCGCCATCAAGGCTGCGCAACTTGGTCTCAAGACTGCCTGCATCGAGAAGTATCAGGACAAAGAGGGCAAACTGGCCCTTGGCGGTACCTGCCTGAACGTGGGTTGCATTCCTTCCAAGGCACTGCTCGACAGCTCCTGGAAATTCTATGAAGCCAAGAACGGTTTCAGCGTACATGGCATCTCCACCTCCGACGTGAGCATCGACGTTCCGGCGATGATCGGCCGTAAGTCGACCATCGTCAAAGGCCTGACCGGCGGCGTTGCCAGCCTGTTCAAGGCCAACGGCGTGACCACGCTGCAGGGCCACGGCAAACTGCTGGCCGGCAAGAAAGTCGAGCTGACCGCTGCCGACGGCACTGTCGAAATCATCGAAGCGGACCATGTGATCCTGGCTTCGGGTTCGCGTCCTATCGACATTCCACCCGCTCCGGTTGATCAGAAAATCATCGTCGACTCGACCGGTGCTCTTGAATTCCAGCAGGTTCCACAGCGTCTGGGCGTCATCGGCGCTGGCGTGATCGGTCTGGAACTGGGTTCCGTGTGGGCTCGCCTGGGTGCCCAGGTCACCGTTCTGGAAGCGCTGGACAAGTTCATCCCGGCAGCCGACGAAGCGGTTTCCAAGGAAGCACTGAAAACCTTCAACAAGCAGGGCCTGGACATCAAGCTGGGCGCTCGCGTGACCGGTTCCAAGGTCGAAGGCGAACAGGTTGTGGTCAGCTACACCGACGCTGCCGGCGAACAGTCGATCACCTTCGATCGTCTGATCGTTGCCGTGGGCCGTCGTCCGGTTACCACTGACCTGCTGGCTTCGGACAGCGGTGTCGATCTGGACGAGCGCGGTTTCATCTACGTCGATGACTACTGCACCACCAGCGTACCGGGCGTATACGCCATCGGTGACGTGGTTCGCGGTCTGATGCTGGCGCACAAGGCCTCGGAAGAGGGCATCATGGTTGTCGAGCGCATCAAGGGCCACAAGGCCCAGATGAACTACAACCTGGTCCCGTCGGTTATCTACACCCACCCGGAAATCGCCTGGGTAGGCAAGACCGAACAGACCCTGAAGGCCGAAGGCGTTGAAGTCAATGTCGGTACGTTCCCGTTCGCAGCCAGTGGCCGTGCCATGGCAGCCAACGACACCGGCGGTTTCGTCAAGATCATTGCCGACGCCAAGACCGACCGTGTTCTGGGTGTTCACGTGATTGGCCCGAGCGCTGCCGAACTGGTACAGCAGGGCGCAATCGCGATGGAGTTCGGTACCAGTGCAGAGGACATCGGCATGATGGTCTTCTCGCACCCGACCCTGTCCGAAGCGCTGCATGAAGCTGCACTGGCTGTGAATGGCGGCGCCATCCACATTCAGAATCGCAAGAAACGCTAAGACAACAAGAGAAACCACGACGCAGTGCCCGTCGTTGGCCTTGCAAGCAGGGCTTACCGCGGAATCTGCGCCGGACTCGACCTCTCAGGCGGCTTCATGAGTGTCCCACGGCATTTGCGGAGTCCACCCGGAGTAGCGGTCACAGGTGGTGCGGCACGCTGACGTGCAGCACCGAATGCGCAGTACCTAAACGAAGACGGTAATAAGCATGAATCTTCACGAGTATCAGGGTAAGCAGCTGTTCGCTGAGTACGGCCTGCCAGTATCCAAGGGTTACGCGGTAGACACCCCGGAAGCAGCAGCAGAAGCCTGCGACAAGATCGGCGGGACCGAGTGGGTCGTCAAAGCCCAGGTTCACGCAGGTGGTCGCGGTAAAGCGGGCGGCGTAAAGCTGGTTCGCAGCAAGGAAGACGCTGCAGCGTTCGCTCAACAGTGGTTGGGCAAGCGCCTGGTGACTTACCAGACTGACGCCAACGGTCAGCCAGTGACCAAGATCCTGGTCGAGTCCTGCACCGACATCGCCAAAGAGCTGTATCTGGGCGCTGTGGTCGATCGTTCCAGCCGTCGTATCGTGTTCATGGCTTCCACTGAAGGTGGCGTGGACATCGAGAAGATCGCTCACGACACTCCTGAAAAGATTCTCAAGGCCACCATCGATCCACTGGTCGGCGCTCAGCCGTTCCAGGGTCGCGATCTGGCATTCCAGCTGGGTCTGGAAGGCAAGCAGGTCACTCAGTTCGCCAAGATCTTCACCGGTCTGGCCAAGCTGTTCCAGGACCATGACCTGGCATTGCTGGAAGTGAACCCGCTGGTGATCAAGGCTGACGGCGATCTGCACTGCCTGGACGCCAAGATCAACATCGACGCCAACGCCATGTACCGTCAGCCAAAGCTGAAGGGCTTCCACGATCCTTCGCAGGACGATCCTCGCGAAGCTCACGCAGCCAAGTTCGAACTGAACTACGTTGCGCTGGAAGGCAACATCGGCTGCATGGTCAACGGTGCCGGCCTGGCCATGGGTACCATGGACATCGTCAACCTGCATGGCGGCAAGCCTGCAAACTTCCTTGACGTTGGCGGCGGTGCCACCAAGGAACGCGTTACCGAAGCGTTCAAGATCATCCTGTCCGACGCCAACGTCGCTGCAGTACTGGTCAACATCTTCGGCGGCATCGTTCGTTGCGACATGATTGCCGAAGGCATCATCGGTGCAGTGAAAGAAGTCGGCGTTAAAATCCCGGTTGTTGTGCGCCTTGAAGGCAACAACGCTGAGCTGGGCGCTAAAGTACTGGCAGAAAGCGGTTTGAACATCATCGCTGCTACCAGCCTGACCGACGCTGCTCAACAAGTTGTCAAAGCCGCGGAGGGCAAGTAATGAGCGTCCTGATCAATAAAGACACCAAGGTTATCTGCCAGGGTTTCACTGGTTCGCAAGGTACCTTCCACTCCGAGCAAGCCATTGCCTACGGCACCAAGATGGTGGGCGGCGTGACACCAGGAAAGGGCGGCACCACGCACCTGAACCTGCCAGTGTTCAACACTGTTAAAGAAGCAGTAGACACCACTGGCGCAACCGCCAGCGTGATCTACGTTCCGGCTCCTTTCTGCAAGGATTCCATCCTTGAAGCAGCGTTCGGCGGCATCAAGCTGATCGTTTGCATCACCGAAGGCATCCCGACTATCGACATGCTGGAAGCCAAGGTCAAGTGCGACGAGCTGGGTGTGGTCCTGATCGGTCCTAACTGCCCAGGCGTCATCACTCCGGGCGAGTGCAAGATCGGCATCATGCCAGGTCACATTCACTTGCCAGGCAAGGTCGGCATCGTGTCGCGTTCCGGCACCCTGACTTACGAAGCTGTGAAGCAGACCACTGACGCCGGTTTCGGTCAGTCCACCTGTGTTGGTATCGGCGGTGACCCGATCCCTGGCTCGAACTTCATCGACATCCTGAAGCTGTTCCAGGAAGATCCTAAGACCGAAGCGATCGTCATGATCGGTGAGATCGGCGGTTCGGCTGAAGAAGAAGCGGCTGCCTACATCAAGGCACACGTGACCAAGCCGGTTGTTTCCTACATCGCTGGTGTGACTGCTCCTCCGGGCAAGCGCATGGGCCATGCCGGTGCAATCATCTCGGGTGGTAAAGGTACTGCAGACGAGAAATTCGCTGCACTGCAGGACGCTGGCGTGAAAACCGTGCGTTCCCTGGCAGACATCGGCAAGGCCCTGGCCGAGCTGACCGGTTGGCCGACCAAGTAAGCCTCGCTTGCTTTTCGGGTAATCGACAAAAGCCACCTTCGGGTGGCTTTTGTTTGGGCGGGTGAAAAGGTGGCGGGGCGTCCTGGTCCTGTTTTCGTCTATCGATTGTTATTCATCTGCCATTCCTGACGGGTCAACTCCCATATCTGCTCCTGTGTGGTTCCGCAGACAAACTGCGCTTCCTGAACGGTCACAAGGCGCATGCCTTCGCGCCGCGACAGGCGGCACGACGCTTCATTCAAGGCCGATTTGGCCACGCGCAACACGGGGCGTTTGAGGGTTTCAAACCAGAAACGGTCGATGGCCACGCAGACCTCCGATATCAGGCCCAGCCCCTGATAGGGTGGGGATAGCCAGAACCCGCGATTGTTGTCCTCCTCATCCATCATGCACGCGGCACCGATCAGATGATCCTGTTCGCCGCGAAGGCGAATCGACCAGTGCCACTCCTCACCGTCCTGCATGGCCGGCAAGGCGTCCTCGCGGATATAACGCAGCGCTTCTCCGTCCGGATAAGGCCAGGGCACGTGGTGAGTCAGATAACGCACTACCTCCCACTGGTTGAACAGGCTTTGCATCGCTGCGGCGTCGTCAAGCTGCAAGGGCTGCAGGACCAGGCGCGGCGTGAACAGGGTCGGTGTGGGTATCGCGCTCAGATGGGTGATGTCAGGCATGGAAATAAGCTGCCGGGTATAGAGAGGAGGCCCAATCTATCCGTTAGGAAACGGCTGGTCTGTCAGGCATTTCTGGTTTTACAGCGGCTTTTGCAATTGCCAGTTCAAGGTGCGTCGTCGGGTGGCTCGCCCTGAGACAGTGCATTTTCGAGCGAAGTTGGCTACCCTGTCCGCCGTTTTTGCGTTGCCCTCACGAGGGGCGTTTCGCAAGGTACTGCCACGTCTTACGCCGACGGGCTGCGTCTGCCCCATTCATGGGTGACGTCCCATCCCTTATTTCGATTCCGTGTGGTCCCTCGTAATGAAAGTGTTGAAAGGCCAGGACATCCTGGCACTCGGTTTTATGACATTTGCCCTGTTCGTCGGGGCTGGCAACATCATCTTTCCCCCCATAGTGGGTCTGCAGGCCGGGCCGCATGTATGGATGGCGGCGCTGGGCTTTCTGGTCACCGCGGTTGGCTTGCCGGTCATTACCGTGATCGCTCTGGCCAGGGTCGGGGGCGCGATGGATGCCCTGAGCAGTCCGATTGGCAAGATCGCCGGCGGGGCGCTCGCTGCCGTCTGCTACCTGGCGGTCGGCCCTTTGTTCGCCACTCCGCGTACCGCTACGGTCTCGTTCGAAGTCGGTCTGGCGCCGCTGACCGGCGACACCCCGATGGCATTGTTCCTCTACAGTCTGGTGTATTTTCTGGTGGTGTTCTGGGTTTCGCTGTACCCGGGGCGCTTGCTCGATACCGTCGGACGCTTTCTGGCGCCGCTCAAGATCATCGCGCTGGCGGTATTGGGCATCGCGGCATTCGCCTTGCCGGCAGGCGGAATAGGGGAGGCGGAGCCCGCGTACGCCGTAGCACCGTTTTCCCAGGGCTTCATCAATGGTTACCTGACCATGGATACGCTGGGGGCGCTGGTCTTCGGTATCGTCATCGTCAACGCGATCCGCTCTCGCGGTGTCGAATCGCCCCGTCTGATCACGCGTTACGCGATCATTGCCGGGCTGATTGCCGGAGTCGGACTGGCGCTGGTGTATGTCAGTCTGTTTCGCCTCGGTTCCGGCAGCCACGCCGTGGCGGCAGGTGCCAGCAACGGCGCGGCGGTTCTGCATGCCTACGTACAGCACACCTTCGGTTCGCTGGGCAGCGGATTCCTGGCCGTGCTGATTTCCCTGGCGTGTCTGGTCACTGCGGTAGGCCTGACCTGTGCCTGCGCCGAATACTTTGCCAAGGTGCTGCCGCTGTCCTACAGAACGCTGGTGATCATCCTCGCCGTGTTCTCGTTGCTGGTGTCCAATCTCGGGTTGACCAAACTGATCCAGTTTTCGATTCCGGTGCTCACGGCGATTTACCCGCCATGCATCGTTCTGGTCGCGCTGAGCTTCTGCAAGGAGCTCTGGCAGAGCCAGGGACGCGTGGTGGCGCCTGTGATGCTGGTTTCGCTGGTGTTCGGCCTGATCGATGCGCTGAAGGGCGCCGGTTTCGGCGACGCGCTGCCCGATGTTCTGAGCCATCTGCCGCTGGGTGATCAGGGGCTTGCATGGCTGGTGCCCGCTGTTGTCACGCTGGCAGTTGCTGTGGTGGTCGACAGGGTCATGGGCAAGCGCAGCGAGGCGCTGGCTTGAAGGCCGTGCTTTAGACGATTGCGCAGTAAAAAAACGTGTTGCATGAAGAGGCCCGCTATAAGCGGGCCTCTTTAGTTCTGCGAGCGTCTCAGCCTTACTTGGTGGCTGGTGCTGCTTCTGGCGCCTTGTTGGCGTTTTCATTGGTGCGCTGCTGAGCGGCTTCAGCGTTCTTCTGAGCGGCTTCCTGGCTTTCCTTGGCCGCGTCATTCACTTTTTCCTGAGCCTTTTCCATCGACTCCTGGGATTGCTGAGCTGCCTTGTTGGCATCTTGCTGGGTGTTTTCGGACTTTTTGTCACAGGCGGCAAGGCCCAGGGTGGCAGAAAGCATCAAGGCATAGGCTAAAGATTTACGCATGGGGTGTTTCTCCTTATTGATTATTCACGAGCCTAAGAGCCTGCCCCTGAGGGTTAAGTTCCACCGGTGACGACAATAATGGAGGGCGTTGTTTCACGGTCGTTACAGGCTGATCAAAGCGCGCCGGTCATGAGCCGTTCCGGCAAGCTCCGAGCAGGCTGGTTCGCCTCGTGCCCGATGCACGAAACACGCTCCAGGCATCATTGGCTCTTGAAATCCCCGACCCAGCCCCCACCTTGATGACTACCCGCTGTCACACAGGCTGCTGCCTGACCGTGACGGCTTATACCATCCAGATCGGAGTTTGATGATTATGAGTGTGGAAACTCAAAAGGAAACCCTGGGCTTCCAGACCGAGGTAAAGCAACTGCTGCACCTCATGATCCATTCGCTGTATTCCAACAAGGAAATTTTCCTTCGCGAATTGATCTCGAACGCGTCTGACGCGGTCGACAAATTGCGTTTTGAAGCGTTGTCCAAGCCCGAGTTGCTGGAAGGCGGCGCGGAGCTGAAAATTCGTGTGAGCTTCGACAAGGACGCGAAGACCGTTACGCTTGAAGACAACGGCATCGGTATGAGCCGTGAAGACGTGATCACCCACCTGGGCACGATCGCCAAGTCCGGCACCGCCGATTTCATGAAAAACCTGTCGGGCGACCAGAAGAAGGACTCGCACCTGATCGGTCAGTTCGGTGTCGGCTTCTACTCGGCGTTCATCGTTGCCGATCAGGTCGAAGTGTTCAGCCGTCGTGCCGGCACGCCAGCGAGCGAAGGTGTGCACTGGTCTTCCAAGGGCGAAGGCGAGTTCGAAGTCGCCACCGTCGACAAGGCTGATCGTGGCACCCGTATTGTTCTGCACCTGAAAAACGGTGAAGAGGAATTCGCTGACGGCTACCGCCTGCGCAACATCATCAAGAAATACTCCGACCATATCGCCTTGCCGATCGAGCTGCCCAAAGAGCAGGCTCCGGCAGCCGAAGGCGAGGAGCCTGCGGCGCTGGAATGGGAAACCGTCAACCGCGCCAGCGCGCTCTGGACCCGTCCGCGCACCGAGGTGAAGGACGAGGAGTACCAGGAGTTCTACAAGCACGTCGCGCACGACTACGAGAACCCGCTGAGCTGGAGCCATAACAAGGTCGAAGGCAAGCTGGAATACACCTCGCTGCTGTACGTGCCTGCGCGTGCGCCGTTTGATCTGTATCAGCGCGAAGCACCGCGTGGTCTCAAGCTCTACGTGCAGCGCGTGTTCGTGATGGATCAGGCCGAGTCGTTCCTGCCGCTGTACATGCGCTTCGTCAAGGGCGTGGTCGACTCCAATGACCTGTCGCTGAACGTTTCCCGCGAAATCCTGCAGAAAGACCCGATCATCGACTCGATGAAGTCGGCGCTGACCAAGCGCGTGCTGGACATGCTGGAGAAGCTGGCGAAAAACGAGCCCGAGAAGTACAAGGGCTTCTGGAAAAACTTCGGTCAGGTCCTCAAGGAAGGTCCGGCAGAAGACTTCGCCAACAAGGAAAAAATCGCCGGTCTGCTGCGTTTCGCGTCGACGTCCGACGACAGCGGCGAACAGAGCGTTTCCCTGGCCGAGTACCTGGCGCGCGCCAAGGAAGGTCAGGACAAGATTTACTACCTCACTGGCGAATCCTACGCACAGGTCAAGAACAGCCCGCACCTTGAGGTCTTCCGCAAGAAAGGCATTGAAGTGCTGTTGCTCACCGATCGTATCGACGAGTGGCTGATGAGCTACCTGAGCGATTTCGATGGCAAGGGCTTTGTGGATGTGGCGCGTGGTGACCTGGACCTGGGCAATCTCGACTCCGAAGAGGACAAGAAGGCTCAGGAAGAGATCGCCAAGGACAAGGAAGGCCTGATCGAGCGTCTGAAAGCCGCCTTGGGTGAGTCGGTAAGCGAAGTGCGGGTTTCCCATCGCCTGACCGATTCGCCTGCAATTCTGGCCATTGGCGAGCAGGATATGGGTCTGCAGATGCGTCAGATTCTGGAAGCCAGCGGGCAAAAGGTGCCGGATTCCAAGCCTATCTTCGAATTCAACCCTGCCCACCCGTTGATCGGCAAGCTCGATGCCGAACAGAGCGAAGACCGCTTCGGCGATCTGTCGCACATCCTGTTCGATCAGGCTGCGCTGGCCGCTGGTGACAGCCTCAAGGATCCGGCCGCTTACGTGCGTCGTCTGAACAAGTTGCTGGTAGAACTGTCGGTTTGATAGCCGGTTGACAAGAAACCCGCCTCGGCGGGTTTTTTGTTTCAGTTCCCGCGACACGTCTTTCATCTCTCCAACGATCAGGAGTCAGTAATGAGCAGCACTATCGAAATTCGTTCTGTGGTCTATCAGATTGATGGTCAATCTTATGAAAGCCGCCTGGTATACGACACAAAAGCGACTGCTGCACAGCCAGGTCTGTTGATGGCGCCCAACTGGATGGGTGTCAGCCAGGGTGCCGAAGACATTGCCAAAGCCGTGGCCGAGAAGGGCTACGTGGTATTGCTGGCTGATCTTTATGGCCAGCAGATTCGCCCGAGTAACAATGACGAAGCAGGCGCCGCCATGACGCCGCTGAAGAACGACCGTGGTTTGTTGCGCAAGCGCATGCAGGCAGGTCTCGATCAGTTGCTGAGTCAGGCGGATGTTTCGCTGGATGTAAGCAGAATCGCAACGTTCGGCTTCTGCTTTGGCGGCTGCTGCTCGCTGGAGCTGGCGCGTACCGGTGCCGAGCTGAAAGCCGCGATCTCCTTCCACGGCACGCTGGACACACCCAATCCGGCTGACGCCAAAAACATCAAGGGCTCGGTGCTGGTCCTGCACGGTGCTTCTGACCCGTTGGTGCCGAAAGAGCAACTGCCGGCTTTCGAAGATGAAATGAACGCCGCTGGCGTGGACTGGCAGCTATACAGCTACGGCGGCGCATTCCATTCCTTCACCGATCCGCACGCCAACGTGCCGGGGATGATGATGTACGATCCCAAAGTGTCGAGTCGCGCGTTCAAGTCCATGCATGACCTGCTGAACGAAGTGTTCGGCTGAAGGAACACTGTCCCCGCAGGCGTGCTGGAGAACACTGTCGTGCCCATGCCCCGCGTGGACATGCCGTTCTGGACGCTCTGCGTCCTCTTTCGACGCAGAGCGTCGTGAACTGCATTCCCACGCTGGCGCGTGAGGAACGAGAGGTGTTCGGAAAATCCATCTCTCGCAGGCGCGCCGGAGAACACTATCGTGCCCATGCTCCGCGTGGGCATGCCGTTCTGGACGCTCTGCGTCCTCTGCTGCATTCCCACGCTGGAGCGTGAGGAACGAGAGGTGTTCTGAAGATCCATCTTCCCGCAGGCGCGCCGGAGAACACTATCGTGCCCATGCTCCGCGTGGGCATGCCGTTCTGGACGCTCTGCGTCCTCTGCTGCATTCCCATGCTGGAGCATGAGCAGCGAGAGGTGTTCTGAAGATCCATTGTCCCCGTAGATATACCGAAGAACACTAGCCACTTTGCCCGACTCACAAAAAAGGCGCCTTGAAAGGCGCCTTTTCTGTTTGTTGCAGAAGCAGTATTACTTGCCCGCCCAGCGTTTCAACACCAGCGTGGCGTTGGTGCCGCCGAAGCCGAAGCTGTTGCTCATGACCAGATCGAGCTTCGCATCTTCCTGGGTCTTGAGCAGGATAGGCATGTCGGCAACCACCGGGTCCAGCTCGTCGATGTTGGCCGAACCTGCGATGAAGTTGTTCTCCATCATCAGCAGGCAGTAGATCGCTTCGTGGACACCTGCGGCGCCCAGCGAGTGGCCCGACAGGCTCTTGGTGGAGCTGATCGCCGGAGCGTTGGCGCCGAATACTTCGCGCACGCCCTCCATTTCCTTGGCGTCGCCGACCGGGGTCGAGGTGCCATGGGTGTTGATGTAGTCAATGGCACCGGAGTCGATATCGCCCAGCGCCATCTTCATGCAACGAATGGCACCTTCACCGCTGGGTGCGACCATGTCGTAGCCATCGGAGGTCGCGCCGTAACCGACGATTTCTGCGTAGATCTTCGCGCCACGCGCCAGAGCGTGTTCGAGTTCTTCGACAACCACCATGCCGCCACCACCGGCAATGACGAAACCGTCACGCTTGGCATCGTAGGCACGCGAGGCTTTTTCCGGCGTCTCGTTGTACTGGGTGGACAGCGCGCCCATCGCGTCGAACAGGAACGACTGGCTCCAGTGCTCTTCTTCGCCGCCACCGGCAAAGACGATGTCCTGCTTGCCCAGCTGGATCTGCTCGACAGCGTTGCCGATGCAGTGTGCGCTGGTGGCGCAGGCGGACGAGATGGAGTAGTTCACACCCTTGATCTTGAACGGCGTGGCCAGGCAGGCCGAAACGGTGCTGCCCATGGTCCGCGTGACGCGGTAAGGGCCGACACGCTTGACGCCTTTTTCACGCAGGGTATCCAGCGCTTCCATCTGGTTCAGGGTCGAGGCGCCGCCGCTGCCGGCGATCAGACCGGTACGCACGTTGGAAACCTGCTCGTCGGTCAGGCCCGAATCGGTAATGGCGTCTTTCATCGCCAGATAGGCATAGGCTGCCGCATGGCCGACGAAGCGGAAGATCTTGCGATCGATCAGTTCTTCCAGATTCAGGTCGATGGAGCCGGAAACCTGGCTACGCAGACCCATTTCGGCATATTCCGGGTTGAAGCGGATGCCAGGGCGGTTAGCACGCAGGTTAGCGGTGACGGTGTCTTTGTCATTGCCCAAGCAGGAAACAATACCCAGACCAGTGATAACGACGCGGCGCATGCGAGTACCCTTAGAAATTTTCAGTGGAAGTGAACACGCCGACCCGGAGGCCTTCGGCGGTATAGATTTCGCGACCGTCGACACTCACCGAACCGTCGGCGATGGCCAGGTTCAGCTTGCCCTTCAGGACGCGCTTGATATGGATGTTGTAAGTGACTTTTTTGGCGGTAGGCAGAACCTGACCGAAAAACTTCACTTCGCCTGAACCCAGGGCGCGGCCACGGCCGGGGTTGCCCTGCCAGCCAAGATAGAAGCCAACCAGCTGCCACATGGCGTCGAGGCCCAGGCATCCGGGCATGACCGGATCACCTTCGAAGTGGCAGGCAAAGAACCACAGGTCCGGATTGATATCCAGTTCGGCGACCAACTCACCCTTGCCGAACTTGCCGCCCTCGTCGCTGATGTGCGTGATGCGATCAACCATCAGCATGTTGGGGGCGGGCAGTTGCGCATTACCTGGGCCGAACAGCTCGCCACGACTGCAGCGCAGCAGGTCTTCCCGGGTAAAGGCGTGTTGTTTGGTCATGCGAGCTCCTCAATAATCTTGTGCGGCAGGTTGTGGCGCCACTGGCCCGAACGCCAGTCCTGGCGCGATAATTTCGCCAGGACCCTGTCCGGCAGCCTACTCATAGACTGTTGCGTTGTAATGAAAGTCACAGCGCAGGTGAAATCAAGGTACACCTGTACACTGAATTTTGTCATTCAGCCGATTTTGCTGGCCGATCTGGATGCCAAGACTGCCGTAATTTAACATTTATCGCCAGTCGCAGGTGCTTCAAAGGACAGCCAGCGCTGTAAAACCTGCTGTAAATCAGCATGTTTGAAGGGCTTTGGCAGGTAATCATCCATTCCTGCCTGCAAACAGGCGTCCCGGTCCCCCTGTAACGCGTTGGCTGTCAGGGCAATGATTGGGATTCGTTCCAGCCCGGAAAGTTGCCTGATTCGACGGGTGGCCTCGTAGCCATCCATGACCGGCAGTCGGCAATCCATGAGAATCAGCGCGTGGTTGCCTGCACGTGCCTTCATCACCGCTTCGGCCCCGTCGACAGCGATATCGACCTCACACCCCAGATTACGCAACATGGCCTGCACCACCGTGCGGTTCACCGGGTTGTCTTCGACCAGCAGGATACTGCGCTCCCGGCCATGTGCATCGAGTATCGACAGCGGTTTGGCAATAGCCACCGAGGCATCGCGCGAGAGGGGCAGGGGGATCTGCAGCGTGAACAACGAGCCCGAACCTTCCTTGCTCTCGGCGTACAAGGTGCCGCCCATGCGTTCGGCCAGGGTCCGTGCAATCGGCAGCCCCAGCCCCGTGCCGCCGTAACGCCTGGAAATGGAGCTATCGGCCTGCTTGAACGCATCGAACATCGATTCCAGTCGCTCGGCGTCGATACCGATGCCGCTGTCCTGTACCGCACAGGTAAAGTGCAGCCGCTCATCGTCGAGCATTGCCCACCTGGCGTCCACGCAGACCTTGCCTTGCTCGGTGAATTTAAGTGCGTTGCCGATCAGGTTCACCAGAATCTGGCGAATGCGGGTCGGATCGCCTATGACGTTCATGGTCTCCAGGCCTGGCTGAATGTGCAGCTCCAGCAGCAGGTTGCGTTGCGCGGCGCTGTGGTTGAAGGCGTGGGTCGAGGCGCTGACCAGTTCAGCCAGGTTGAACGGTATGCCTTCCATTTGCAGGGCATCGCGCTCAATGCGGGAAAAGTCGAGGATATCGTTGATGACCCGCAGCAGATGCTCGGTGGATTCGGTCGCCAGCGTCGCGTACTCGCTCTGCTCATGGGTCATGTGCGTGGTTTCCAGCAACTGCAGCATGCCCAGTACGCCGTTCATGGGGGTACGCAGCTCGTGACTCATCATGGCCAGAAAATCCGATTTGGCGCGGTTGGCCTGTTCGGCTTCTTCCCGCGTCTGGATCAGTTGTGCCACCGAGCGCTGCTGCTCGAGGCTGGCGCGGTGCAGGTTCTCTGCCAGATTATTGATGTGCCGCGCCAGCGCGCCCAGCTCGGCGTCGTCGCTGACCGGCATGGGCGTGTGGTAATCGCCCTGTTGAATCGCCTTGAGCGCTTCGCCCATATCGCTGATGGGTCTGGACAGGCTCAAGGCCAGGCTGCGCGCCAGCAGAAAGGCGAACAACAAGGCGACCATCGCCAGGACGCCGGCCTTGAGCAGTATCTCCTGCTGACGTCGGCTGAATGCTTCGCTGGACATGCCCACCAGAACCCGCCCCAGATAACTCTGTGAAGCGCCCTGCGCGGGTTGGCCTTTTCCTGCGGCCGGCGCGCCGGGATTGCCGTGAATGGTGGTGCGCTGCGGTTGGACGGGGGCGAGGAAGACTTCCATCTGCCGGGTCTGCTGCTCGTTTTCACGCGGCTGGTCTATGTAGATCACGGCGGTATTGGAGCTGTCCTGAATTTCCACATAGCGAACGCTGGGCATGGACAGGGTGGCGCGCATCAACGCCTTGAGCCCCTCGATATCGCCCGTGGTCACGCCCGGCTCGACCGCGGTCGCCAGTTGATTGGCGATCAGTTGCCCGGTGTGATTGAGCTCCTGACGCAGGTCCTGAATACGTACGAAGGTAAAAAAGCTGATCAGCAAAGCCGTCAGCAACAGGGCAGGGCCAAGGCTGATGATCTGCGTGCGGGTATTGATGTCCCAGTGCCGAAACTTCATCGGCTGTGCGCCTCGCGCGCAACGCATTGCGGAGGTGGTTCGATTGATGCGTCCATGCCTGTTCGCCCGGTGGTCGCGAATCGGTCCGGCTGCACAAGGCAGTCCGACCATCGCGATGATTCATGCTGTGCGCGCATGTTAACCGAGATGGCGCGTGTTTCCAGCGAACTTGTTGAATGATGACGTACGGAGTGCGTAACCGAACAGCTTTGTCGCTGGCCGATAACGTGTTGCTCCGTATAATGACGGCATCGCCACTTGAATGGCTCTGGATGGATAGTTTTATGACCACACAGCAACCCGTCGCGGTGCTTGGCGGTGGCAGCTTCGGTACGGCCATTGCCAATCTGCTGGCCGAGAACGGCCATCAGGTTCGTCAGTGGATGCGCGATCCGGAGCAGGCTGAGGCCATTCGCGTCAATCGTGAAAACCCCCGCTACCTCAAGGGCATCAAGATTCGTCCTGAAGTCGAGCCGGTCACCGACCTGACGGCGGTGCTCGACGCCAGCGAACTGATCTTCGTCGCCTTGCCATCGAGTGCCTTGCGCTCGGTGTTGTCGCCTCATGTCGCGCGCCTGAATGGCAAGATGCTGGTGAGCCTGACCAAGGGTATCGAAGCGCAGAGCTTCAAGCTCATGAGTCAGATCCTCGAAGAGATCGTCCCGCAGGCGCGTATCGGCGTGTTGTCCGGGCCCAATCTGGCGCGGGAAATCGCCGAACATGCGCTGACCGCAACAGTGGTTGCCAGCGAAGACGAGGCACTGTGTCAGGAGGTTCAGGCTGCATTGCACGGGCGAACCTTTCGCGTCTATGCCAGCAATGACCGGTTTGGTGTCGAACTGGGCGGGGCCCTGAAGAACGTCTACGCGATTATTGCCGGCATGGCGGTGGCGCTGGACATGGGCGAAAACACCAAAAGCATGCTGATCACCCGGGCGCTGGCGGAAATGACCCGGTTTGCGGTCAGCCAGGGCGCCAACCCGATGACCTTTCTGGGCCTGGCCGGGGTGGGCGATCTCATCGTCACCTGTTCCTCGCCGAAAAGCCGCAACTATCAGGTCGGTTTTGCGCTGGGCCAGGGGCTGACGCTGGATGAAGCGGTCACGCGTTTGGGCGAGGTGGCCGAGGGTGTGAACACCCTCAAGGTGCTCAAGGTCAAAGCGCAGGAAGTGCAGGTCTATATGCCATTGGTCGCGGGGCTGCATGCGATTCTTTTTGAAGGCCGTACGCTCAGCCAGGTCATTGAGGCGCTGATGCGGGCCGAGCCCAAGACGGACGTCGATTTCATTTCGATTACCGGCTTTAATTGAATTCAGTCTGATCAGGAGAAGGTCTTGAACGAGTCGAAAATCCAGCACAACGAATCGATCCTGCTGCGCATTCTGTGGATGCTGCTGTTTCTGGGGGTATGGCACGTCGCCCAGATCATCCTGGCGGGCGTGGTGCTGGTGCAATTGGTCTATCGCCTGATTTACGGCGCGCCGAATGGCGGCCTGATGAACTTCGGCGACAGCATCAGCCAGTACCTGGCGCAGATCGGTCGTTTCGGGACGTTTCACAGCGACCACAAACCCTGGCCTTTCGGCGACTGGCCAGCGCCGCGTGCGCCCGAAGGCGAGGTGGCCCATCATGTCCCGCCAGCGGCACAGCCGGTGCGCAATGAGGCGCCAAAGCCATGAAGGTCTGGGTATTGCGTCATGGCGAAGCGCAGTCGCGGGCGCGCAGTGATGCCGAGCGCGAGTTGACTGCACATGGGCGTGAGGAAGTGCTGAAAAGTGCGCTGCACCTGACAGACAAGCCCGTGCAACGGATCATCGCCAGCCCCTACGTGCGTGCACAACAGACTGCCGAGCTGGTGCGTCAGTCGTTGGCATTCGATGGCTCGATCGTCACCGCGCCCTGGCTTACCCCCGACAGCAGCCCGCGTGAGGTGCTGGCGCAACTGGACAAGCTGGGTGTCGATGAAGTACTGCTGGTCAGCCATCAGCCTTTGGTGGGCGAACTGATCGGGGTACTGGCGCATGGCAGTCCGCAACAGGCCGAGCCGATGAGCACGGCCAGTCTTGCCTAACTGGAAGGCGAGTTCGTAGTGGCAGGCGGCATGCGCCTCAACAGCGTCAGGCACGTCTGAACAGCCTGTACGCGCAATCAATGACCGCCGCGAATGCGGCTCTCCCGGGAAAAGGATTCAGCATGAGCATATGGCGTCAGGCTCCCGATATCGAAGCCCTTATGGCGGCTCAAAAAAACACCATCGGCGAAGTGCTGGATATTCGCTTCGAAGCATTCACCGATGATTCTCTGACGGCCAGCATGGTGGTCGATCAACGAACCCATCAGCCTTTCGGGCTGCTGCACGGCGGTGCCTCCGTGGTCCTGGCCGAGTCGCTGGGCTCGATGGCCAGTTACCTGATCGTCGACCCGAGCAAGTATTTCTGCGTCGGGCTGGAGGTCAACGCCAACCATTTGCGTGGTGTGCGTAGCGGGCGTGTCACCGGTGTGGTCAGGCCTGTGCACATAGGCCGGACCACTCATGTATGGGACATCCGCATCAGCAACGACGAAGGCAAGCCAAGCTGCATTTCGCGCCTGACGGTTGCCGTCGTAGCGCACGGCAAAGAGCCTCCAGTCAATTGAGTGTTCTCAGCTATTAATCCCTCTGCTTAAGCCAAGGCTCTCTTCAGGCAGTCTTTTGGTTTTCAGGTCGCCTATATAAAGGCTTGCCTGGACCGGTTCACCCAGGCTTTATAGGCCTTCATGCCGCTCCGACCGCCGTATCGGGTCATCCTGATGGCCGGAGTGACACCTGCGATGGCGGTTCCAGTCATTGCCGATCTGCGAAGCAACTTGGCACAATCGTGACTCGCCCGCTCATGGAAGTATCGGCATGTCGCAACCGGTGTTTTTTGCTCACGCCAATGGCTTCCCTTCGGCGACGTACAGCAAGCTGTTTTGCGCGCTGGCACCGGAGTATTCGGTGACTCATCTTGAGCAGCATGCCCATGACCCGCGTTTTCCGGTGGATGACAATTGGCTGAGTCTGGTCGATGAGCTGATCCACCATCTGCGTGAGCAGCCGGGCCCGGTGTGGGGGGTAGGGCACTCGCTCGGTGGCGTGTTGCACCTGCATGCCGCATTGCGCTGCCCGGAACTCTACCGGGGCGTGGTGATGCTCGATTCGCCGGTGCTGGGGCTGGCTGACCAGTTGTTCATACGCGCCGCCAAGCGGCTGGGCTTTATCGACCGCATCACGCCAGCGGGTCGCACCCTGGGCCGACGTGAGGCGTTTGACGATCTGCCGTCGGCACGCGCCTACTTCGCGGGCAAGACCCTGTTCAGCCGCTTCGATCCCGACTGTCTGACCGCTTACCTGCAACACGGTCTGCGCGAGGAGGGCGGGCAGTGGCGTCTGCGCTTCGACCCGGCGACCGAGATCAGCATCTACCGCAGCATCCCGCACACCAGCCCGGTGCCGTCACGGCAACTCAAGGTGCCGCTGGCCATGGTGCGCGGCAAACACAGCCGGGTGATCATGCCTCATCATGGTTATCTGGCCCGACGCATGCGCGAAGGCGAATACCTGTCCATGCCCGGAGGGCACATGTTTCCCCTTGAACGACCGGATGAAACCGCATGGCTGCTCAAAACGCTGCTGGCTCGCTGGGACGCGCGTAGCGCCTCAAGGTTGACGGCGTGACGTTTAGCGTGGAGGAAGTGCGTTTCAATCTGGGGCATATCGAACTGGCTGCCCATCTTTACGGCCCCGAGGACGGCCGGCCGGTGATTGCCGTGCACGGCTGGCTCGACAATGCCAACAGCTTTGCCCGCCTGGCGCCGCAACTGGATGGCCTGCGCATCGTGGCGCTCGATCTGGCCGGGCATGGTCATTCAGCGCATAGGCCTGCCGGGGCGTCCTATGCGCTGGCCGACTACGTGTTCGACGTGCTGCAGGTCGCCGAGCAATTGGGCTGGCAGCGCTTTGCCCTGATGGGCCATTCACTGGGCGCGATCATTTCGGTATTGCTGGCCGGGTCGTTGCCGGAGCGTGTCACGCGGCTGGCACTGATCGACGGTTTGATTCCCTTGACCGGCGACCCCGAATCCGCCGCCGAGCGGATGGGCTCCGCGCTGCAGGCGCAGCTCAGGCTGTCGGGCAAGAAAAAGCCGGTTTACGAGGATCAGCAACGCGCTGTTCAGGCGCGTATGAAAGGCGTCGTCCCGGTCAGTCGCGAGGCTGCCGAATTACTCGCGCAACGCGGCCTGATGCCGGTACCCGGCGGCTATACCTGGCGCAGCGACAGCCGCCTGACGCTGCCATCTGCGATACGTCTTACACATCAGCAGGCGATGTCTTTCGTCAACGCTATCCGTTGCCCGACGCAACTGCTGGTCGCTACAGGCGGCATGCTGACGAAAAATCAGCTCATGCTGTCCGGGCTGCCTTTCGACGTCGTGCAGCTTGAAGGCGGTCATCATCTGCACCTGGACGACGAGCAGGGCGCGAGCGCTGTTGCACACTGTATCAATCGCTTCTTCGCTGCTTCTTGACTTGAGCCCGGCAACTGCCGACGCTGGGCGGGTTGAAACAGGAGTCAACCGTGATGGATCAATCCGCAGCCTCTGGTGACCGCCTCGCTGGCGATCTTTTATATTTTCGTTCCCTGCTTGCCTGCCAATGAGAGCACTCATGCGTTTATCAAGTGTTCCCGTTGTCGCCTTGTGCCTGTCGATGTTCAGCGCTGTGCTGTGCGCCGCCGATGTAACAGGCAGCCGCGATCTGCAGATTCTGCCGCGTCTGGCCGACACGGAAATCGTCGATTATCGTCCGGCTGCCGAGCTCGAGCGGGTCTACCCGATGGGCTCGATCCGCAAGATCAGCGGCCAGTTGCGTTTCGACGGGCAGGTCAGTGCGCGCGGCAATCTGACGTCTGTCACCTATCAATTACCTGCCGAGCGCACTGCCGACGACGCTTTTACTGCGGCGCGCGAAGCCTTGCAGCAGCAGGGTGCCGAGCTGCTGTTCTGGTGTCAGGCGCGCGACTGCGGAGAGAGCAGCCTGTGGGCCAACGAAGTATTCGGCAACGCCAAGCTGTACGGCGCGGATGACCGCCAGGCTTACCTGTTGCTGCGTCTGGCAGAACCGCGCAATGACACGCTGGTAGCGCTCTACAGCATCACCCGTGGCAACCGCCGTGCCTACCTGCACGTCGAGCAGTTTGAATCCGCTGCGCCACTGGGCGAACTGCTGCCGACCTCGGCCACCTTGCTGCGCCAATTGCGAAGCACCGGCACGCTGGAACTTCCGCGCCTGGGCGGCGAGCCACAGGATGCCTGGGTTACTCTGGTTTCCCGCGCCCTTAACCAGGACAGTGGCCTGCGCGCCACGGTGTCCGGACCCAGTGCCGGCGCCTGGCTTGACGCCCTGATCACCAAAGGCGTTCGCGCTGCCCGGCTCGAGGCTGGCGTCACTGAAGGCAAGGGGCTCAAGATCGAGGTTATCCGCTAGAACAGCGATGGCGGACTGGCAGGTTCGCCATTATGCTCGCTCTCTCCGATCCTTCTTAGTGAATAGCGCATGTTCAACAATGACCGTCTGTTGGTGCAGATTCTGCTGCTGGCGCTGTTTGGTGCCTGCCTCTGGGTGATGGCGCCGTTCTGGTCGGCGCTGGTCTGGGGCGCGGTGCTGGCCTTCGCCAGCTGGCCGCTGATGCGTTTGCTGACCCGCTGGTTCAAGGGCCGCGAGTCGTTGGCCGCGTTGGTGATGTGCTTGTGCTGGATGCTGCTGGTTGCGGCACCGCTGGTGTGGCTGGGCTTCAATCTCGCCGACCATGTGCGTGACGCCACGGGCCTGATCAAGGACATTCAGGTCGACGGCTTGCCCGACCCACCGCAATGGCTGGCGGGTATTCCGCTGGTGGGCGAAAGACTGGTAGCGCTGTGGACCACCATCGATCAGCAAGGCGCGGCATTCATGGCGACGCTCAAGCCGCATCTGGGTCAGGTCGGTAACTGGATTCTGGCACGCAGTGCGCAGATCGGCAGCGGGATTCTGGAGCTGACCCTGAGCATCGTCTTCGCCTTCTTCTTCTACAGGGACGGTCCGCGGCTGGCCGCCTTCGTGCTCAGCCTGCTGGAACGCCTGATCGGGGAGCGCGCCCAGTATTATCTGGATCTGGTCGCCGGCACGGTGCAACGCGTAGTCAACGGGGTCATCGGTACGGCAGCGGCCCAGGCGGTGCTGGCGCTGATCGGCTTCCTGATCGCGGGCATTCCCGGTGCACTGGTGCTGGGGATTCTGACCTTTCTGTTCAGTCTGATTCCGATGGGCCCGCCCTTGGTCTGGCTGCCTGCCACTGCCTGGCTGGTCTGGCAGGGCGAGTACGGCATGGCGATATTTCTGGGCATCTGGGGGATGTTCATCATCAGTGGCGTGGACAACGTGCTCAAGCCATACCTGATCAGCAGGGGCGGCAATCTACCGCTGGTGATTGTCTTGCTGGGTGTGTTCGGAGGCTTACTGGCCTTTGGCTTCATCGGCCTGTTCATCGGCCCGACGCTGCTGGCAGTCGCTTACAGCCTGTTGACCGACTGGGTCGGCAGCGAGCGTGCCCGCAGCCGCTGACGGCGAAAGTTTCCGCCGCGCCCTGACGCGCGGCGGAGCCTCGCCTTACGCAGCGGTGTCCAGGTACTTGCCGACTGGCTTGCTGCTCTGGGTGTCATATTTTTCGCTGAGTGCGGCGATCATCTTGTTCAAGGCCTGAGTGGCGATCTGGTTGGTATTGCCCTGATCAATGGTGCTGTCACTCTGCTTCAATGCGGCAGACAACTCGGAAGCGCTGATACTGTCGTCGCTATTGCTGTCCAGCGTACTGAACAGGCTGGTGCTTTCAGTGGCACTGGAAGTGCTCACCTGCGCAGACGACATACCGGCAGAAGGCTGTTGCGGCTGCATGCCGGCGACCAGCTCTTCAAGGCTGACTGTGCCGTCTTCGTCAGTGTCCAGTGCATCGAACACCTGGTTGCTGTTTGCCGTGCTGCCCGTATTGCTCAGCCCCGTGGTCAGCTCGTCGCTGCTGATTGCGCCGTCGCCATCGCTGTCCAGCGCGCCGAGCAGGTCTTCTGCCTGCTCGTCGACCGACTGCATGGGCGGCGGCGGAGGTGGTGTCATGGCGGCCAGCTCGTCGGCATCCAGGCTGTCATCGTCATTGCTGTCCAGGTCGCTGAACGCCTTGCTCAGGCTCACCGTGACACCATCCTTGCTGTTCGACGACAGGGCCGAGCTCAGCTCGTTCTTGGCAATGCTGCCGTCGCCATCGGTATCCAGCTTGGCCAACAGCTCTTCCTGAAACTTCTTGTTGCTGGTGCTGGAGGTTGCACTGGTCGAACTGGTGTAGCTGGAGAAACTGCTGCTTATTCCACTGATCATTGGTCTCACTCCCCTGAGATGAATGTGCCCGATAACGGTGTACCGGCTTTTGCAGCCTCGGGGCGTCAGTTGTCGAGGGAATGTAAGCTTTGTACGTGGCGTGATACAGAATATGTCAGAGGCGTGGCAGGACCAGTATTGCCGTCAGGCCGCCGCCCGGGGTCTGCGCAAGCGACAGCTCGCCGCCGATACGCCGCGCCGCTTCCCGGGCGATACTCATGCCCATGCCGATTCCGCCGGAGTTGCGATTGCGCGAGCTTTCCAGGCGAAAGAATGGTTCGAATACCGTCTCGTGAAACTCGGGCGCAATCCCTGGTCCGTGATCAACGACGGATATGCGCACGTGATCGGCGCTGTCCTCAATCACAATGCGCGCGCTGCCGGCATAACGCAGAGCGTTGTCGACCAGATTCTGCAGGCACGAGCGCAGTGCCATCGGCTGCGTCTTGAGCGGCTTGCACTGGCCTTCGTATTGCACGTCGTCGCCATTGTCCTGGGCATTCTCGGCCTGCGACTCGATCAGCGCCTGCAGGTCGAACTGCTGCAGGCCTTCGCTGCGCCGGTGCTCATTGAGGTAGGCAAGCGTGGCGTCGAGCATGCTGATCATGTCATTGAGGTCCTGAGTCATCTGGCCGTGCAGCCTGGGCTCCTCGATCTGTTCGACACGCAGCTTGAGCCGCGAAAGGGGCGTGCGCAGATCATGGGAGACCGCAGCCAGCATGCGCCCGCGCTGCTGCATCTGTTCGCGGATCTTGCGCTGCATCAGATTGAACGTCTGCGCAGCCTGTCGGGCTTCCTGCGGGCCGCTGATTTCCAGTGGCGGGCTGTCGAGGTCTTCACTCAGGCGTTCGGCGGCTTCGCTCAGGCTCCGCACGGGACGGCTGAGGGCCTTGGCGCCATACCACGCGGCAATGATCAGGGTGATGAACTGGAAGAACAGCAATATGAGCGGGCCACCGAGGATCGGCGGTCTGTGCATGGGCCGCTGATCGAATTGCCCATGCTCGGCGTTGAACTCGTTGGGCGTTGGCGGCGGGGGGCGCATGCCGTACTGGGTGAACCAGATGAAAGCCAGCAGGTGCGCCAGCAGGATAGCCAACAGAGCGCCACCAAACAGTCGCGCGAACAGCGTATCGAATCTGCGGATCAACCCAGCTCCCTGGCATCGAACAGATAGCCTTCACCGCGCACGGTCTTGATCAGTTGCGGATTCTTCGGGTCATCGCCGAGCTTCTGGCGCAGACGCGAGACCAGCAAATCGATACTGCGGTCAAACGCCTCGATCGAGCGGCCTCGGGCTGCATCGAGCAACTGTTCACGGCTCAGCACCCGGTGTGGCCGTTCGAGAAACACGCGTAACAAACGAAACTCGGCGTTGGACAGCGGCACCACCAGACCATCGGCCGCGGTCAACTGACGCAGGACGCTGTTCAGGCGCCAGGCGTCAAAACGAATGGTGGTGCGCTGATCGCTGCGCTCGTCACGGACCCGGCGCAGAATAGTCTGGATGCGCGCGACCAGTTCGCGCGGCTCGAACGGTTTGGCCATGTAATCGTCGGCACCCAGTTCCAGGCCGATGATCCGGTCAGTCGGTTCGCAGCGGGCGGTCAGCATCAGGATCGGGATGTCCGACGTACTGCGCAGCCAGCGGCACAGTGACAGGCCGTCTTCACCGGGCAGCATCAGGTCCAGCACCACCACGTCGAAGGTTTCGTCGGTCAGTGCCTGACGCATCTGCGTGCCGTCGGTGACGCCACGGGCGTTGATATTGAAGCGCGTCAGGTAGTCGCAGAGCAGTTCGCGAATGGCCACATCGTCATCGACGATCAGCGCACGAACGCTCCAGCGCTGATCGGTCGATGCGGCATCCAGGGTAGTGTCGGGAAGTGCTTGCATAATGCGTCTGTCGCCTGCTTGTGCCGCCATGGACTGGCTGCTGTTGAAGATCAACGCTGCCCCTCATGCTACTTCGCCGGGAGGCTCGGCGGTAGGGTGGCGCGACCGAATGTCGGGGGCATGTCATAAATGTATCTAGATTGATACGAGACGCCTGTCGAGCGTGCCCTGCGAAGCGCGCCCCTGGTAGTTCTGACAGTATCCAGTGTCACGCAACTACCGTTTAATCGAACGGGCTACTGGCCTGGACGGCTGGTTCTGGCAGACAAACTTTTGTCGAGAAGGCCAGGGTCTGTTGCCGTTTCATCGCGGCTCGGGATGAAATGGCAGCAGGCCCTGGGCGCATTATCAATCCGCCCGCACGTTTTCTACATAAACAGGGCGGCAATCGGATAGCAAGGGAGTGCTGATGATGGTCGATTCAAAAACAACAGCAACGTTGGATGACAAAAAAAAAGCGCGTATCGCCTACCGGCTGGCGCGCACTCAACGCGGTTCAGGGATCGACGCAGACCTTGCCCTGGCACAGGTGGCGGGTATTGTGGACCCTGCCGATGGAACGCTGAACAAGGATGTCCTGCTCGGCGAGTTTCTTGAGGTTACCCTGCCCGAGTGGGCAGGACTGGTCACTGACCAGGGCGACTCCGATACTTTTTTCATCGAGTGGGCCATCGGCGCGGCGGCGGACAACGACGCGTTTAAAGAGGTGTTTAGCGGTATCGTTACCGCACCGGTGGCCCCTGGTACCTTTCCCAAGAAGATCGAGATTCCGTTGAGCAGTTTTCTGCCCGGCTTCGACAAGCCTGCAGACGGTGCTTACAGTCTGCGCTACCGGATCAGACAGCCGAATGATCAAGAGACCGTCAGCCCGTCGATCAACCTGATCGTCGATACCACGCCGCCGGGCGAGCATCTTGAGCCTGAGCAGATGAGTCTGGAAACAGATCAGTTGACCCAGGCGTTTCTGGACGTACATCCCGAAGGTCTGGTCGGCACGCTGCCAGACTATGACGACTGGAAACCCGGCGACAAGGTAGCCTTCTATTGGGTTGGCACGCCGTTGCCCGACAATGCCGCAGACCTGCCAGCTCCGGTGGATTTCGTTGAAGTGGAACGCCCGACGAATAATACGGTGACATTCCCCGTTTCGGCCATAGACGCGTCCCGGGACGAGCCCTACTACGCCGTTTACATTCTGGTCGACAAAGCCACCAATCGCAGTCCGCTTTCCAGCCCAAAACGCATCGACGTGGCGCTGGGGCTGTTGGCCGACAACTTGAAAGACCCCGTCGTGCCATTGGCAGAGCCTCCAGAAAAGTTGATCAACCTGCCTGATGCGAGACTCGGGGTCGAAGTGTTGATCGAGTCGTTCGATAACTGGAAGCCGGCCGACCGTATCGAAGTCACCTGGGGCACTGAACCGCTACGATCCGAGGAAGTCGGCAGCTCTCCAGATTTTCCGATTTCGATCAAGATTCCTGATCCGGTTCTGCGTGCTCAATACAATCAAGTGACTGGCGGCGTCCAGGCCACCGATGTGAGTTATCGAATCCTGCGTGGCGTCGTTCCGTCCGAAGTGAAAAGCACCAGCGTCAATGTCAATTTCGCCACTATCGGACCCGACCCGATCACCGATCCTGAGTGGCCGGATCCGGTCAACGACGCATTACTGCCGGTCGAAGTCCGTGGCCAGACGTCCAATTTAGTGAACGTCCTGACAGCAGCGGACAACAACCAGGCTGCCAAGGTCACTTTCAAACTGTATGAAAAGCTTCAACCGGGAGAAATTATCGATTTCTACTGGGGCACGAGCCATGTAGCAGAGGCGCAATACACCGTGGCTGTTTCTGACACGGCAGGCTCCGAGCGTGAGGTTGAAATACCCTGGAGTTATATCGATTATGAAGGCAATCGCGCTGACTTGCCGGTTCATTACCGCATCCATGCGCCCGATTCAGAAAACACGACACACTCGCCGGACACGCTGGTCAACGTAAGTGCCATTGTCATCACCCCGGACGCACCGCTCTTTGAGGGCACCAGTTCAAACGGCTGGTTGAACTGCGACTCACTCTTTGCCGATGGCATCGGGAATCCTGGCCCGGATGAACCGGGTATACGGGTTCGCGTTCCAGATCTTTCGAAATATCTGTCGGACGGTGAAACTGTCACTTTGCACTGGTATGGCTCCGGGGGACCTACAGGCGACGCTCCTATTGCCGGTACCGAAAAAGACGAGGTTATCCAGCTGGGAGTCAGCCGTCCTGTCACCGGTTTCATCTGGCTGGTCACCCCCTACGATAAACACATTCTGCCCATCTACGATCCTTCAGGCAGCAGCCCGAACGGGAGCGCGAGGATCAAGTACTCCTTCAGCATGGGAGGCGAAACCATTACCTCGCTGGAAACCACCGCCCGGGTAGGGATGTACGACGCAACCGGGCCTTGTCCTATCGTGCTCAAAACAGGTCAACCAACGAAAAACTAAGGAGGGTCACCGGCAGAGGGTGCCTGCGGCCTGCCGCAGTCACCCTGCCGGGTATAAGCAGACTCAGGTTGCTCCCAAACGGTTTAGGAATGTCAGTGCTTACCAGGTCATGTCACCTACGCTTATCGGTATTTCCCTGGGCGATCATCTTCTGTCAGAACCTCCCTACGTTTGCCTAGGAAAGGTCCTACAGAGCATTCAGCTGGATCCCCGTAGTCTTTCGGCCTTCCTCCCTAGGCCGCTTTCGGGCTGTCGTCACGGGGTTCAATCTGATCACCTTAAGGTAATGCATCGTCATGAATGCTCCATTCGTGCTGCGTCCGCTTTCATGGACATTGAAAACCGTTATTTTTCTCTCTCCCTTGCTGCCTGGCAGTCATGCCTTTGCGCAAATACTTGTCAATGCGCCGCAGACCATCGATGCAACAGGCCCGCTGGACAGTTATCGGGTTGTCAGCACCGGAAATCTGACAGCCAACGGCGCGACTACCCTGCAAATATCCACGATCACCGGCGCGAAGCTGACGCTCACTGGCAGTCAGGTCAGTGCGGGCACCAGCTCTTCAGCCGTATCGTTGACAGGGGCAGATGCGTTGATTGTCGGTAGCGTGCTGACAGGTGGCGCGGATGGCCTGGGGATGGGCAATGAAAGTGCACGACTGGTCGGTTCCACGGCCACCGTCATCGGCAGCACGATCACGGCCACGAATCGCGGGATAAACGCCGGCTCGCTCAGCAACCTGACCCTGGAAGGTACTTCAGTAACGGCCACTGGCGCCAATGGCAGAGGCATGGAGATGTGGGACTCCACGGTGAAGGCGTCCGGCAGCACCATTACCGGGCAGCAATATGGCGTGCGCTTGCGCGCTGACCCGGCAGTACCCTCAAGCAATCTGTTGGTCCTGGACGGAACCCGGGTCGAAGGCATCACGGGGTCGGCGCTGACCGTCGGAACGCCCACCGGCGCGCCCGCGACTGCCGATATCCGGGTCAACAATGGTTCTACGCTGACCGGCGGCAATGGCAAGATACTGGAGTTGATCAACGGTTCAACGGCGCACATGACCGTGGACAACAGCCATCTGCTGGGCGATGTATCGGCGGATGCGGGCAGTACCGCCAGCCTGTCACTGCAAAATAACGCGACCCTGACCGGGCGCCTGGAAAACGTCTCCAGCCTGTCGCTCAGTAGTCAGGGCCAGTGGGTGATGGTCGAGAACGGTCAGGTGAATGCATTGGCCATGGACGGTGGGTCGGTCAGGTTTGGCGACGCGGCCTCGTTTTACACGTTGTCACTCGCAAGCCTGTCAGGGAGCGGTACGTTCATGATGGACGTGGATTTCGCTGGCAAGGCCAATGACTTTCTTGACATCACGGGCAGCGCGACCGGCAGTCATACCTTGCTTGTCGGTAGCACGGGTGTCGATCCGCTCAGCGATACCAGCCTGCACATCGTGCATGCGGCAGCCGGCGATGCCAGCTTCTCGCTCGCAGGCGGCGCAGTGGATCTGGGCGCCTGGTCCTATGACCTGATCAAGCAGGGCGACAATGACTGGTATCTGGATACCGCCACCCGAACCATCAGCCCCGGCGCACAGACTGTCATGGCGTTGTTCAACACTGCGCCGACTGTCTGGTATGGGGAGTTGAGTACGTTACGTTCGCGCATGGGCGAGTTGCGCATGGATGAGGCCCGTTCTGGCGGCTGGATACGTACCTACGGCAACAAATTCAATGTGGCCGACGCCTCAGGCTTCGGATATCAGCAGGTTCAGAGTGGTGTCGCGCTCGGCGCAGATGGCAAGCTGCCTGTGGGGGCGGGGCAATGGCTGGCGGGCGTGATGATCGGGCAGAGCACCTCTGACCTCAGTCTGGATCACGGTGCCAGTGGCAAGGTCGACAGCTATTCGCTGGGCGCTTACAGCACCTGGCTGAACAGCGAGAGCGGCTACTACATCGATGGCGTGATCAAACTCAATCAGTTCAAAAACAAGGCCAGAGTCAATCTCAGCGATGGTTCCCGCACGCGCGGCAACTACGACAATCTGGGGGTTGGCGCATCGCTGGAGCTGGGGCGGCACATCAAACTGGACAACGGTTATTTTCTCGAACCCTACACCCAGCTGGCGGGCCTGGTCGTTCAGGGCAAGGACTACGCACTGGACAACGGTATGCGTGCTGAAGGTGACCGCAGCCGATCGCTGCTCGGCAAGGTCGGTACGACGGCGGGGCGCAGTTTCGACCTGGGCAAAGGACGTACGCTGCAACCTTATGTGCGGGTTGCCGTGGCTCACGAATTCGTCAACAGGAACGAGGTCAAGGTCAATGACAACGTGTTCAACAACGACCTCTCCGGTTCCCGTGGCGAATTGGGGACGGGCGTTTCGGTGTCGCTGTCTGACAACCTGCAGTTGCATGCTGATTTCGATTACAGCAATGGCGATGCCATCGAACAGCCGTGGGGCGCCAGTGCAGGCTTGCGTTACAGCTGGTAGCGACAGCGAAGCGGGGCGGATGATGTCTGATCGCTGGACGCTGATGCGCCAACGGTCCTATCACTTGTGCCAGTATCCGCAGAAAAAAGCAGGGTGTTAACTGATGGGCATGGCGGTCGGCAAACGGGTCGGCCACCGCTTCCTCATGCTGGAGGCCCGGCTCATGTCTGTTATTTCAAAGTGGATCGAACGGATCAGAATCCTGTTCTGGCCGGTTTCAAGGCGCAAGAGCATGTTGCTTGCGCCGCCGATGGTCGCCGAACTTCTTCCTGACATACCTGGCGGTGAGCCTAATTTGCTCCCCAGCAGCGCCTGGCTCGTGCCGTTGCGGGTCGATTTTCCCATGTGGCAAAACTCCGAGCCTACCCCGGGCAATCCCGAGTATCTGCGCGTGTACTGGAACGACGTGCTGCTGGAGGAGAAGACCTGGACCGGACCTGTACAGCCTGTCGATCTGTTCATCATGATCGCGCAGCAATACCTGATCGAAGGCCGGCATCGACTCCGTTATCGCGTCGAGACCTCCAATCAGGTGCAGACCGAATCCGAAACACTGGTCTTTGTCATTGATAAAACGGCACCGGTATTCGAAGACGAAGGGGCGCTGATTTTTCCGGAAGAAATCATCAGGGATGGTCTCACGGCGGCCTGGCTGGATACTCATGGCGATACCGTGCTGGCCGAGGTGCCCGCGTATTTTTCGCCGGGCGCCGGGGACCTCATTATCTGGTACTGGAGCAGCATGCCGACGGGGTCGGAGCACACCGGAACCCTGACGCTTGAAGCGTCCGATATCGGTGGCGCGATCAACATCGGCTTTGACCGGCAAGTGGTTCTCGAGAGCGGCGATGGCATTCGTTATGTGTCCTACAGGCTGAAGGATCGCTCGGGGAATGCCGGGCCTCGTGCGCTGGCTGTTGCGCTGCTGGTGTGCGCTCAGCCAGTGCCGCGTGTGTTGCCACCCCCTCGTGTTCAGAAGGCTTCAGGCTCGGCAAGTGCCAGCAGGCTTGATCCGGTCGATGCCTTTCAGGGCGCAGTGGTATCGATACCGGAGGATGCCGTGATTCTTCCCGGTGAAACCGTCCGCGTCCAATGGGCCGAGCCAGGCAGTGTGGGCTCTTTTCTTACGGAAATCGCAGACTCGAGACTGTTCAGCGTTCCTTCCACAAAAATTGCCCCGCATTTCAGCAAGTCCATCCCGGTGTACTACGAGGTGTTCGAAAAAAGCGTCGACTCACCCCATCTTTCGGACCGGCATACGTTGAGTATCCTGGGAATGACAGGCTTTCCGGTCGTGCAGTGTGACAAGGTATCCGGAGGGCGTCTGAGCCTGCAGAGCATTGCCGAGGGAGACTACGCGCGGTTCACGCTCGACAGTTGGTCTTTCATGGGCACTGACCAGTTTGTCAGCGTCGAGGTGCACGGCGTCGGCAGTGCTGATAATGAGTCGTTAGTGGTTAGCGTGCTGGACGAGTACCCGGTACCGCTGGTGGGCGATAACATCGACGCCGGTCGTATCAGCAAAACGGATTTGACTAGATTTCTGATCGGCACTCAGCTGGATGTGCGGGTGCGTGTGAGTTTCGACCAGGCACTCTCGTGGCAGCCTTTCCCTTCACTGAGACCAACGTTGTATGCCTGAGGAAATCATGGACCGCCAGGTTGGCAGTCCATGGTGCATTGCTACTTGTAGGTCATCGTGAAGCTGAGCGCCCCTTTGGCCTTGCCCGGCCGGATCGCGCTGCTGTCCTGAGTCTGATAGAAGCGGGCGTAGAAGTTCAGCACAACGTTGCCGGGTGTGATCGCGATCAGTGGCACTTCGGTCTGCAACTCCATGGGCGTGACGCCATCACCCTTGAGGACCTGAATCCCCATGCCCTTGGCGTCCGAGTCGCTGGTCAGGCTGAAAACCCCGCTGCCGACGGGGCCCTCGGGAACCGAGCCTTCGACACCATCGAGCTGGATATGCGCCGTGGCCACGAAGCCTGCGCCCGTGTAGGTCTCGCAGTTACTCAACGCAATACTGAATGGCACCGCAGGTGTGGTGAAGCCGGGACCGGTGAAGTCAGCGCTGTCCCACTCACCCAGCTGCACCGGGTCGGCACTGACCGGATCTGCACCGACGCTGCACTGTGCCTGAAGTATCGTGCCGGTTAGCCCGAACTTCATGATCCTGCCAAGCGTTGTCACGCTTGCGGAGAACAGTTCACTGCCATTGAGCACATTGGGTCCGGAGGGAATCGGTCCGGTCTTGACCAGCGTGACGTAGTTGTTCAAATGAAGGAAAGGCAGGCTTGTGAGCATTTTCTGGTGGTCGTTGAGGCCGATGAACGGAACGGAGGCGCTGCCACCTACAGGTGTGAAGCAATTGGGGCAGTGCCTGTCATACGGATACTCCAGTCTTACCCGCACCCCGACGCCCGGAATATTGGTTTGCAGTATCTTGCCGGTGAGGTCTTCCCCGTTTATAGGCTCCACCGTGCCGGAAAAGATCGGAGCCGTTGCCGTTGCGTTGAATTCCAGAAGAGCCGTGCCGTCATTTCTGCAGGCCGCCTCCAGGCCTGCCTGATCTGGTGTGGCGTGAAGCATATCTATGCTGCCGATAAAGGTGCCCACTGCAGCGTCTTTCGGGACGTAGAGCGTGCCGATGTCGCGTCGGTAGTCCTTTATTCCCGGAGAGGAAACCCAGTAGCAATCGTTGCTCGGTGTGTCATCCGGTACGTCGGAATAAGCCGCAGCACTATGGCTGGCTCCCAACAGGATCAGACTGGGGAGCAGGGCATTCAATGCAGTGTTCATGGGTGATTCCTGAAATAACAATGTCGCGGATGGCTCAGACCTGATGTCACTGGGTACACGTCATGTCCTGCATTCGGTAGCCCTGGGCCAAAGGCATGCCAGCGGGGTCTATGTGCAGACGACACTGAGGGTCGCTTTTCTCTCCCCAGTGGACATCGAGGGTTTGTGCCTGCATGTCGGTGGACAGCAAAATCTGCCCGCCCTGGCCTGCGATGCCCAGGATGTTGCCCTGCGCGTCGCTGACCCGGGCGCCGAATGGCAGCGGCTTGCCACTGGGAGTGGTTGCATTGATGACCAGGCGTGTCACCGTGCGTGCAGCGAAGGTGGTCTTGATCACGGCACCCCTGGCAGGCACCACTTGAGCACTGGCGTTATCGATTTCCACCTCGGGGCCAAGCCGGTCGGTCTGCAAGGCGATCGGGTTATAGCGGTAGGGGCGCAGATAGGGCATCAATGCGTAGCCACGACTATTGGTCCTGACACCGGTCGCGTTCTGTATGCCCACGCCTGGTGTATCGGGCACTTCGACCAGGGCGATGGTGTCACCCAGATTCGGGCCGAACTCGATGCCGTCGGCATGCAGCAACAAGGCGCCACTGGCATTGACTGATGTACTTCGATAATCATTGCCCTGAGTTACACCGGCGCCGAGGCTGGCGAAGGGCGCCTGATAGCCCGCCGCAAGGCTGGCACTTTGCTGCTTGCCGTCATCGTTGCTCAGGCTGGCGTGATAATTGACCCGGTTTTCGTAGAGGCTGCCGCTCAGGCTGCCCCGTTGACTGTGGCGATTGGCGCTGCTCTGCAGGTCGAGTGTGGCATTGCTCGAATGGCCGGTGTCGAGGGGCATCGAGATGCTCAGGCCGAACTGCCGGTCGTTGCCGCGGTTACTGGCTACGCTCAGCGACTGTGAGGCGTAGAAGTTATAGGTTATCCCGGCACGATGGGTGTTGAAGTTGAACTGAAATTGTCGTTGCTCGATATCGCTCCCCCAGTAATTCTGTTGCGACAGCGTAAGACCGACGCTGCTGCGTGCGCCGATTCTCTGATGAATCGAAGCCTCCAGTCGGCTTCGGCGGCTACCCCTGAACGCATCGTCGTTGCTGCGCTGACTGACGGCTTCGTCGAAATCCCTATAGCCTGCGGTGGAGTAGCGATAACCTGCGAAGCGCAGATTGGTATGGGTAGTGAACGCCTTGCCGTACTTGATGGCGTAACTCATGCCCTGCACGCTGGACTGACCGGGCTGATCGATGCCGGCGCGTGACCGTGTCACATCGAACGCCATCGCTCCCAGCATACCCATGTCCCGTGACACGCCCAGCGCTGCGGCATGGTAGAAGTCGCTGGTCATCAGTCCGCCATAAAGTGTCGAGTTCCAGCCTGTGCCAACGGCCAGCGTGCCTTGCCATAGCCAGGGATGCTCGGTGGCGTAGGCACCGTTGAAGCGGCCCAGGGCTGCGCTGTATTTCCAGACGCCTTCGCGCAACAGGTTACTCATGGTCGAGTAAGGTTGGGTAAAGCGCCGCACCTGACCATCGGCCTCGGTCAGCACGATCTCCAGTTCGCCGCTGCCCGCCGTGTTCAGGTCATCTATTTCATAGGGGCCGGCACTGACATACGTGGAGTAGATCGGGTATCCGTTCTGCAGGACTTCCAGTTTGGCCCTGCTTTGCGCAACGCCACGGATCACCGGTGCGTAACCCTGCAGGGAATCGGGGAGCATCTCCTGATCGGTTTTGATCAACCCGCCCTTGATCGGCAGGCTCCGGAAGACATCGCCGCCGGTGTAGGTTTCACCGAGGGTCAGGTTAGCGTGGGTGCCGGGCAGGTCGCGCTGTGCATAAGCGTAGGCTCTGGTCCACTCGCGATGTCCCTGTGCATCCTGACGCACGCTTTGATTGCTGCGCAATCGCCATGACCCCAGGTTGATACCGGTGTTTAGGTACAGGTCTGCGCTGCTGCTGGTGCCTGTTTCCCTATGGGTCGTCTGTTGCGCCGAGGTCTGGTAATTGATGAAGGCGGCGTTGATGCCGTAATCCCAAAGCGCCGGGTCCACTCGCCCGTTGGCGTCGCGGCGCATGGCGATCTGCGGTATCGAGATCGACAGTTGCAGTCTGCCGCCGTCCAGTACGACCTTGGCGTCCGGAATCAATTGCCCCAGCGCGACACAAGCGACTTGCAACAAGGCCGGGTCGGCCAGACTGTCGAGGCGTACGCCGATCTGCTCCAGCAGTTCCCGCGACAGGCAGGGCAGCAGGCCGTTGCCTTGTGGGTCGGCATCGAAACGGATCTGCCGTTGGCCGAAATGGCGCATATTGACGTGGATTTCTACCCAGTGATCGCCTGGCCCGAGGTTTTCGACAACTGACAACTGGTTCAGCACGCTGGCCGCGGCCTCACTGTCATAGTCCTGGCCCTGACGCAGGAAGCCGGACTGGAACTTGACAGGGGTTGCCGCCTTGGTCGGTTCCAGCGGTACGGTAACGCTGCCGCACACAATCAGCACCTGCATAAAGCGCAGGCGCACTGGTATGAACCCGGAATCGGGTAATAGGGTCATGTTCAATGTCCTGGGGATGAAACGGGCCAGCGCTGTTTCAGTCAGTCAGCGTGGCTGTAGCTGTCAGCGGCGTGCTGTAGCCGCCGTAATCGTTGATCGCGGAAAACACCACCTGCAGGCCCGGTACCGCTTTCGTTTCACTGAGCTCGTAGTGGCGAGAGCTGAACGGGCCAAGCATGGCGACTTCCCTGACCTTTTCAGTTCTGCCACCGCCGGAGACGTCGAGGCGAATGAACGACACGTGAAAGGGTGTCGGATTCATCGCGGTCAGTTCTGCCTTGCCCGCAATCTGCCTGACCGACCATTGCAGGTCCTTGAGGCGGGCAATGGGGTTATCAGTCAGCAGCACCGGGCGATAAAACAGTTTGATACGGGTACGCAGGGCGATATTCAGTACATTGCCCTGCGAAGGGTCGGCTTGAGGTATTTCCTGCACGTTGAAGTAGAACAATGATTCACGATCAGAGGGCAGTTCGTGGGGCAGGCCATTGATCTGTACCTGTTGTTCCTTGCCCGGATTAAGACGGAAAAGTGGCGGCGAAGGTGCGAACGGAACGACGGTGACAGTGTCGTCTGCCTCCGTATTTACCCAGGTCTGTACCGCGAACGGGCGATCACTTGGATTGGATACGACCACCGACGTACTGCGCTTGTCGCCGTCGAACACGATGCGAGTTGCGTTGACCGTCAGTGCTGCCTGAGTGGCTGGTATATAAGCTGCGCACATGAATAACAGCATGCACCCCGCGAGGGCAGGTCTTTTGAAAGCCTGTTGGCAAATCATGGAAAGTTACCTTGTACGTTCAGATCCGAAACGGACCTGAACGTATTGAAGATGCTTCACGTGAAAAGACTATTGATTCTTACACTGTGAGCGAATGGGTCGATGTATCAGTTGATTGCGACAACAAACTGTACATCCGCCGAAGCAGCACCGGCTTGAACGGTAGCCGCTGTCGAACGGTAGTAGGCGTTGAACACCATGTCGGTGGCACCGCCCTCAATCAGTGCATAAGGTGCCGATTGGCTGCCTGGTTTGATGGACGTCAAGGTCTGGTCCTTGATGACAATCGCGACGCCCTTTGCCCCGTCGGCAGTAGGGGTGACAGCGAAGTAGTCGCCGCTGCTGTCAGCGTTACCGATGAAGGTGACTTTGGCCGAATTCGGGTCGCCAGCCGTAAGGCCGCAACTGCCGTCGTCATTGACGCGCAGGGCAAAGCTCTTGCCAGAGAGTTCCTGACCGATGCCGGTAAAGCGGTTGGCCTCGATAGAGCCCATGTTCACCACGTTGCCGATAGAGCCATCGCCCGGATTGACTACTTCGATAGGGCAGGTGGTAGCGGTGATCTTGCCTTCGAAACGAATCGTGCCGGGGCCGGGGTTGGCGGATACGACAGTGCCGGTGAGTGTAGTCGCCAGAGCAAGGCCCAGTACGGATAGCATTTTGTTCACGATGAAAACCCTATTAAAGTTATAGAAGTAAAAATGTAACTATTTATGGTGTCTTGATAGACGGTTTGTGTTGTGTGTCATGACGGGGCGGGAGTTTACAGCAGGTGAGTTAGTTGCAAAGTCTCTGGAGGGCTTTGGTTAATGGCGGGCGGTGTAGGATATTTCCTAAACTAACGTGATACGTCTGGAGCCTTGAGTTTTAATGTTGTTTCGGGTTTTTACTGGGCGGTGCGTTGTTTATTCAGGCAGAGAATCCAAAAAGGGAAAATGTAAAGGTTGGAGCAGTAAAAACGTCGATCAAAATGCCGCCGACAGCGATGAGCCTTTGTCGGCGGCGGAAAGTCCAGCCTTATCACCGGCGAGGCATGTATTTAAGCACGAAGACGTTTTCCCCGAGTTTGCGAAGCCGTACTAAAAAACCCGTTCTGCCCGCAAGCCGTAACGGACCGCTGGACGGTGCTGCTGCAGGGTCATCTGTCGGTGTCCGCGCGCGCCTGGCGAAAGGGCCGCTCTCCGGCCGAGGGTTCGGTGTAGGTGGTTCAGGCCTGTTCACCCGCACTCTTGGAATCCTCACACCCCCAACAGGCCCGGGTGCGTCCATACTCGCTGGAGCAGATCCACGCCGCGTACCCGTTACAGAATCGACCGGTGAATCGTCAATCGTCCCGACTGAAACTCTACTCGCTGTCTCGGAAACTCGCCGGCTGGAAGCCTTGGACGCAGCCTTGATCGCGCTTTTAACCGCACTTCTGAATACCCCCCCAGCGATGTCTAAAGGTATCGCGGCATAGGCCAGGTATTCCCCTAACCGAAAGGCTGTCTCGTTTCCCTTCACCGCACCATAAGTAGTGGCAGCCGTTGATGCAGCCCCCAGAACGGTCCCTGCCGCCAGCAACCCTGTTGCGACGTAGGCCGCCGTCTGTGCGGTCATCGTCATACCCAGGACCGTTACAGGAACCGAGCCGGGCGCGGCCAATCCAAACGATGCAACTGTCGCGTAGGCACCCACTGCCGTGAACACTACGCCAACCGCGAGCATGATCCAGGTCTGTATTCCCATGCCCCCCGGCATCTCTGCAGGTATCGCATCCTCATCGGGCCTTCGCAGCCGGCCGCTCTGGGAGCTGGCGTCATGCCCGGTGGGGTCGCGCCAGGCAATGGGATTGCCCAGGCAATAAGTGTAGGGGTTGACCCCGCCTGCACCAAAGGGGCTCAAGGAATCAGGGCTGTGAAAACGCATCATGCCGGGGTTGTAGGCTCTGTAGCCATTGCCCAGCAGATACCAGCCCGTGTCTTTTTCGCATATTTCGCCGTTGAACCCTGCGACGCTGAGCAGCGCGTCGTCGCTGTGACGTTCTCCGTAGGCGCTGTAGACCGCTGTTCGCAGCTTGTCCTGCTGGAACTCAGCGAGCACGCTCTGGTTCGCATCCGTCAGCAACAGCAGGGTTTCTGCCGGTTCTCCGATGGTCTGCTGGCCGACGGGTTGCTCGTCTATGTACAGAAACTGAGTACGTCGGTCGTCCTGCACCGTGCTGCTCAACTGCTGGTCCTGATAAAAACGCAGTATTTCGCTGTCACTGCCATTGCGGGTGGTGGCCAGATGATCATGGCCGTCGTAAGCGTATGTGCTGATCGGCTCACCCGCCGGTTTCTCCACCCGTAAAAGGCGGCTCTGGCTGTCGTAGTACAACCGGTTGCCATGTTCGTCATCGAGCTGGTTGCCGTTGGCGTCATAGCGGAACGTCGGGTCCGGTGTGCCCCGTGGAGGCCTGTAGGTGATGCCGAGCAACTGGCATCGGTCCCTGGAGAGGGGATCGGGGTCATCCTCTTTGCCATAGTGGAAAAAGGCCATCTCAGTGCTGGCGTCGGCAAATTCGGTAGTGGTCTGGATCATGTTGTCCAGCGAGTCGAAGATGAACGTCTGCTTGAGTATCGCCCTGCCGGATGCGTGCACTGGCAATGTGCTGCCTGAATAGATGACGCCGGTCAGACGACCTCGAGCGTCATACTTGAATGTTTCCAGCAGCAGCGTGTTGCCTGCTTCCTGCAAGTGACGGCTTTGCATGAGCCCGTCGGTTTGCCATTGCTGTTCCAGCGTACGTACCGGGTGATTGCCTGCAATCTGCGTCCTGAGAATTTCCTGTCCCTGGTCGTCATACTTCATGCGGTTTACCAGGCGGGTTCCGGCGGCCTGGTCACAGGTTGTCATCTCACTGGGCTGACCCAGGGTGTCATACAGGATTGTCACCTCCACGTTGCCCTGCACAACGTTTTCTAGTCGGCCGAAATCGTCGTACCGGTAAATCGTTTCCACGCCTTTGACGCCACCTTTGATGCGGCCCTTGACTACGCCTTTAACCGAGTTTTTGACGTCTTTTTGTTCGACGTCGGTGCGATACATCGCACGGCCCTGCAAGGATGTCCGATGCACGGTTTTCCAGGTCCGGCCTTGTAGATCTTTCCAGGTCTCTTTGGTCAACTGGTTGTGCGCGTCATAAGCATAAACGCGCTTGCCCTGCTGATTGGTGGCAGAGGTCAGGCGGGCGCTGACGTTGTCATAGCCAAAACCGACGGTGTCATCCGGTGCAGTACTGGAGACGATCTGGTCGGTGAGTGCCAGGTTGTAGGTGTAGCTGATGTCATCGCCCTTGGCCGTTTTGCGGGTTTTGACCTGCCTGTGACCGTCCTCATACTCGTACTGCTCGATACGTTGCCCTGCCTGCGACAGTGTCAGACGACCCAGCCCGTCGAACGCCTGTTTGCCTGCCAGAGTGTTGGTAATGCCGTCCGAATGCATCATTTTCAGGCCGATCGGCAGCTCGGTGTTGCTGTGCGGTGCATAATCACGGTGCGCCTCGCTTCCATCCGGCAAGCGTGTTGTGACCATGCGCGACCAGGCGTCATAACTGAACAGGGTTGTGTGGTTTGACGCGTCGGTCTGCTCCGTGCAGCGCCCCAGTCCGTCGTAGAGGAAGGTTTGTGAACCCTGATCTTTTTCTCCATCTGCGTTCTGGGTCTTGATCTTGATCTTGATCTTGTCCGGCTTGCCGAACATGTTCAGCCAGGTCTCGCTGCGACCACTGATCAGCGGTTCTGCGTCACTGCTTTGCACCCAGGTCTTCTGAACAGGGCCTTTATGTTCTTCATTGCCGATGGGGTCGTAGTACTGGTGGGTCTGTACGCCGTGATCCGAGGTAATGACAGACTGGACGTTCCAGTCGTCATAGGCGTAGGTGTTTCGCGTGGCGAACCGTTGCTGGTTGGCGAACCAGTCATAATCCGTTTCGTGTTGCACATTGTTCCAAGCGTTGTATTGCGCGGTATGGATTATGCGCATCGCTTGCAGATCGTTGCTGTCGATGTGGTCCCGCTCCTCGAGTATTGCCCGGCCCAGGCCGTCCAGAACAGAGCGGGTCTTGACCTTGCGGGCGTCGACCAGCACTTGTTCTGCCTGCTGCCCCGCAGCGGAACACAGGGTGTACAGATACTCGCGACTGGCTTCATCACTTGAGTCCGGTGCGATCGTTTCTTTGGTCAGCCGGTTCAGCACGTCATAGACATAGCGGATCTCCACGCCTTCTTCCAGGGTCAGCAGCACCTGACCGGTCAACAACGACTGTTGTTGCTGCTTGCTTATGCGGGCGTTGTCGAAGCCGATCGTGGTGATGTCTATGAGTTGTACCGGGACCTCCAGTTGCCTGCTCTTGCTCTTGCTGTACTCGTAGACGGTAACGGTGTCGTTTCCATTCAGGGACTCGATATTTTTCCCGGTTCGACCATGCAGGAATGGCGCATCCGGCTGGTTGATGTACTCCAGCAGGACCTTCTGCAACTCTACACAGGTTCCATCGCTTTCAAGCTGCAGCAGCGTTTCGCTTTCCGGCACGATCCAGTCGGGTAACTCGCTGTCGGCCAGTGCAGGCAATGTCTGGTAGCGATAACGTGTGGCCAGGGTCGGGGCCCCGAGCTGCGACGATGGAGCGGGCTTGACCACTTTTTCTTTCAGTCGGGAGACAAACCCTTCCGCATCGGCCGGGCAACCGTCGCCACCGGCGGCCGGGTACCAGCTGCTGACTTCTTCGATCCCGTCGGCGCGGGTATGCACCAGCAGGTTGCCGTAACTGTCATAGGTATCGGTGACGGTCTCTGTGCGGGTCCGCTCAGGCGCGTCCAGCCGTTGCCAGCGGGTGGTGATTTCGCTGGGTAGCTGACAATCGTTGGGCTGTCTGGAGTAATGCTCGCCCTGCAGGATGTTGTAGGCGGTCGTGACCGTCAGCTGGTTTTTGTTCTGGGTGGTGACTTCAAGGGTCTGCAAGTGGAAGCGGTTGAAGGTCCGCTCTATGCTGCGCACGGCCTTGTTGTCGACCCACAGGCTTTCGGTACAGACATAGTTGTAGTCCTGCAAATATTTATAGAGATTGTCCAGGCCGTTGTCCTCCCAGGCGATGGGCAACCCTGCACCGAGAAAGTTTCGTGAGCGTTGCTGGCCGTCCTTGTAGGTATATCGCACATCGATCTTTGCCTGATTCAGGCCGGGATCGATGACGTGTTTTGTCACCCTGGGCACGGGCATGCGACCGGCGCTGGATGGAAACGCATGGCCCTCGTCCTGGTAGTAAACGTTTTCGCTGCTTCCAGCAGGTGTCTCCACATGCCTGACGCATAATTGATTGCCGTTCTCCAGGCCATATTCGAAGCGCCACGACGCTTTGTTTTCGGTGGGCAGGGTGATGCGCGATACGCGTTTGTCGCTGCCTGCGAGGGTCATTAGAAAGCGCGCCAGCGGAGTATCGCCGGTGCCTTCGTCCGGATGCAGATCCAGCTCGACGGAGGTGGTGCTGCGGGCAATTTTCAGCAGCGTCTGACCCAGGTCATCAGTGATTGAAGCAAGCCTGTAGGTGCTGCTGTTGAACACCGTGTGCTTGAGCGCAATGCTGTGCCCCGACGGCGCGATGATTTTCACCGGCCAGGCCATTCTCTTATTGCCGCTGCTGTGCAGCTCGAGGATTTCCACCAGACCTGATTTGTGCGCCACCCGGTAAGACTCATCGTCCAGTTTGTAGAAGTGGAAGGTGTCGAGCTTCTTTTCCGTCATCGTCAGTTGGCCGTTGCTGCTGGTGCCGTCGACCCGGAAGGTCTCGCCTGTGCTGAGGGACAGGATCTGAGTGGCAGGGTCGTACTGCGACAACTGCATGTTCCAGCCCAGGCCATAGCCGCTGTCCAGCGTATTGAGCTGGCTGTAGGACAGGTCGAGTCGGAACCCTGGCCCGCGCAGGTCATTGCTTTGCAGATCGGGCAAGCTGATCGATATGTTGTATAGCCCGGTGCGTGGGTCAACGCCGCTTTTCAGACAACTCATGAAATTGAGCGCGTTGGAGTGCACGGAAGTAGAAGCAGCCATGGAGCGGACCTCGCTGATTGATGCGTGACAAGCGCAGCGGTGCCTGACGATTGTGCAGTCCTTGCGCTCTGGTCATTGACGACCCCCAAGCCTGAACGCCCGAAGACGTTCGTGTGGCTGGAGGTCTTGCCTAACCCTAACAGTCCGTACCCGGGCAACAACCTAGCAGTAGTGCTAGTGGGCAACTGATGTGCATCGGCGTAAAAAAATCCTATCCGCATTCTCAGGGGCAACCCTTGCGATATACCCATTTCAGGCGGAAACGAGAAAGGAGTCTCACTCATGGCGCTGGATCTTCCCGCCCCCAAGGTGCCCGACCTGCAGCAGCCCGGGAACTACCTCGATCTTGATCAGTTGGGCGGTGCCGACCTGACCACCTGGATCGACTATCCAGGTATCAAGAACGGCGATCGGTTCATGCCCAACTGGCGAGGTTGCGGTGCCCTGGGCGCAGTGGAGGACTATGTCGGCGATGTTATCGAGGTCGTCGGGTTGCAGCCCGAAGGCATGCCCCTGTTGATCAATAATCCGTTGCTGATGAGGCTTGATAAGGGGTGGGTGTTTTACTCGTACATCGTCGAAGGTCGCCCTGATGAATCCCTGCGCCTGTTCTTCTATGTCGGTAAGCCACCGTCAACGGCCGCCGGGCTGGGGGTGCTGCAATGCAAGGAGTCTCACGATCTGAAGCTTGATCCTGACCTGCTGTGGCAAATCAGTGAAGTGTTGTTCGTGGCGCCGCCGTATCAGGCGATGCGCGTGGGCGACAGGGTGACCCTCACACTGGATCTTTATTTCGATGAAAGCACTTTCTGGTACTCGTTGGTCCGGTCCCGGGAATTGACGGTGAAAGAGGTGGGCCAGCCTCTGCAGTGGCCGATAGGGTCCAACGAACTTGCGCCAATCAGAGATGGCTTCGCTCTGATGAGCTACCGCATCGAGTATGCCGATTCCACATTGACAACGGTTTCGGCCACTCAGTCGCTGGCTTTCGTCGCACCGTCAACGGCGTTATTGCCCGCCTTGACCATCAAGGATTTCAACGGTGGCTCACTGGATCCGGAAGCCTTTCCTGACGGCGTCACCCTGCTGGTCGATCCTTTCGGCATGCAGATCGATGACGATGTCGTGGTTTATGTCTCCAGCGGCAATCGGCTGGTGCAGACCCTGCGGGCCGACCTCTCCAATCTCGACAGTGGCGTACTGCAGTTCTCGCTGGCTCAGGCCTGGCTTTCTGCCAATAACGGCAAGGAAATCGAGCTGGTGTATCAGTACGCGCGACCGGGCAACGCAGCCAGCTCGTTACCGCGCAAGGTCATTCTGAGTCGACCGCTCGATCTACCTGCGCCCGTTATCGAAGACGCCATCATTGACGGCTCCGGTGAAGGGACCGTCACGGGCTATATCTTTGCCTCGCAGCTGCAGAGCGGGGTGACGATTCGCATACCGAAAGAAGCGTTTATCGGCGACGATTACACGGTACAGATGCATTGGGAGGGGTACACAAGCACGGGCAGCTTTATCGCTGATCCGTCGCCGGGCGATCCGCGCCTGTTCGTCATCCCGCCCACAGCGGTCCCGGCCAATATGGGCAAGTGGGTCGCCGTGTACTACAAGGTCGTCTCAGCGTCGCAATCAGGCACTTCGCAAGTATTCAATCTGGAAGTCAGAGCCCTGGGCTCCGTCTGGCCGTACATCCAGATCATGCGACCACGCGTTACCGATGCCCTGCTTGACCTCACCAGGGTCCCGCCAGAAGGTGCAGGTCTGGACCTGGAATCCTGGGCCTACATGGCTCCCAGGCAACGGGTACGCATCAAGGCCACTGGCTTGCTGTCGTCGGGCCTGGAGCAAACGGTCGGGCTACGTACCGGCGCTGCAGAACCGGTCAGCGAGGCGGAACACCAGGCCAGGCAGCTGTCGGTAATCATCCCGAGGGGGTTTCTGGAAAGTCTGCAAAGAAACAGACCGACCAACACCGTGACGGTTGAAGTCAGCTTTGATGAAGGGGCGAATTACACACAGTTTCCGTCTATCGATTTCACGGTGCTGGACGATGTTTTTTCACGGGCCGGCGGGCTGGCGCAGGACGCAACGGTCACCGGCATGACCCCACACTTACACGGACGTAATCCTATGGCTACTAACACGCTGAACAACCTGACCGAGTGGATGAAAGACCCCGCCAATAATGTGATGTGGGGCTGGGATTCCATCGCGGCAATGGCCCGAGGCAAGGTGAATAACCTGTTGCTTCAGGAGTACATCGCGCGTTTTTCGTCGAACGCCTATCTGCAGCCTGTGAGCGGAGAGGTGGCACTGAGCGACGGGTTTAAAGAAAATATTCACAATTTCATTCTGGATGCGCCCAGGCTGGCGTTCACGAACGATAACCTCGGTCAGTCGCATGCGACATTGACCTGTTCGGTTCTGGGCGGAACCCAATTGACGATGAAGAATAACGTCGACAATTGGGAAGCCTACAGAATTATCCATATCGATGCGCTGCAAGGTCCGAAACTGACACTGGATCTCGCGCTGGAAAGGGTCCCGGGTGATGTCCAGAGCGATGGCCGGGTGCGGCTCGACCTCAAGGACAGTGATAATTTCATTCTGACCTTCGCGGTTGACAGGGCTGACCGGGCACTTGGCGGGGATTTCTTCAAAGCCCTGTTCAGTGCGTTGCCGGACGAACAGCGCGTATGGACGCTGGGCGTGATCAAGCATGGCAGCAATAATCTGATGCACCCCCAGTCGTTCAAACTGCGCACCCAGACCAATCCTGCCGCGCCTCTCGACCCGCAGGCCGCCAACTACGGCGACGGGGCCGTGCTGGTGTTCATTCGCCTGGCGGGCAGTCAGGAAGGTGGCGACATCCCGGTAGAGTACCAATACCTGATACCGGATGATGCCGGGAAAGATTATTCGGCCACGGTGTTGTTCAGTGCGGAGCGTACGTTCAAGGCGGCACTGTTCATTGGCGAAGTGACCAAGACCATTGCTTCGATTATTGAAAACGGGGTGTTCAACAGTGTTCATGACGGCTCCGGCCGCTTGATCAAGGCGACGGCCACGTCGGGCAGGCTGACGACGTCCGAAGCGAGCAGCCAGGACGTCAAGGTTGACATCAATGGCGTGGCGGTCTTCGCAAATGTCTACAAAGCCGGGACCTGGCTTGATGTGTCAGGGAGCACGCCTTTGTCTGTGGAGCTCATTGGCGATGGCACGGTGGCACTGACCTGGAAGTCCAAAGCCACCCCCAGCGTTGTGCTTACGTTGCCAGGCCATGGGACGCTACTGGTCATGAGCAAGGTCGTCACGGTCGATGTACGGTGCATTTATACCTTTGCCGAAGAAAACAACGACCTCGTTCTGATCCCCGGTCTCACGATAAACACCACCATCGATGACCTGACTTCCGTGGAGAACCCTCCACCCGCAAACAGCTTTTCATTACTGTTGTTAATAACGTCGGTAAAAAGCAATTTCGAGAAGCTGAACAAGGATCCGTTCGAGTCCGACATCAAAGCCGTACTGGCACGCAAACTCGCTACTCGTGTGCCGATCAGCGCGTTCATCCGGGACAGTATCGATCTCAATTTCAACGAAGCCATTGTGCCTGACGTACTTCGTGCACCCAGAGATATAGCCGCCTTCGGCCGCATCAACAGTTCCGGGGCAGACTTTGTCGTCAGCCCGGCGGAGCACCTGATGGTCGTCGACAGTTCCACCACCTTCTCCATTCAACCGCCGGGTGCGAATGTGACGTGGAGTGTCGAACGTCTGCAAGGTGATGCGCAGAACTTCGGTGCCGTCAACGGCACCGGCCGGTATTACGCGCCGGAATCCTCTTTGACCGAGCTTGCGTTCACGCGTGTTCGGGTAACAGCCACTGACCTGAAATCGAACGATCGAAGTTCGGCCCTGGTCACGATCGTCACCAACCCGATCACCCTCAATCCATTGATTCAGGTGTGTGACGCCGGGCAGACCGTGGAACTGCAGGCAGGTTCGCTAGGCACCGAAGAAATGGACTGGTCGCTCAAGGATCCGGTGGCTGGCGAAAGCGGTGTTCTGGAGCCCAGCGCACTGGCCGATGGTGATCATCGTTACGTCGCGGCGCCAAAGGTGACCGGTAAAACCTATGTTCTGGATCAGATCGTCGTGACCAGCCAGCAGGCGAGTGTTTCGTCGTGGGTACTGGTAAAGCACCAAGTCCCACTGTTAACCGTAAAAGTCGTAAAAACCGTGGAGGTTTCTGAAGTTCTGGACGTTGAGAAAGTCGGGGAGCACGTGGACGTTGTGAACATTCGTGCCGATCAGGTTCAACTGCAAGCGTTTGCCAATGGCCTTACGCCGCCCGGCGTCAAATGGAGAGTGGGCGCCGGGCGCGGGCGCATCGACGACGGCCTGTACACCCCCGACGTAGCGTCAACTGACCGGTTTGTGCTGATTTTTGCCGAGGCCCCGAATGCAATCCTTGGCGTCATAGAAGGGCATATCGTCTTGCCACTACCACTGGACCGGTTTGCCACGGATCTGGAATTGATGAAAGGCAAAAAAGCACAGGCGTTCTAAGCGGACGTGCGCGACGTCTTATCTATATCAACATCACAGGAGGTGATGTCATGGCTGGTTATTCAGCGGAAAGTCTGCTGGCATGGATGAAAAATACCACGCGTCTCAGAGGCTGGGACGCGATCATTGCTCTGGATGGCGACAAGGTCAACGAGCTGCTGGAACATGTTTACCAACAGGGTGTGGCTCAGGGGCTGTCGCGTCCGGTGCCGGACGGAAGTATCACGATTCCCGATACGCATGATGCTCATTTTTTCTCGGGTTGTGTTCTCGGGGCGCCGACCTTGTCGTTCAAGGACAGTGTTCTGGGACATTCCCTGCTGGCCTGGCGCCTGCCAGTTATCGCCGGCATGCATACCGTGGTAGAGAGCGCTCAGGGACAGCACAATGTTCACAGAATCGCTGCCTACGATCCGCTGAACGCGCCGGACCTGGATTTCGATCTGGAACTGAATAGTCAAAGCGCGGATCTGGTGGTAGAGCTTGGCCTGGCTAAAAACCTTTCGCTGGATTTTCCGGGCGGTTCTACTGAACGCAGCAAGATCGGCGAGTTTTTTCAAGGTTGGTTGAGCAACCCTGAAAATCAGGAGCAGAGGTTAAGGCTGGGTATTTTCAATGAGCAGAGCAACGAATTGCTCAACGTGCGCAGAATTGATGTGCGGTCACAGCTGGAAAGCCCCGATGCTGTATCGGTCCATAAAAAAGGCGCCTTGTTGCTGTTCACGACCCTGGAGTACGGGGTGACGGGCGGGATTCCGGATGGCGATTCTGACTTTCGTTACCTGATTCCCAACGATGCTCAGCATTCGTACTCGGTGACCGCCGTGTTTTCCTCCCACGCGCTGCACCGCGCTGCCTTTGGTGGTGCGGTGATACAAATGCTGCAAGCGCCCGACTTCAGCTTCATCGTTCCGGAGGATAAACCGCTGCAGCGAATGGTCGCTCAGGCCGGTACTTTTGCAGTACCGGCCGGAGACTACCGGAGCGCAGAATTTGTCTTCGAATCCGAACCTTTCAGTGTCCAGGCCTTCAACGCCCAGCATCCCCTGACCATTGATTTCGAGTACGCCCAGACTACGCAGACCTGGGAATTCCCCTGCACGCTGGGTTTTCGCTACAGGGCGCTGGACAGCGATCAATGGCAATCGCACAACGCCACCTTCAACATCAGCCTCAAGCACGAGTTTCATCTGATTGAAAGTGAGTCAGATGATCAGGCAGTGGAAGGGCATCTTTATGCACCTTACCTCTTCGACCATGAAGTCAGCGCCGCTCCAGGAACGCTGGACAACCTGAGTGCCAGAGAACTTGAGCAGATCAACGGCTTCGTGGCCTATACCGTCAAACACGCCTTGCTTCAAGGGTTGAGCAAAACCCTGGATGCCACCGGCGCCGAGCGCTTTCTGGCCGGCTGGTCATTGCCTGACGAGCAAGTGCTGCAACCCGTACTCAAACGTCTGCCTTATGACCTCGCGTTGTTCGGTCGTATCGATCCCGCTGCGTCCACGTTCAGTATCGTCGAGCAACAGGCACTGATCAGTACAGGCGAAACGCTGCAATTGACCACCCGGCCTGCGCGCCCGGGCATCGTCTGGTCGCTGGCAAATCCATTGGATGGCGGTACTGACGGTCTGGGGGAAATTGATGCGCAGGGTCGGTATGTGGCTCCCGCAGCACTGCCCGTGAGGCAGGGTTTTCAGCGTGTACTGATCAAGGCGATGGACCCCGTGTCGGGGCATGGCAGTACCGCAGTGTTGACGGTGCTCACCAGCAGCGTCAGCGTCAGCCCGTTGATTCAGGTGTGTAATTACGGTCAACGGATAGCGCTTTCAGCACGCAGTTCGCGCGCAGGCAACCTGAAATGGACGGTGGTCGATCCGGTGCCCGGACAAAGCGGGACGCTTGAGGATGGCGTCGATGCGCCGCATGAAAAATTTTACGTCGCCGGTGCAGGGGGGGCAGGGAATACCTATGTCCTTGACACAATAACGGTCAGCGATGACCAGCACACCGAATCAATCCAGGTACTGGTTCTTCGCCACTCACCGATGCTGCCCATCACGCTTGCCAGCGTCAATGACCAGCGTGCCGAGCTGACAGTCGTCGTCAATGGCCACAAGCTTCCAGTCACCTGGCGTCTGAGCGGGCCGGGCTCCATAGACGCCGCGGGTGTGTACAGCAGCGATTCCAACGCACCCGAACGCTTCGTTGTCGTGTTCGCAGAAATTATGGACGAGTACCTTGGCACGATGGCCGGACACCTGATTCTGCCGCTGCCATTGAGTGGCTCCTCCGGTGTATTGCAGGCACTGACCGGCCCCGCGCTGGGCACGGCGGGTAATACAATGCCCCGTTCACTGAGCGCTATTGTGCAGCAAGCCGGTGCAGGTACCTTGACCCAGGGCTGGGGAGCCGTCGCGGCGGTCAGTCGCAGCGATCTCAACCGGCATATCGAGCAGCAATACATCGAGCGCTATCGGGAGCTGGCCTTCTTGCCGTTGTTCACCGGTGAAATTGTGGTGGATGAGCGACAAGGCGACACTGTTCGTCTGAAGCAGGTCGTACTGGGTGTGCCGGTTCTGTCGTTTGTGGCTGACTCGGCGGGCTCCAGCAGTGTTCTTGTCACGATGAACATCGTGTCGGGCCGTTACAGCGGCTTGCATCAGCCGCAGGGCAGCGCAACCACCGTGTCCGGCAGCTTCATCATCAGCGAGCCCATGGGCTTCAGGCTGGCGATGACGGTCGATCTCTTCGTGGGAGAGGAGGGGCATGTGCTGCTCGATCTGGCTGACGGGGCTGGCGTTGCCTGTAATCTGGGCGGCGTCGATGATGCGATCAATCAGGCACTGGCAGATTTCTTTGCCCGGGAGTTCAAGCAGATTGCGCTTCATTGCCGGGTTTTCTCAGTCCTGCAGGCACAGCTCAATCGTTATCATGTTCAGACGCCAACCCGCTTGCGGCTCCTTACCCGCGCCGCGCCGCGTTCAAGCGACGCGCGCATGGACAACGCGGGTGATGGCGCGCTTATGCTGTTCATGCAAGCGCAGGATAGCGAAGCTGAAGGCTTGTTTCCGTCGGCAGATAATTTCGTTTATCCGATACCTGATGATCGCGGGGCAGACAGTCAGCCAGCATACGGCACGGTGTTGATGCTCTCGCAAGAGACTCAGTCGATGATCGAGCGTGAACGCTTGCAGGTGCTGGACAGCCTGAAGTTCAGCGGTGGACGAGTATTTGAACCGCTTGAGCGACACTGCCCGCACGACCTGTTGTTGTTTGGCAGCCTTCGTTCAACACAGGCCAGCATTACACCGCTGTTCTCGACTGTAACGGCCGGGCAGACCCAGCGCTTTGTCCTGCACAACCCGCAAGGCGAAGAAATACCGGCCACCAGCTGGAGTGCATTAAGCATTCAAAGCCACGTGGCTGCCGGAAGCGGCAGCATCTCTTCCAGCGGCGTTTACACGGCGGCGGGCCTTGAGGCTATCGGCCATGACGCGCTGCGCGTCGTGATCACTGCCGTCTATCAAGAGTCAGGCGCTGTCGTCAAGGTCTCGGCGCTGGTGAGTGTGGTATCGCGGAGCCTGGAGTTGGCGCCACGTGTAACGGTGGTGCCAGGGGGGACTGCGCTGCAACCGGTCTCGCTGGCGGCTTCGACGCATGACGGCAGCCCGGTGAGCTGGGCGCTGCTGGGGGCGGAGCTTGGCAGGTTGAGTGAGGTCGGCAAGGGCGCGCTCTTCAGTCCGGATGCCAGGTCCGGTAAAAGAGCGCTGGCCGTGCAACAGATAGAGGCGTCGGGCAATGACCTTGGCATCGCTACGGTGCTTGTCGCCAACGGGCAGCAAATGCTGCACATCGAGCCGGCTTTTGTACCCAGAGCACGACCAAAGGTAGCGGTGCAGTTACAGGATGACCGCTCACTGCTGCCCGGGCTTGAGCGACGCTGGAAGGTGGTGGGTGGGGCCGGCACTGTTGATCGGCAGGGGCTTTTCATGCCGCCCGACCAGGCGCTTGTCGCCAGTAGCGTGGTGAGCTGTGAAGTGGTGAACAACGGGGTGGTTCTGGCGTGTGGCTATAGCGTCATCGAATTGTCCGAAGTCATCGATGAAGGTACTTGGACCGAACTGTCGATGTTTACCATCACGGTCCCCGGCTCGCCATCGACTGAAAATAATACGGGTATTCTGTACCCCAATGGCTATCAGCAACTCAGGCTGCAGATCAAGACCCAGGTGATGCCGGTCGACGGTGTCGATTACGAGCTGAGCCCCGCCGAAAGGCTCACCATGCGCCTGGTAGACGATGGCACCCAGCAAGAAATCGAGACAGTAGCCCTCCATCTCGATGGCATGTCTGAAGATGATGAGCAGACGTGGCGCGTGCGTAGTCAACATAACCGCTTCGAGTTGTCCGGGGCCGGCGTTTTCGCTGCTGAGCCGGGCCTGGATGCGTCACGGCCAGTCGTGCAGGACTTCTATCTGCACAGTCGACAGGAATCGGGTTCAGTCAGCGTCTTCTACGCGAGATTTCAGGATGCCAACGACAATTGGTGGAACTCTGTGCGGTATGAAGAAGTGAACAGCACGGTCGAAATCACCCCGCGACGCTTGCCCTCGTTCGATAACCAGAATTACAACTTCATTCCGCGGCGTGCCGAGGGGTCAGGCGGAGATCCTTCGGCTGAGCGGCCTGAGGAAGGGGATAAGGATGACCCTTTCGACTTCAATCTCAACACCATCGATTACTGGAAGCTGAGTGTCGTCAACCCCGATACCCAGCAATGGGTAGGTTTCGAGAGGCTGAAGTTTATGCCCTCCAAGCCTGGCAGTGACGTGATCAATACCTCGATCATTCTCTGGGAGAGCGAACAGGTAGAAGAAAAAATGTTCAGTTGGACGGGTTTTATCTTCGACGACCCGGAAGTTATCGGCGATGTGAGCAAGGTGCACTTTGACGAAGCGCTCAAAGACGTGATGGGGGCCGATCACTCGTTGGACATCGACGTCAATATGGATCTATTCGAGACCGGCAAACTGATCATCAGCCTGCACCGCCTCCGGGGTCTTAAATTCATCCCGAAAGGTCATCCTGCACGCGACAAGTTGACGGGAACATTAGCCGTCCTGTTGATCGATAAGCAGGGCAATGCCCATAAACGGCGAATCAGTTTTCTGGCCGAGGGCCCCGGCAGGCGCAACCGTCTCATGCATACCTTCTATTCGGCAACTCGGTCCGAATGAGGCATTGATGCAACAAACTGACAGGGAGTCATTATCATGAATGCGCTAAGTAAAACCTTTGCCTGCATGGCGCTTGCAGGTTTGACAGGCTGTACGTTCGCCCCGTTCCAAAGGGCGGAGGCTGCGCCCCCGGCACAGGCGATCCGACTCATCATGCTCGCACAAAATGACGATGGCGGAGGCAAGAACTGCACCTTTACCGCCCAGGACGACGTGGTTTATCTCAACAGGGGCGATCATGCGTGCACGAACGATCAGATGAGTTATTTCAAGCTGGATAACGTGCGCTCCGCAGTAAAAATCCGCCTGGAGTCCAGAGATTGTGATGAAGAGGGAGGCTGGGTATTTGAACTCGAGACCTACATTGACCCCATTACAACACCCTGGATCTCCATCGACCAGCTCAGAGGCAAACCGATCGACACCATCATCAGTCGCGGCATTATTGTGACCCAGGCATATAGCGGTGATGAAAACATAAAAGGCAAGTTGTCCTGCGTCCGTGTCGATGTATCGGATTAGTCCTCGGTAACACTGGACCTGTCAAGCCTGCTTGACCGTCACCCGCACGGGGTGACGGTTATCCCACTCTATAAAGTTCGAGGTTCATGGATCATGACAGCATCGACTTCCGTACACTCCAACGCGTTCAACTTCCTGAGTTATGTACAGAGCGGCGTTGACCCCCGTACCGGGCAATACACGGTGGCGATCACCCTGCCCGATGTCAAGACCAACGGATTGCGTGGCCCGGGTATGCCACTGGCACTTAACTACAACCCTCTCAACCGCCAGGACAGCGGCTTTGGTCTGGGCTGGAACCTGCAGTTGTCGCAGTACGATCCGGGTAACCAGATCGTGTCGCTGAGCAGCGGCGAGACATTCAAGGTCGATGGCACCAGCGACGACCAGATGCTGATGTCGGAAAAGAAAATCGACAGTTTTCACTTGTACAAGGAGGACGAGACCCATTTCAGGGTGATGCACAAGTCCGGTCTGGTGGAGCTGCTCGAACTGCGTGGCAGCGGGGCCAACAGGGTCGCACTGCCGGTGCGCGTATTCGCCCCGGAAGGTCACAGTGTCACGCTGGATTACGCCTCTTTCGGCGGGTATCAGATGCTCAGCGAAGTAACGGATGACTCGGGTCAGCTTCTGCTCGGCATCAGCCGCGAAGACACGGCGGTGACGCTGCGCATGACCACTGGCGAAGGCCCGGATGCGACATTCAAGATGGTGCTGGGCGGATCGGATCACCGTGTCAACCGTATCGAGCTGCCGACCGACAATGCTGCCTCGTGGCGTTTTGTATACAGCCTGATCCGTGAGCATCTATGCATGACGTCGGTAGAAACACCCGTTGGCGGTCGGGAAGAGATCTTTTATACCGACGGCGGCCATCAGTTTCCTGCGAGGGCGGCACGTCCCCCTCTGCCCAGAGTCACGCGCCATCGCACGACGCCGGGCTTGGGGCAGGCGCAAATGGACGTTTTTTACAGTTACCAGGACAGCGCCGGGCGCGAGCGCAACTTCCTGGGCGCGGGGCTGGATATCGCCTGGGAAGACAATGGTCTGGACAATCTGTATCGCTATCTCGGGGCGGAGCTGTACGAATATTCGTCGACCGAGACATTGCGTGTCCAGGTCGCGGGCAAGCCTGATGCCGAGCGCAGTATCGAACGGACCTTCAACCAGTTTCACCTGCTCACTCGGGAAACCACGCGCAAGAACCTTACCGTCATGCAGGTGGACACTCGGTACTACATCGTGCCGGGACAACCCTTTTTTACTCAGCCTGCCTACTGTCAATTACCCAAGGAGGTCCAGACCACCTGGCGGCTGTCGTCAGACGGCAGTGTGCCGCGCAGTGAAATGGTCAGCAGCACCTATGACAAAGACGGCAATCTGCTCACTCAGACTCAGGCCAACGGTATGGTCGAGGTCAGTGAGTGGTATCCGGCCGCCGGCGAGGATGGCTGCCCGCCAGACCCTGAAGGCTTCGTCCGCTGGATGAAAAGCAGCAAGATCATCCCGGCGGCGTCCGACTACGGTAATGCCCCGGTCCTGATCACCCGCTATCGCTACACGGCGTTGCCTGCTGTGGATGGCGGTCAGCTGCAGCAATGGCTTGCACCGCAAAGCGAAACGTTACTGATGCAGGCCCCTGAAGATGAGTACGAGCAGCGCCTCACGACCTATGAATATTTCGATGAGCCGAACAACGCACTTCTGCACGGTCGGCTCAAACTGCAACGGGTGATCATGGGCGAGAATGCAACCAGCACAGAGTATGCCTACAGCACCCCTGACAGCGAGATTTATGGCAAGACTGTGCTGCAAACCGTACAGACCGTGACCGGCTTCGATGGCGCGAAGAAGGTCATTACCCTGGAGGATTCTCTGCTCAACGGCGAACCCTTGCTCAATCGCGACGACAACAACGTGGAAATCCGTTATGTCTACGACAGCCTGCGGCGTGTACTGAGTGAAACGGTGGCGCCCAATGATGATATCTACCAGGCGACCAGAAGTTATGAGTATCAGCTCTGTGCCAAGGCCACCGATCAGGCCACGCAGACGCTCATCGACGTCAAGGGGGTCAAAACCTGCAGTCACTTTGATGGCCTCAACCGAGTCATCCATGAGGAGCGGGATGACGCAGATAAACCTGCGCGCGTCGACAAACCTCGACAGACCTACGCTGCCGTTTACGACGCATGGGGGCTCATGGTCAACGAGACCGAGTTTGACTGGCTTGGTCAGCAGGATCTGGCGCTGAAGAGCGTCTACGAATATGACGATTGGGGCGAACAGCGCTGCGTCACCGGCCCGGATAATATCAAGACGTTCGAAGAGACCGACCCCATTGGTACGGCGCAATCGCAAGGCCCTGTTCAGCGTAGCTGGATCGAAGGCACCGATGGCAAAGGGAAAAGCGAGTTCACCGAGACCTGGATGAACCTGTTCGAACAGCCGACCCGTAGCGAGCGACAGGATAAGGCCGGCACCTCGGTCAGTCTGAGCCAGTACCATTACGATGGCCTTGGCCGCCGTGTCGAGGAAATTGTCGGGGTGGTAAACAGAAGGCGGCGCACTACCTATGTCTACGACGTCTTTGATCGGGTGATCGAGTCCACATTGCCAAGCGAGGCCATCGTGCGTCGCAGCTATGCAAGCCACAGCAGCGAAGACTTGCCCATCAGTATCGGCATCGAGCACAACGGCAAAAGCATTGTGTTGGGAGAGCAGTCGTTCGACGGGCTGGATCGTCTGGTCAGTTCTGTCACCGGCGGGCGTAAACGTACGCTTGTTTACGACGTCGGTCTGCTGCAACCCAGAACGGTAACCCTGCCCAGCAAGCGGAAAATCGATTACGAATACAAGCCCCAGGTAGGCGACGAGCCGTGGCGCCGGGTGCAGTCCGAAGCTGAGCCCGAACCTGACACCACCCGCGAAGTTGATCCGCTGAAAGAATCCGGGCCTGGGGCAGCGCCTGCCCGGACCGCGGAGCCGGGTGTGGCTGCCGATTACACGTACGATAAGCAGAATGCTCGTCTGATTCATTCCGAGGAGCAGGGTGAGATACTGGATCGCGAGTATTACAGTACCGGCTCGCTGAAAAGCGAGAAGCGCACCTCAGCAGGCAAAACCTACGACATGTTCTACAGCTACAGCCGACAGGGCCTGCTGCTGTCTTACACCGATGTACTGGGACAGGAACAGGTCAATCGCTATGACACCTGCGGTCGTCTCGAGGAAACCCGGCTGGGTGAGGTTTATTCAACGTTTGCCTATGACGTTGTGTTTGGTCGTCTCGCGAAAATCACCACCACCGACCAAACCGACAGCAGCCGCGAAAGAACCGTCGCGATCAGCCTTGAATATGATGATCTGGGGCGAGAAGTAAAGCGTACATTTGACCTCGATGGTGTCGAGCAGCAGATGGTTCAGGTCTATGACGATGTGGATGACATGGTCCAGCGCACCCTTAGCGAAGGCACGGAAATACTCCGTGACGAACACTACAACTACGATACGTCCGGTCGCCTGACTCAATACCAGTGCACAGGGACTCAACGGCCGGTGGACCCTTATGGCAGGACCCTCCTCGGGCAGAACTTCATTTTCGATGGCGCTAACAACCTGACGTTCGTCACCACCCGCTTCGATGGCGGCAGCAACAATGCCAGGTATTTTTACGAGGGTGACGATCCCGTGCAGTTGAGCCGGGTAACGAACACCAACCACGCGTACTACCCGCCTGAAATCAACCTCCGCTATGACCCGGACGGCAATCTGGACATCGACGAGGCCGGGCGCACGCTCAAATACGATCCCCTCGGCCGCCTGATCGAAGTAGGCACGCCCTCAGCCGGCATTCATTACCAGTACGACCCCCAGGACCAACTGACCGGGGAGACCCGTGGCGGCGACAGGGACCTGCGCTTCTATCGCGACGGAGAGCTGGCCAATCAACTCGGCAGCCAGGGGCAGAGCACCTTCATGCGTGGCGACGACTACCTGCTGGCCGAGCAGCAGGGTGACCGGACGCTGCTGCTTGCCACCAGCGCCAGCGATAGCGTGCTGGGCGAGGTGGCTGCCGACGGGGTCAACCGGAGGTGGTATACGGCCTACGGCCACGCCAGCGGTGAAGATCCACCGCACAGCAGACTGGGGTTCAACGGCGAACTGAGCGAGGCGGATACCGGCTGGCAAATGCTGGGCAATGGCTATCGGGCCTACAGCCCGGTGTTGATGCGCTTCAACAGTCCTGATAGCTGGAGTCCGTTTGGCGAGGGCGGGGTGAATGGGTATGCGTATGTCGAGGGGAATCCGGTGGGTAGGCGGGATCCGACGGGGCATACTCCTTGGGGGTTTTTTCTAAGACTTGCAACTGCGCCCCTCAGTTCGAATGTCAAGAATGTTCCCAAGGCTCTTATCCGTACTTTCGATGGCGCACCAGAACATCTGAGAAGGATTAGGCGCAAAGATGTTGTGAGGTTAGAAGCGCATGTGCAGAGGCATAAGGAAAGCGCGGATAAAGCGTACAATAACCTTATTACGAGTAAGAGCGCTTTGGATGACGCTGTTGATAGCGGGATTGATAGCTCTGCGCTTCGCAGCACGTACGATACCGCAAAGAAAAACTACGACTGGTATGACGATCTAGAAAAATCTCTTAAATTTGCTCGGGAAAACCCTAAGGCACGGGCAATAACCCCGTACGCTAGATCCACTTTCAAAAAATCGGAAGAGCATGTGCGCGTTAACAAAAAACTCTATGCTGACAATCAGAACATCAACCTCAGGAACAATAATAAGATAAATAGAGTTCAAAGGCCGGCAGGTGAAATTAGAGGTTATCTGGGAGAAGGCATGTAGCGAGAATGTGCAGTGGTCTTGCAAAAACCGGGTAACGATCTAGTTATCTTATCGTCGCCCGGTCTTGATTTTAATCACTCCACCAAAATAACCCCCTGCCTGATCGCCATCACCAGCGCCGCCTTCAGCGACGTCACCCCGAACTTGCGGCGGATATTGCTGGTATGAAAGTGCACGGTCGCTTCCGAACACCCTTGTATCCGTGATATTTCCCAGGCGGATTTGCCGAGCGCCACCCATTCCAGGACTTGTCGTTCCTTGGCAGTCAGCTGGACAGTGGCGGGTGTGGTCTGGGAGGGCGGCGTGGTGCCGGGCGGTTTTCCATTGTCGCGAAGCATGGTGAAGTCCTTTCCCTGAAGATCGCCGCACCACGATACCCCTGCATCCCCTAACGCGAACCTGACATAAATGACAGCGCCGCAGGACCGTGAAGGCCTTGCGCCGTCAAGGCTGTAGCGCTTTTTTACAGCTTCTTTACGCCCCGGCCAGCCTGTCGATCTCGCGCCTTTACACCCTGCCTGCGGACAATCACCCCACGCGGCCTTCGCCGTACCGGTGTTGCCTGATGGGGGAAATTTCAATGAGCGTTATGGATGGTATCTCTCTGTTGATGGGAGTCGGGCTGTTCATCTATCTGCTGGTGGCGCTGTTGCGCGCCGACCAGAGCCAGGAGTGATCATGCACAGTTACGATTATCTGTTGATCCTGGCCTTTCTGGTCCTGCTGCTGGCGCCCGCGCCGTGGCTGGGACGTTTCTATTACCGGGTCATGGAAGGCGAGCGCACCTGGCTGAGCCCGTTGCTGGGGCCGGTCGAGCGCGCCTGCTACCGGATCTCCGGCGTCGACCCGAAAACCGAGCAATCCTGGCAGCAATACGCCTGGGCCTTGCTGGCGTTCAACCTGGCGGGCTTTGTCGTGCTGTTCGCCATCCTCATGCTGCAAGGCGTGCTGCCGCTCAACCCGCAGCAACTGCCGGGCATGGAATGGTCACTGGCCTTCAACACCACCATGAGCTTTGTCGCCAACACCAACTGGCAGGCCTACAGCGGCGAAGCGTCGCTCAGCTACCTGAGCCAGATGGTCGGCCTGACCGTGCAGAACTTCGTCAGCGCCGCGACCGGCCTGGCAGTACTGGTGGCACTGTGTCGCGGCATCAGTCGTCGCTCATCGCAGAGCCTGGGTAACTTCTGGGCCGACATGACCCGCGCCACGCTCTACGGCCTGTTGCCGATCAGTATCGTGCTGGCGGTGTTTCTGGTCTGGCAGGGCGTGCCACAGAACTTCGGCCACTACATCGACGCGCTGACCCTGCAGGGTGCTGATCAGAGCCTGCCCATGGGCCCTGCGGCCAGTCAGATTTCCATCAAGCAACTGGGCACCAATGGTGGCGGCTTCTTCGGCGTCAACTCGGCGCATCCATTCGAGAACCCGACCGCCTGGAGCAACCTGTTCGAACTGGTGTCGATCCTGCTGATCCCGGCTGCACTGGTGTTCACCTTCGGCCATTACGTCAAGGACATGCGCCAGAGCCGCGCGATCCTCGGCTGCATGCTGGCATTGCTGCTGATCGGCGGTGCGGTCTCGCTGTGGGCCGAGTACCAGCCTAACCCGGCGCTGAACATCGCCGGTGTCGAGCAGACCGCACCGCTGGAAGGCAAGGAAACCCGCTTCGGCACCACCGGCACGGTGCTCTGGTCAGTCGCTACCACGGCCGCCTCGAACGGCTCGGTCAACGGCATGCATGACAGCCTCAACCCGCTGACCGGCATGGTCGCGCTGGTCAACATGATGGTCGGCGAAGTGATCTTCGGCGGCGTCGGTGTCGGCCTCAACGGCATGCTGCTCAACGTGCTGATCGCCGTGTTCCTCGCGGGCCTGATGATTGGCCGCACCCCGGAATACCTGGGCAAGAAGCTGCAGGCGCAGGAAGTCCGGCTGCTGGTCGCGACCTTGCTGGTGATGCCGGTCGGCGTGCTGGTGCTGGGCGCGATTGCCGCGAGCCTGCCCGGCCCGGCCGGTGCCGTCAGCAACCCCGGCCCGCATGGCTTCAGTCAGTTGCTGTACGCCTACACCTCGGCCACGGCCAACAACGGTTCGGCGTTCGGCGGTTTCAGTGCCAACACCGTGTTCCACAACCTGATGCTCAGCCTGGCGATTTTCATCGGCCGCTTCGGCTACATCCTGCCGGTGCTGGCCCTGGCCGGTAGCCTGGCCATGAAGAAGGCCGCGCCGCAGGGCCAGAACAGCTTCCCGACCCATGGCCTGCTGTTCGTCACCCTGCTGACCGTCACGATTCTGCTGGTGGGTGGCTTGACCTTCCTGCCGACCCTGGCACTGGGGCCGATTGCCGAACACCTGAGCCTGGGTTTCTGAGGAACCGATCATGAACTTACCTATTAATCCTGCAAAAAATGCTGCTGCGAAATCTACTGAATCGCAGGCCACCGAGTCGGCAAAAACCGGCATCGCCGCCCTGTGGCGTCCGGCGCTGGTGCAGGCGTTCGTCAAGCTCGACCCGCGTCAGCTCAAGCGTTCGCCGGTCATGCTGGTGGTGGAACTGACCGCCATTCTGACCACCGTGTTGTGCGTGATCCCCAACCCGCAGGTGCCGACTTCGGTTTGCGTGCAGATCGCCCTGTGGCTGTGGTTCACCGTGCTGTTCGCCAACTTCGCCGAAGCGCTGGCCGAGGGCCGTGGCAAGGCCCGCGCCGACAGCCTCAAGGCGGGCAGCGAAGGGCTCAAGGCACGTATCAGGGACGACAACGGCAACCTGCGCATCATCAATGCCAGCGAGTTGCGCAAGGGTGATGTGGTGCGCGTCGAGATCGGCGAAATGATTCCCGGTGATGGCGAAGTCATCGAGGGCATCGCGGCGGTCAACGAGGCTGCGATTACCGGCGAATCCGCGCCAGTGATCCGCGAATCCGGTGGTGACCGCTCGGCCGTGACCGGTAACACCCGGCTGGTCTCCGACTGGCTGCTGATCCGCATCAGCGCCAACCCCGGCGAGTCGACACTGGACCGCATGATCGCGCTGGTCGAAGGCGCCAAGCGGCAAAAGACCCCCAATGAGGTCGCGCTGGATATTCTGCTGATCGGCCTGACCCTGATCTTTCTGCTGGTGGTCATCACCTTGCAGCCGTTCGCCCACTTTGCCGGTGGCAGCCTGCCGCTGGTGTTTCTGGTGGCGTTGCTGGTCACGCTGATCCCGACCACCATTGGCGGTCTGCTGTCGGCCATCGGCATTGCCGGCATGGACCGCCTGGTGCGCCTCAATGTGATTGCCAAGTCCGGTCGCGCCGTGGAAGCCGCGGGCGATGTGCATGTGCTGCTGCTGGACAAGACCGGCACCATCACCTTCGGCAACCGTCGCTGCGCCGCGGTCTACGCTGCACCGGGCGTGACCGCCAAGGAACTGGGTGAGGGTGCCTTGCTGGCCTCGCTGGCCGACGACACGGCAGAAGGCAAATCCATCGTCGAGTTCCTGCGCAACCTGCACCCGATGAACGAGCCGACCCTGAGCTCGGTGACGGCTGTGCCGTTCAGCGCTGATACGCGTCTGTCCGGCGTTGATTATCAGGGCCACGTGTACCGCAAGGGTGCAGTGGATTCGCTGTTGGCCTTCATCGACATGCAGCGCAGCGAGCTGCCGCCTGTACTGGCCCGTGAAGTCGACAAGATTGCCAAGACCGGCGGCACGCCGCTGCTGGTCTGCGCCAACGGTCGGTTGCTGGGCGCGATCCATCTCAAGGACGTGGTCAAGCCGGGTATTCGCGAACGCTTCGAAGAGCTGCGCAAACTGGGTATCCGTACCGTGATGGTCACCGGCGATAACCCGTTGACTGCCGCAGCGATTGCCGCCGAGGCCGGTGTCGACGACGTTCTGGCTGAAGCCACACCGGAGAAAAAACTGGAGCGGATTCGCCAGGAGCAGGGCGAAGGGCGGCTGGTGGCGATGTGCGGCGACGGTGCCAACGATGCGCCCGCACTGGCCCAGGCCGATGTCGGCATGGCGATGAACGACGGCACTCAGGCGGCACGCGAAGCGGCGAACATGGTTGACCTCGACAGCGACCCGACCAAGTTGCTGGACGTGGTGCAGATCGGCAAGGAGTTGCTGGTCACCCGCGGTGCGCTGACCACCTTTTCGATTGCCAACGATGTGGCCAAGTACTTCGCGGTACTGCCTGCGCTGTTTGCCTCGATCTACCCGCAACTGGGTGTGCTCAACGTCATGAAGCTGGCCAGCCCGCAGAGCGCGATTGTCTCGGCGATCGTCTTCAACGCGCTGATCATCGTCGTGCTGATCCCGCTGGCCCTGCGCGGCGTGCGTGTACAGGCGGCCAGCGCGGCTCACTTGTTGCGTCGCAACCTGCTGATCTACGGCCTGGGCGGCATCGTTGTGCCGTTTATCGGCATCAAGCTGATCGACATGCTGCTGGTCGCACTCGGCCTTGTTTGAAGCCTGTGCTGCATGCCGGTCGGCGTGCAGCCTCACCTGATTGAGGATGTGCAGATGTCCAATGTATTGCGTCCGGCCTTGAGCCTGATCGTGTTGATGAGCCTGATTACCGGTGTGGCGTATCCGCTGGTGGTCACCGGAGTGGCACAAGTGGCGTTTCCGGCCCAGGCCAATGGCAGCCTGGTGTATGACACGTCGGGCAAGGTGCGCGGCTCGGCGCTGATCGCCCAGTCATTCACCGGCGATGAGTGGTTTCAGTCGCGTCCTTCGGCTGGCGCATTCGCGACCGTGGCCAGTGGCGCAAGCAACTTCGCACCGAGCAACCCGGCGCTGGCGACACGCGTGAAAGAGGATGCCGCGAAACTGGCCAACGCCTCGCAGGAACCGATACCAATGGCCTTGCTGACCACCTCCGGCAGCGGCCTTGACCCGCACCTCTCGCCTGAAGCGGTGGCCTGGCAGGCCGGTCGCGTTGCCGCGACCCGGCAGTTGCCGCTGGACAAAGTGCAGGCGCTGATCGACGCCAATACCCAGCGTCCGCTGATCGGCCCACCCGTGGTTAACGTATTGGCCTTGAATATGAGCCTGAATCAGTTACCGTCTGCACCGCGCAATGCGCAGCTGTAACAAAGTGCGCCGTGTACGCAGCAGATTCACTAAGCTGTAGCTGATCAGAAAGAGGGTGGTAACCAACGTGAGTGATTCCGGTCGAGCTGACGCACTGCTGGCCCAGCTGCCCCGCGAGGGGCGCGGGCGGCTGAAGGTTTTTCTCGGCGCCGCGCCAGGGGTGGGCAAGACTTACGCCATGCTCCAGGCGGCTCATGCGCAGCTGCGCCAAGGCGTAAAGGTGCTGGCGGGCGTGGTCGAAACCCATGGCCGCGCAGAAACCGAGGCGCTGCTCAGCGGCCTGCCGCAACAGCCCTTGCTGCGCACTGATTATCGCGGCATGACCCTCGAAGAAATGGACCTCGACGCGCTGCTCAAGGCTGCGCCGAGCCTGGTGCTGGTCGACGAACTGGCGCACACCAATGCACCCGGCAGTCGACACGCCAAACGCTGGCAGGACATTCAGGAACTGCTCGCCGCCGGTATCGACGTCTACACCACGGTCAACGTCCAGCATCTTGAAAGCCTTAATGACCATGTCCGCGGCATCACCGGCGTGCAGGTGCGTGAAACCCTGCCGGACTGGGTGCTGCAGGAAGCCTTTGAACTGGTGCTGATCGACCTGCCGCCCCGCGAACTGCTGGAGCGCCTGCGCGACGGCAAGGTCTACGTGCCGGAGCAGGCGCGCGCGGCCATCGATGCCTTTTTTACCCAGACCAACCTCACCGCGTTGCGCGAAATGGCCATGCAGACAGCGGCGGCGCAGGTCGATAACGATCTGGCGCAGGGCTACCGGCAATTGGGCCAGTCGGCCCCGGCGGTTCGCGGGCGGATGCTGGTGGGCATCGATGGCGATATCCATGCCGAGCGCCTGGTGCGTCATGCCAGTCGGGTTGCCCAGCGTCGCCATCTGCCATGGAGCGCCGTGCATGTGGACGATGGGCAAACCCTCGACGAGCAGTCACGCGCGCGCCTGCAAAGCGCTCAGCAACTGGCCGAGCGGCTGGGCGGCGAGGCGGTTTCATTGCGTGCCGGGGAGGTTGCCAGAACGCTGGTTCAGCATGCCATCGAACGACGTGCCAGCGTGGTGCTGGTCGGCCAGTCGCGTCGGCATTGGCGTCGCCGCGTGTTTGGTGGCGGCGTCGCGGCGCGCTTGTTGCGTGAAGGGCATGGGCTGGAAATCTCGGTGCTCGACGACAGCGAGGAACTGCCCGATCAGCCGCCGCGTGCGCGCCCGGCCCGCGAAGTCGTGTGGTTCGATTACGGTCTGGCCTTCGCGGCCACGTTGATCGCCAGTCTGGTCGCCTGGGGCGTTGCAGGCGTGCTGGCGCTGCCGAACATTTCCCTGATCTTTCTTGCTGCGGTATTGCTGGTCGCCGTGCGCAGCAGCATGGGCCCGGCGCTGGCCTGTGCCGGGTTATCGTTCCTGGCCTATGATTTTCTGTTCATTCCGCCGAGCTTTTCCCTGAACATCCAGCGCGAAGAAGACGTGCTGACGCTGTTGTTCTTCCTGCTGATGTCGGCCCTGACCGGCAAGCTCGCAGCACGCCAGCGCAGGCAGTTGCAGGCATTGCGCGATACCCAGGAACAGACCAGCGAACTGCTCGACCTGTCGCGCAAGATGACCGCCGCCACCGACCGCAAGGCGGTATTCAGCGCCGCCGAGCAGCATTTTTCCGGCTGGAAGGAACTGCACTTGTGCCTGGTCGGCCGCGACGGAGAGGGCGGCAGGGTGGTCGAAACCGGTGGGCCGCTGACCTTCTCGGAAGCCGAGCGTGCTGCCGCCGACTGGGCCTGGAAGCACGATCAACCTGCGGGCAGTGGCACTGGCACCTTGCCGTCCGGACGCTGGTGGTGGTGGCCGATCACCGCAGAAGAAGGGCCGCTGGCTCTACTTGGGGTCTGCGCGCGGGAAGGCCAGTCGTTCACCGCGCAGCATCGACGTCTGCTGGCGGCACTGACCCAGCCACTGGCGCAGGCGCTGGCCCGTGCGCAACTGGCGCAAGAGCTTGAGGCGGCGCGCCTGCACGGTGAAACCGAGCAACTGCGCAGTGCCTTGCTGGCCTCGGTGTCCCACGACCTGCGTACCCCGCTGACCTCGATGCGCGGCAGCATCGACAGCCTGCTGGCCCTGGGTGAAGCCATTCCACTGGAGGATCGCCGCGAGCTGCTGGAAGGCACCCGCGATGAAGCCGAGCGCCTGGACCGCTATATCCAGAACCTGCTGGACATGACGCGTCTGGGGCACGGTGCGCTGAAGCTGGCCCGCGACTGGGTGTCGCCCGCCGATATCGTCGGTAGCGCGCTCAACCGGTTGCGTGCCGTACTGGCGCCCTTGCAGGTCAGCACCCAGGTGACTGGCGAGCTGCCGCTGCTGTACGTGCACGCGGCGCTGATCGAGCAGGCGCTGGTCAATGTGCTTGAGAACGCTGCGCGCTTTTCACCCGTCGATGGACGCTTGCAGGTAGCGGCCGGTGTGGTCGACAGTGAACTGTTTTTCTCGGTCAGTGACGAAGGCCCCGGTATTCCCGAAGAGGAACGAGCGAAGATTTTCGACATGTTCTACACCGCTGCCCGTGGCGATCGCGGCGGGCAGGGTACCGGGCTGGGGCTGGCGATCTGTCAGGGCATGATCGGCGCGCATGGCGGACGGCTTTCGGTCGAGGAGGGTATTGATGGGCTGGGTACGCGCATCACGCTGTTTCTGCCGCTGCAGGCGCAGCCGGATGTGGAACTGGAGGAGTCCGCTTGAGCCAGGCGACCACCATTCTGGTCATCGACGACGAGCCGCAGATTCGCAAGTTCCTGCGCATCAGTCTGGCGTCGCAGGGTTACAAGGTGCTGGAAGCTGCCTCGGGCGCCGAGGGTCTGACTCAGGCTGCCTTGAATAAACCGGATTTGCTGGTGCTCGACCTTGGACTGCCGGACATGGACGGTCAACAGGTGCTGAGCGAGTTTCGCGAGTGGTCGGCGGTGCCGGTGCTGGTGCTTTCGGTGCGCGCCAGTGAGGCACAGAAAGTCCAGGCGCTGGACGCCGGCGCCAACGACTACGTGACCAAGCCGTTTGGCATTCAGGAGTTTCTGGCCCGGGTCAGGGCGCTGCTCAGGCAGGCGTCGGGCAGCGATAAGCCCGAATCTGCGCTTGAGTTCGGGCCGCTCACCGTCGACCTGGCCTATCGGCGCGTGCTGCTCGACGGTCTCGAAGTGGCGCTGACCCGCAAGGAATATGCGGTGCTGGCGCAGTTGGCGCGGCATCCCGGGCGGGTCATCACCCAGCAGCAACTGCTCAAGGATATCTGGGGGCCTACGCACACTGAAGACAGTCACTATCTGCGTATCGTGGTGGGGCATTTGCGGCAGAAGCTGGCGGACGATCCGACCGCTCCGCGGTTCATCCTCACCGAGCCTGGAATAGGGTATCGTCTGCTCGCTGATCACTAGATGAAAAAAGCGAGCAGAGCCCCGTGCTGCGGCACTTTTACTGCCGCGCACCGTCAAAGCCGCACACTCCCTGTTCTCTCTTGAGGTAACACCCGCATGAAAGCCCTTATCTGTCTGCCATTGCTTGTTTTGGTTCTTGCAGGTTGTGCTGGCAAGACCGGATATCGCGACAGCTGTGCCACTCAGCTCGACGCGGCCTGGCATGAGCTGGATCTGGCCAAGGCTGAAGGCTTCGCCGGAACGGTCAGTTACTCCAAGGCCTTGTCGTTGCTGACGGGGGCCAAGACTCAGCAGCAGTTCGAGGCGTTTGAAGGCTGCACCGAGAAGTCCGAAAAGGCCCGCTTCTACATCCGTGAGTCCCGCGCTGGCCGTTGATAGCTGACGATACACAGGTCTGCTCCTGATTCTGGCCGAAGGCCGTGGCAGCGAGCTTGCTCGCGAAGAGGCCAGTAAAGCCCCTGAAAATGGGGCGTCTGGACAATGACTATCGTGCTAATGCGTTGGCATGCAGTTCGTGACGCTCTGCGTCACACGGCTGTTCTGCGATGTCAGCTGGATTGACGTTCGGCTCAGTTCACCTTTTCGCCCCTCGGCGACCTACTTTGATGGGGCCAAAGTAGGCAAACCCCCTTGCTCCTGTTTCCGGCCCGACTTCGTCGGGTTCCTTCGTCCTGACACTGATCCGGGCCTCAGCCGTCACTTACGTCGCACTCTGCGTCGTCAGTGCCATCGCGGTTGAAAAGCGCTTCAGAGCAATTTGGCTAAAGGCACGGCCCGGAAACTGATGACTATCGTTCCTCACGCTCTGGTGTGACCCCCGAAGGTTGGATGCAACCTTTGGAGGCGTCATGGGTAAATATACAGAGCAGGCAAAACTCG